>CAZAKX010000380.1:0-1501 GCA_964485915.1 uncultured Nitrospira sp. | reverse complement strand
GTGAGGGGGTCACAGGTGAGGGTGACCCCCTCATTTTCTATGCAGGCAGGGCTGGTGGCAGTCCGACAAGCAGGACTACTGACGAGTGGGGTTGTCGGTCAGATTGATCGAACGATGGAGGAGGGTCCATGCAGTCCCGGGCGATCGATGTGGAGGAGCATCCGAAGCGCACGGTCGCGAGGAAGGGTCTTCAGCAATCAGGGCTGACCTGAGCATTGCAGAGAAGGATGCGCGAGTCGTCACCTAACGATTGAGCAGGGCCAAGAGAAGGCGATGACGTGTGTTGTGCCCGTGGATTGAATGATGGACCAGTGAGAAATCGCTTATTCACCAAGCTGACATTTCAGGTCGCCAGGTGTCTGTTAGCTGATTGCTCGAGGGAGGGCCGTGCTCCTCGATGCGTAGCCAAGAAGGGAAAGTATCATGCAGGTTTGGAACACGAGGAACAACATCGGAGTCTGGCCTGTCGTAATTGCACTTGCCGCAGCGTTCACTCTAGGTGGTGCATGGTCTGTCTCGGCCGAGGAGACGACAGAGACGACCTCGAAAGGGAATCGCGTGTTTTTTCGCGGGGGCTATGGCAAGATGCTGAGCGATCGAGCCGGTGAGTTTATCACCGATGTCCATGGCGCTGGTGGTAAGAATGATGGGACCGGCGGCTATTACATCGGCGGTGGAGCCGAACTCATGATCACCAAGGATCTGTGGGGCATGGTGAACGGCGTTGCGCTTGTGGGCGAGATCGGATTGGAGTTCAAACGATGGAGTTCCAGCAGCGTCGTGAGCGGGGAGGCCCTGACGCCGGTGAGCAATTTTACTCCGGCCAAGGTGCAGATGACCATGTTGACCGCGAGCGTAGCGCCCAAGGTCAAGTTCAGGCAGGGGACCGATTTCCAACCCTGGGTCATTCCGGCTGGGTTGGATTTTCACGTCATCAGCCCGACATCCAGTCAGGTCAATTATTTGGACATCGGGGTTCAGTTCGGCGGCGGCGCTGAGTATCGCCTATGGAAAGAGTTCTGGCTTGGGCTCGACAGCCGATTTCACTTAGCCTCCAATCAAACCAACACGGTGAACAATTTCTGGACCGCCGGCATCTATGGGGCCATTGGCTTCTAAACAGCGTGATGGTGGAGGAAGTGCTGCCGTCCTATCCCTAAGCCGCAGAAGCCTGTTCGCGGGAAGCGCAGGACGGAAGGGGAAGGTATCTCCTCTTTGTTTGCGCGATACGCTTCGCGAGATGCAGCAACGAATTTTCCGGATGTTCTACAAGGAGTGTCAATGTCCATCCCCGAACAAGCCCCGGCGCCCCAGGCAAGCAAACGCCAGTATGTCAATTTTGTGTTTTATCAAGTCGATCCAGCTTGGCGGCGGTTACCGGAGGATGTGCGCGCCCAGGGCAAACAGGAGTTCCTGCAGGCCGTAGAGGACTACGCCTGCAAAGTACTGGTGGTTCCGTATTCGACCATCGGCATTCGGGGGGACTGTGACTTCATGCTCT
>CAZAKX010000379.1:0-1510 GCA_964485915.1 uncultured Nitrospira sp. | reverse complement strand
TTGAAGCTGACCAGGCTCAACAACAGGGAGTCTTGAGGTAGCCCAAGATCAGTGAGTACTGCAGCGAATCCAAACCCGTGGATGAGCCCGAACCCAAATGCAATCAGCCATCGACGTGTCATCACAGTTGGATACAAGTTGCCAAGCCCTGCGAGCACGACTGACGCGGCGATGGTCGATTCCACCAACCGAGACGGGAGTCGAACGAAATCCAGAGTGGCCAGACTCAACGTCAAAGAGTGGGCCATGGTAAAGGCCGTGACGATGCTGACGACGTTCCAGCACACCGATGAAAAATTACCCGCCGCCTGCCAGCGACCGTCATTTCGAACCAAAACGGCGGGAAGCAAAAGGGCCAGCAAGAACAGGACATGATCGAATCCTAGCCAGATGTGCCAGATGCCTTCGTGAATGAATTGCATGCTTTCAGTCCAGCGAGACCGCTCTGTGATCGAGAATTCCTGAGTCGGCGATTCGCGGCTGAAAATGGCGGGGGTGGTCTGTCCACCTTGGGTCAGTCGCAAAAGTCCCTTATGTTGTGCATCAATATCGAACAGGAGTCGGTAGTCCACCGCGAGGCGTTCGATCGGTCTGCCGCAATTGGAACGGAAACGCAGGACTGAATAAGCTCCGTCCGTGTGATGGTCGATGAGCTGTTCTAGAACCTGAATCTGACAGATCTGCCTATTCCCTGATAGGGTGAGGCGTGACAATGCGTAAGCGGTGATCTCGTCGTGTTTGCTTCGGACTTCTACCCACGTAAGTTGACCGTTTCCATCACCATCTAATCCAACGGCATCATTAAGGTCGCGTAAGGCGATGTCCCATTGTCCCTCAATGTGATCATGCTGAATCGAGAGTGAGAGATAGCTATCGCTGGGTTTGTGGGCCCAAGCAGGAAGGCTGAGCAGAAGCCAGGCGATGACGAGCAGGGTACGCATCAGAATCTTGCCTCCTGAAACTGTGTTGCGAGTTGTCGCAACTGAAAGTCTTCCACATGGTTCGTCTTCATCCAATCAAGCACCGGCTGAGCCGCCGTTCGGTTCCCAGCTGCGAGAGCGCTTTCAAGGAGGATTCTGGCGTCCGCTGGTTCGCGCTGGACGTTCCAATTGGCTTGGGCTAACGGAAGTGCCCGCTTCGCATCGTGAAGCAAGGCCAGTGTGAATCGTGCCTGCTCACTGGCGTGGACGTTTGTTCCTCGCTCGTGGCTGGCCGCAAAACGGGCTGTCAGTTCGGCTGCATGGTTTTGGAACGTGGGCAGCTTTAAGGCCTGTTCCGCGAGAGCCAGACGCAGGAGCAATCCATCGGCCCTTGTTTCTGATTGAAGTAGGGAAATTACATCCTGATACCGGCGTTGATCCAATAGGAAGTCTGCGTAGGCGCCGAGCAAGTATTGATCTTTGATGCCGACCTTGAAGGCTTCAGTGAAAGACTCCTCAGCCTCTCGGATGCCCCCGGTGCGGGCGGCTGTTTCAGCCAGGATCGTCGTAACCCAGATGCGCTCGCGACC
>CAZAKX010000378.1:0-1579 GCA_964485915.1 uncultured Nitrospira sp. | reverse complement strand
GTCCGTGCACGCATGGCCGGCATTAAGCACAAGCTGGTGGTCATGAGCGGAAAAGGCGGCGTGGGCAAGAGCATGACCACGGTCAATTTGGCGTTGGCCTTTGCGCGCCAGGGAGCGAAGGTCGGGATTTTAGACGTGGATCTGAACGGACCCTGTGTGCCTCGCATGTTGGGATTACACGGCCAGTCGTTGACTATGAGGCCTGAGGGGGCAATTCCCCCGGTCGGGCCGCTCGGGGTGAAAGTCGCATCGATGGACTTCTTCTTGGATGATGCATCGCCGGTTCGTTGGAAAGGGCCGATGGATGTCAGTCCGGTCTGGTTAGGATTGATGGAAATGAATGTCATTCGAGAGTTTCTGGCCGATGTCGTCTGGGGTGAGCTCGATTATCTACTGGTCGATCTCCCTCCGGGGGCCGCAGCGGACAAACCGCCGGTCATTGCCGGGTTTATTCCTGACCTGGCAGGAGCGATTGTCGTGACGACACCATCAGAAGTGGCATCGGATGTGGTGCAGAAGTCGGTTACCTATGCTCGCGATATAGGGATCAAGGTCATGGGCATTGTCGAAAATATGAGTGAGTATCGCTGCCCTTCTTGTGGGGAAGTGAACGAGTTGTTCGAAGGCAATACCGAGGCGATGTGTGAGATGCTGGATTTGCCGCTGCTCGGACGCATTCCCTTCGACCGGACCCTCGCCCGTACCTTCGACAAGGGGGAGCCGTTGCTCGACGAAACCTATCCGACCATTCAACGGTACCAGGAAATAGCTGGGCGTATCAGGACGCTCATCGATTACAAGAAGGTGTTGGCCGAACAACTGTAACACGATGCACTGAAGAGGAGACCCATGAAATTCGTATGCCTCAACTGTGAAACTTACATGAACTTCGAAAAGGTGGAAAAACCAGGGGAGGGCACGCTGGGCGTGTTTTTCGGCTGTCCGTCTTGCAATGCCAAGTTCTCCATGGTGACGAATCCTGGTGAAACCCAGATGGTCAGTTCCCTCGGAGTAAAGCTGGGGGGACGCACTGTTGAGGCCGAGCCGTTCGAAATGACGAAGGGTAGGCTGAAGGCCGAAGCCACCCCAGCCTCTGGTCAGATGGCGGCCTATTTGAATGAGAGAGTTCAAGGAGGTCAGCCGGTGGCTTCGGTCGCGGCTGCAACAACCAACACGCCGGGAGAAAAACCCAGCAGCGGTTGTCCATTTTCCGCGATGGTGGCCGAGATGGGGTTGACGAACTCCGGCAAGCCGGCGAGCGGCGGCTCTGCTGCATCGGAATTCACCTGGACGCCTGACGCGAAGGAAAAACTCGATCGTCTTCCGGTTTTCGTGAAACCGATGGTCCAAAGCAGTGTGGAAACCTATGCGCGTAATAACGGATTCACCACGATCACGCTGCAAGTAATGGACGATTCCAAGAACTATTCGCCTGAGGGCATGACGTGGTCGCAGGAGGCGGAACAACGGCTGGAAAATATCCCTGATTTCATCCGCCCGATGGCTCGCAAAGAGGTGGAGCGAATGGCCAAGGAGCGTGGGGTGTCGACTATCACGGCGCAAGTCATGGATGAGGCCA
>CAZAKX010000377.1:0-1599 GCA_964485915.1 uncultured Nitrospira sp. | reverse complement strand
CCATGGCCGCCGGCATCATTGAAACCCTGAGTCGTGTCCGCATTAAAGGCCGGAAAGTACCGGTCCGATTATTTCGTGAATGATCGGGTTGAGAGCAGGTGGTTCAGAAGCGCATGGTTTGTGTTCTCGTTGAGTCTCTCTGGAAGAGGTCACTGTGAAGGCCGCTCCTCGAATAGTCATTATCGGTGCCGGATTCGCAGGGCTGGCTTGTGCTCGTCGTCTGACTGAGGCCGGTGTCACCTGCATTGTGCTTGAAAGCTCAGATGGTGTCGGCGGACGCGCCAGGACAGACATTCTGGATGGATTCCAACTCGACCGCGGATTTCAGGTCTTTCTTACCGGCTACCCAGAAGCACGCAGAACACTCGATTATGCAGCCCTTGATCTGAAACCCTTTCACCCCGGGGCGATGATTCGCTACAGAGGGCGCTTTCACCGTGTCAGTGATCCGTTGCGATGCCCACAAGGTCTCCTGTCGACCTTATTCAGTCCCATCGGCTCGTTCTCCGACAAGTATTTGGTCTTTCGACTTCGCCAGAGCGCCTTGCAACATCGGATTTGCTCTGTGGCCGGTGGATCGGCCCGACCAACGAGGGAAGCTCTGAGGTCCTATGGGTTTTCAGAGGCAATGCTTACGCGCTTTTTTCAGCCGTTTCTCAGCGGTGTTTTTTTGGAAACCGCCCTGGCAACCCCATGTTGGGTGTTTGAACATGTCTGGGCCGCATTCTCACGAGGAGTGACTGCGCTGCCACGAAAAGGCATGGGCGCGATCGCGCAACAGCTTGCCACGGCGTTGCCCCCAAGAACGATCCGCCTGAACCAGCGAGTGCAGCAGATTGATAGAGCCAACGTACTGCTGGAATCCGGTGAAACACTCTCGGGAGATGTATTGGTGATTGCGACAGATGACGAGACCGCGTCTCAGTTACGTGGTGGGGGTGTGTCGGGCAAGGAGGCACGCGTCTCGACCACGCTCTATTTTGATGCGCCGGCTCCACCGCAACACGGACCTTGGTTGATGCTCAATGGAGAGGGTAATGGACCGGTCAATACGGTCTGCGTGCTGAGCGAGGCCGCCCCCTCATACGCGCCGAACGGACGCGCCCTCATCTCCACAACGGTGACGGTTCACACGGAGCACTGCGATAAACTTCCAGATGCTGTGCGTGAATTCTTACGATCGTGGTTCGGACGACAGGTGGATGAATGGCGTCATCTGCGGACCGATCGAATCCGTCGCGCACTGCCTCCAGTCGATCTGCTTCCTTCTTCTGAGAGCGGGACACCTTCTCGTATAGCCGATGGGTTGTATCTCTGCGGTGATTATCGGGAGAGCGGCACTCTTGACGGCGCATTGGTATCTGGGCGCAAGGCGGCCGAAACCGTTCTGGCGGATCATGCCATGATCTGACATCTGGTACGGATGTGCGAGACACTGACACCATACGCATTTCAATTAATTTTTATCCGATAGTCACGGCTGAAAGTCTCTCGCCGCTCTCTTCCATTTCCTGGGCCTTCACTGCTTGGCCTTCCCGATGAAGGACGACCAGCCTGTCGTCCCGGCCACAGTCAGGCTCCCCGAGATTACCGTCAAAG
>CAZAKX010000376.1:0-1613 GCA_964485915.1 uncultured Nitrospira sp. | reverse complement strand
AGTGCTGGTATCGCTCTGTATCATGGATATGCGCAACCCTCCTCCCAACGGAACCCAACCCTTCCGAGGATAACAAAGTCTCTCCTGTCTTTCCATGTATTGCAGTATTGCACGTGCTTCGACGCGCATAGGATCCAGCCTGCTGATTGACACATACTGTTGATGCGCGCACTGCCTCAGGGATAGCTGTCCGCTACAACACCTGCACAATAAAACACTTCAGATACCGTGTCTCCGGCATGCTGGCCAGGATGGGATGGTCGGCGCTTTGGCCACGTTGTTCAATGAGCCGGATATCTCGCTTGGCGTCGCGTGCCGCGAGGCGGATGCTCTTCCAGAGATCTGCCTCAGAGACAGGGTGGGAGCAGGAGCTGGTCACGAGAAATCCTTCCGGCTTCAGCAGCTTCAAGCCTAAGAGATTGACGTCCTTATACCCGGTCAAGGCACCAGCGAGAGCTTGTTGGCTGCGAGCGAAGGCCGGAGGATCGAGGATCACCAGGTCATAGCGTCGGCCCTCCTTCACCAGCTTACGCATCTCTTCAAACGCATCGGCTTGGCGATAGATGCAGCGATCCGCTACCTTGTTCATCCCGGCCTGCGTTTTGGCCATGGCCAGTGTGTCTAGACTGACATCGAGCCCCTCCACTGAGACGGCTCCGGCAAGAGCGGCATGAATGCCGAACGCGCCGGTATGGCAGAAGACTTCCAACACGTCCGCTCCTGCCGCAAGCTTGGTCGCCGCCAACCGATTTTCCCGTTGATCGCAAAACCAGCCGGTCTTCTGTCCCTTCTCCACATCGACGAGAAACTTCCCGTTCCCCTCCTGAATCTCAACTTGTGTCGGGCCGCTGCCGCAGAGAAACCTCCGTTCGAGCGGTAATCCTTCGAGTTGACGGCTCTTGGCCTCATTCCGTAGATAGACCCTTGTCAGATTCAATTCCTTCATCAGCACGTCTGCGATGAGTTCCTTCCGGCTATCCATGCCGAACGAGAGACACTGCATGACCAGCAGCTCATCGTAGCGATCCACGATCAACCCCGGCAGTCGATCGCCTTCGGCATAAATCAGCCGATAGGCATTGGACTGCGCGACGACTCGCTGCCGTAAACGGATGGCCTGCTGGATTCTTCCTCGCCAGAAAGTCTCATCGATGGGCTCATCCTCGAACGTCAGAAGACGGACTCGGATTTTCGAAGCAGGGTTATAAAGACCACGGCCATAGAATTGCCCGGCGGCGGTCAGCACATCGACCAGGTCCCCAGCGGCTGCCTGACCGACGAACGGTCCGACATGCCCAGCAAAAAGCCAGAGAGGCCGTCCCTCCGGGACGCGGAGTGACGTGAGGCGGACGTGGGCCATCGATGTCATAATCTGTTCCCCCATAACATGTGTCTCGAACGGTGAGCGTAACTGATCACGTGCCGACGGTCGTCAACTCGAGCGCCACACGTTCATTGCTTGACGAACTTCGGCCAGTATGTTTTCCTGATGATGAAACATTTCATTGTCTGTGAAGAGGATAAAGAAGAATGGGCGACAAAGCCACTATTGGTTCCGCTGTGTTGGATCGCCTGCATCGCCTCGGCGTTCGCCATATCTTCGGCATTCCGGG
>CAZAKX010000375.1:0-1614 GCA_964485915.1 uncultured Nitrospira sp. | reverse complement strand
GCGGCGGCATCGAAGGCGCGTCCTTGCGGAGCCACGAGCCCGTCAACATCCACCACGGCCATCCAACGCGGCGCGAAGCGATATTCCGCATTCAAGCTCAGCAGCGGCACGAAACCGACGTTACTATCAGTGGCTGTCGAGCCGGCTTGCCTCAACTCCACTTTGGCGTCGCGAATGAAGGCCGTGGCGCCGGCACTCAACCGCCACGTTGATGATTCGTAGAAGAGATAGCGATAGGTCACTCGGTAGGAGTCGAACTTGTAGTCCGATTCCACGGGAGCACCGGGCGCAAAGGTGCCTCCTGCGAACAACACCGGCGAGGCAAACGACCCGGCCCCGGAGAAGCCAAGCGGCTGATAGACGAAGCGGAGCGCATGCCGGCGGGCTGGGTGCCATGTCGCTTCCACTCGTCGTTGTACGATCGGGGTGCTGTCCTGAATGTCGGCAAGCGAGAAGCGTGTCCCTAACGCTGAATCGGGAATGTGAATCTCGTTCCGGCCCTGCCAGATCGCACCGGTTTCAAATTCGATCTGAAACCGTCGCGCGTCCGTCTGGGGATCAGCGGTTGCACACGGCGCCTCAATTCCGATAAGACATGCGATGACTGCCGACCATGCGACGGCACGTCTTACAGCGACATTAAGCATCGGAAAGCTCCTCCGTTGAATATCCGCACATAGAGTGTCTGCCCACGCAATCACACGATGGCGATAGAAGGCGTTTGGCTCCCGGGTCATTATACCAACCCCCCTTGCTCTGCTTGCCGCTATGCTTCCATAAGGTTGGAACCTAGCAGAAGCTTTGAAGTCTGTTCATGAACAGAAGGCTGGAAACCGCAGATGTCGTTCAGTGTGAGGGTCGTAGAGATAATGGATCATGCGTCTTTTCTTGATCGTCACGAACATCATAATAAGAGGATCTCACCGAGGGTCAGCGGAAGTAGTTTGTTGATCGTCCATCGGCATTCTTCGCGCGCCACGCAATCATAGCGGCGCTGAGGAGCAGGAACGAGGCGAGGATGAACGGTGCGCCGGGAAACTCGAGAGATGCGCTCAGCGCTGAGTGCTGAGCGCTGAGAACGGAGTCGTAGAAAATGGGGTCAGGAATGAGTATTGACTTTACGAGATCGCCTTCTCGAACCAGTCTCGCAGGATCAACTGTTTCGTCAGAAACAGGGTCATTCCAATTTGGACCATTGTTCTTGCGCCAAGGGTCATCAGGTGTCCAAGCTTATGTAAGAGCAGCCGCATCATCGAAGACCTCGCACCATGCAGAAGGAGCAACTTCTGGGCCGCGAGATTGCCGAGTGAAAAGATCGGTGTTTCTCGATCAGCAACCGATGATCGGTAAAGATTTCTTGAGGAATTAGAGCAAAGAATTGGGGCGAAGGTAGTTAGACGGCGGGGTCGCACCCAGCCACCAACAGACTACACTGTATCTATTTCTTCAACAGGTGGATCGGAACCAATACAACGGGATAGCCAGTGGCTCACTTAAAGGGATAAGGGATGGGGATTCTTTTCCCATCATGACGCCCTTCAACTATACCTCACCAGATGTCAGCGGATACGGCTTATCTATTGTCCGCCCGCCTTCGTTGTCCGCCACGCAATC
>CAZAKX010000374.1:0-1647 GCA_964485915.1 uncultured Nitrospira sp. | reverse complement strand
CGTGCGATGTCCGGGAGTTTCTTCGAAGAACTCGGAATTCCCGACCCAGATATTAATCTCGAGGTAGGGTCGGGAACTCAAGCCGAGCAAACTGCCGGTATCATGGTCGGGTACGAGAAAGT
Organism: uncultured Nitrospira sp.; assembly: GCA_964485915.1. Taxonomy (GTDB): domain Bacteria; phylum Nitrospirota; class Nitrospiria; order Nitrospirales; family Nitrospiraceae; genus Nitrospira_D. Next base: position 1,525 of record CAZAKX010000374.1, on the reverse strand, counting down.
CCTCGCGAAAGATAAGAGTGATCTTTGTCTGGTCGTCGGCGATGTGACAAGCACGATGGCCTGTTCTATCGCAGCCAGAAAGCTGGGCGTGCCGGTGGCCCACGTGGAAGGCGGCATCCGGTCCGGTGATTGGACGATGCCGGAGGAAATTAACAGAGTGGTGACCGACTCCATCACCAACTGGTTTTTCACGACGAGCGAAACAGCCAATGAGAACTTACGTCGCGCCGGCGTGACCGACGATCACATCTTTTTTGTCGGCAACACGATGATTGACACTTTGCTCAAGCAGTTGCCTCGACTGCGTCAGCCGGTCTGCTGGGAGTCACTCGCCTTGCAGCCCAGTCGATATATGGTCATTACTCTTCATCGTCCTGCAAATGTGGATGGCGAACAACAACTGCTCCGGCTGCTACATGCGATCGCAGAGGGGACGCAGGGCATGCCCGTTGTCTTCCCCGTGCATCCTCGGACGGCCAAGCATCTCCGAGAGGCTGGCAAGAAGCTTCCCTCAATGCACTACGTCGATCCGTTGGGCTACCTGGAATTCAATTATCTCGTTAAGCATGCGAAGGGGGTCATTACTGATTCTGGTGGCATCACAGAGGAGACCACCGTCCTGGGTGTTCCCTGTCTCACGCTACGTGACAACACCGAGCGGCCTGAAACCATCACGATTGGCACCAACGAACTCATCGGAACCGATCCCAGCAAGCTTCCTCCCGCACTCAGCCGCTTGATGGCAGGGCAGTGGAAGAAAGGGGCGATTCCTCCGCTGTGGGATGGGAAGGCAGCAGAACGGATTGTGGCGCAGTTAGAGAGGTTGCTGCTCTCAACCTGAATTCAATCTGGGTCTTATGAGCAGGATAAGACCTCGCGAAACTCTGACCTTTACGATAAAGTAACGATCAGCATGCAATGTAAGGATGAACAATGTCGACGTCAACCTTGACCAACAAGGGGCAAGCCACCATACCGAAAGACGTGCGCAAGCGACTGAATCTCAATCCAGGAGATCGACTGGAATTTGTCATCGACGAAAACGGTCAAGTTCTTCTCCTACCGGCGACGGTCGATGTATCGGAACTTGCCGGTATGCTCAAACGCCCGACAAAACCCGTTACGGTTGCGGAGATGAATCGAGCCATTCGCAAGCGCGGGAGTACTCGGTGATTGGGATCAACATGGATGTGCTCGGGTCGTCTACGGAAGGTCGATGCCCACGGTAAAAAATATTGAAGGCCCCTACCGTGTGTTCTTCTATAGTTTTGATTGCCATGAGCCGAAGCATGTGCATATTCAAAGAGAAAAGTTCACGTGCAAGTTTTGGTTGGAACCGATCGCCTTGAGTAAGAATGGCGGGTTTTCTCCAAGAGAACTCACTATCATTCGACGACTTGTGGAGGAGAATATCGGGCGAATCATGGAGGCATGGCATGAACACTGCGGCGAAGATCGCTGACCCTCGCGTCATGACCGTGGAAGTCACCGACGATGAGATTATTGCGCATTTGGTGGATGGACG
>CAZAKX010000373.1:0-1658 GCA_964485915.1 uncultured Nitrospira sp. | reverse complement strand
CTCGCTCTCCACGCGCCCTTGAGCAGCGCCCATTCACTATAGTGAAACCGCCTGCCGATCGGACTGCGGCGTTGGAAATCTACGACACCACGTTACGCGACGGCGCTCAGGCTGAAGACGTCAGCTTTTCAGCTGAAGATAAGGTCCGCATAGCACAAAAGCTGGATGATCTCGGCGTTCATTTTATTGAAGGGGGTTGGCCGGGAGCGAATCCGAAAGACATCGAGTTCTTCCGGATGATCAAGACCATCCCATTGAAGCATGCGAACGTCATTGCATTCGGATCAACCAGAAAAGCCAGTAACACCGTTCGCAAGGACCCGAATCTTCAATCCCTGCTCGCTGCAGAGACTAAGACGATCACGTTGTTCGGGAAAACGTGGTCGCTGCATGTGACCGACGCGCTGGGAATCTCATTGGCGAAGAATTTGGAATTGATTGAGGATTCCATCGCCTATCTGTGCGGGAAAGGACGCCGGATCTTCTACGACGCGGAGCACTTTTTCGACGGCTATAAGACCAATCCTGACTATGCGCTGAGCACGATTAGAAAAGCGGTGGAGGCTGGAGCTGAGCGGGTGATTTTGTGTGATACGAACGGTGGGACGATGCCGTGGGAGATCCGCGAGATCTGTAGCGTGGTTCAACGCGAGTGTGAAGTTCCACTCGGCATTCATGCCCATAACGACTGTGAAATGGCCGTGGCCAACTCACTGGTGGCGATTGAGACCGGCATTCTGCAAGTGCAGGGGACGATCAATGGGATTGGGGAACGGTGTGGGAATGCCAACCTCTGTTCGATCATTCCCAATCTCGAATTAAAGATGAAGCGCCATGCGTTGGCTGATCGCTTGAGCCATCTCAAAGACGTGGCAGGATTTGTCACTGAAATCGCGAATCTGATGCCGAACAAACATCAACCGTATGTCGGAGATTCCGCGTTCGCCCATAAAGGGGGCGTGCATATTCATGCGGTCCTCAAGAATCCGGCGACCTACGAACATGTGGACCCAGCCCGAGTCGGCAATCGACAGCGGATGCTGGTCTCCGACTATGGAGGACGGAGCGGACTGCTGGACAAAATCGAAGCCTATGGAATCAAACTGCCTAAAGACCACTCCAAGGTCGACGAACTCATCCATGCATTAAAGGATCGAGAAAGCCAAGGCTATCAATTCGAGGGTGCCGAGGGATCATTCGAACTGCTGATGCGTAAGGTCATGAGGAGCCACAGACCGTCGTTTCAGTTATTGGGGTTTCGCGTGATTGTTGAGAAAAAACAAGAGGATGGACCACCTCTTTCCGAGGCAACGGTGATGGTCAAGGTCGGCCAAGCTGTGGAACATACGGCCGCCATCGGTGCGGGACCGGTGAATGCGCTCGATCATGCCTTGCGCAAGGCCTTGGAAAAGTTTTATCCGCAGCTGCAAGAGGTCAAGCTTCTCGATTACAAGGTGCGTGTCTTAGCGGCCAATAAAGGGACTGAATCCAAGGTGCGAGTATTGATCGAATCAGGGGATCACAAGGACAAATGGGGCACCGTTGGCGTATCCGAAAACATCATAGAGGCGACATGGCAGGCACTGGCGGATAGCATCGAGTACAAACTTCTTGCCTCGGATTAGCGTATTTTCGTAAGCATTCTCCAAATTTATTCT
>CAZAKX010000372.1:0-1658 GCA_964485915.1 uncultured Nitrospira sp. | reverse complement strand
GCTTCATCCAGGACGATCCAATGGGGACGAAACTTTTGCTCTCGGACTGGTCGTAGCGCGCGCAGCAGTTCGGCAACATAATGACTGCGCGAAGTGATCGGATACCGGCTTAGATCGAGGACCAACGACACGCCTCCTTCCTCGATGAGCGACACGATGGCGGAGGGTGGGGGAAGTGAAGCCTTGTCGCCCGTGATCGAGACGAAGCGCGGGAGCACTTTCAGCCCGCGGAAGTCCCCCTCGGGATCGATGAGGAGGACCTGATACTCTTCGTGATGGAGTCCTTCCGCGATCAACCCGACCATCCAGGACTTGCCGGTGGCTGAGTTGCCGAAGACTCCCAAATTCCGTCCCACCAACCGCGATGCCGGTACGCTGATCGGCGCACCCATCTCTGTTTGTCCGAGCAGAAGCGGCCTCTCGCGTTTGAGAGGAATGTCGAGGAATTTCCCGCTCAATGGATATTCTCTGAGGATCTCGAGGACGCCTTGCGGGCCCGGCGCAGTGGCCAGCACATCCGCTGCTTCGATGACAGCGGGGACCGCATCGCCCACCGCGACCGACACCTCAGCGAGTGTCAGCATCGAGAGATCGTTTTCTGCGTCACCGAAGGCCGCAACGTTTCTGGGAGACAGACCGCAAAGGGCCAAGAGCCGCTCGAGGCCCGATCCCTTTGTTGCCCCGGGGGGCAGCACCATCACGGCGCCCTTGTTGTACTCCATGGAGGTGGTGCCTCCGTGAGTACTGAGAATTCGCCAGAGGGCTTGATCGTGAGGTGTCCATGTCGCGGCGATCGCCAGGCCCTGCTCAAAAGGAATTCCTGCCTCTTCCATGGCCTTGAACAAGCGAGGATCCAGTTGCCCGAATGGGAGGTAGGTCTCTCCGCTCGCCGTATGGCTCAGGACCGCGCCGTTTTCCCACACGATACCACTGAACAGTTCCGCAAGATGGCCGAGCGAGACGGTCTCGTAGCGACGTCCCGTGACCAGAAACAGAACAGACCGCTCGCCCGGCATTGTTCCAGCGCCGTTTCAACTTCGGGAGGGACATCTCCGTTTAAGGCGAGCGTGCCGTCGAAGTCGAAGGCCAAGACACGACGATACATAAAGATTCCCGCGAGATTCTCGTAGAGAAGTGCTGGGTGACATGAGCCTGTCCCCAAAACTCAGGACGCGACACTCATCGCTGTTAAGTGCCGACGAGCATTCGGTGCGCGCTGATTGCTTTCAGCGCGTGGACCACATCCTCATATGACACAGCAGGGGTGCTTCTTCCTTTTGCCTCCTGCGCTGCAAGGAGAAAGTCGTTCATCGCGATGATGCCCTGAAATACCCCATCTTCATCCACCACCGGAAGTCGTCTGACCCGTTCTCGTTTCATGATATCCAGAGCGGTGTGGACATCGTCGGTCGGCAGGCACCTGTAGGTCTTCCCTGAGGTCGTTTCCCACACGGTGAGCTCGGACGGTGGCTTGTTTTTGGTAGTGGCGGCCATGCAAATGTCACGATCCGTGATCATGCCCACTACGCGGCCCTGGGCATTCAGGACGGGGAGAGCCCCACAATCACTGTCCCACATCATTTTGGCGGCAGCGGCCAGGTTCGTGTCGGGGCCGCAGCATTGCGCGTCGCTGGTCATAATATCTTGGACTTTCATGG
>CAZAKX010000371.1:0-1662 GCA_964485915.1 uncultured Nitrospira sp. | reverse complement strand
TCGCTGACGATCCCGGCCAGTTTACGCCCGTTCTCCACGACCGGAACGGCCCCGAAGCCTTCGATCATGAGGGAGGCAATCACATCTCCCTTCGTCTGCATACGGACGAATTGCACTTCTTTCTCCATGACCTGGCTGACCGTCATGGAATCGAAGTCTTTAACCTTGACGACCTTTACCTTTTTCGTTTTCGTATTCTTCTTCATCGCCCCTCCTTAGTGGAAGCGCCATTTTCTTTCGCCTTCAAGTCACAAGGCTCGCACTCACTGACGCCAATCACCACAGTGCTACCACTCCCTCTGCTGCAAAATGCCTCAACATTCTGATGGACCAAAGCGGGGACTCCACTCCTAACTCTTTGATAGATGAAAGATTCTGCGTCTACCTCTCTCCATCCTACAGGCACATCCGATGCAGGTCTGATACCTGAAACGTGTTCCACAACATCACCGGAAGGTGAGGAAGGGAATCGATCATGCGGATCTTATGTGCCGTCGATGGATCGGAATATTCACAGTGGGGGATTCAAGCGCTTGAGGCCTTCGCCGGTCGTGAACCCGAACATGTCACGTTGCTGCATGTGGTTGATAAACCCGCGCTTCAAGCGTTGACGGGTAAGAATGCCCTCAGCGAGCGCCGCGCACTAGCCGCTATGGAAAAGGCCGGCGGCATGCTTCTTCGAGATGCGGCACGATCAGCCCGCGTTGCCCTTGGCCAGGCGACCACTGCACCGCGTACCAAACTCCAGACCATCTTGGCTCACGGTCCACTTGCGAACACGATCGTCAAGCACGCGCGACGATTGAAGGCGAGTCTGATCATTATGGGGTCTCGCGGCTTGAGCGACATTCAGGGATTCTTGTTGGGGAGCGTCTCTCGGCAGGTAGCATCGACGGCTGCTTGTTCGGTTTTGGTCGTCAAACAGCCGATGCCCGAACTGCTCCATGTCGCCCTTGCGGTCGATGACTCCAAACCGTCACGTGCCGCCGCGCGGTTTCTCCGTTCTCGCATTCTTCCCGAAACCGCCACCGTCACGATTCTGACCTCGGCTGAAAGTCCCGTCACGGACTTCGCCGCACGCTACTTGTCTGAGTCACAGCTGGCCGAATTAAAACGACCGGTCATGGAACGAGCCACGGCGCTGGTCAACGGCCTGCGGGACGATTTCATCAAAGAAGGCTACCCCGTCGTCACACAGGTCCAGATGAATCACGTGATCGATACCATCGTGAAATATATTGAGGCCAATCATGACCAGCTGCTGGTCATCGGCGCTCGTGACTTGACCAAGACCGAGCGGCTCCATCTCGGCAGCGTGTCTGAAAGCTTGCTGAGACATGCCCCCTGCTCCGTGCTGATCGTGCGAGGTGCCCGTGCCTGAGTTCAGTCATCACGACATTCACCAGCTTCCGATCGAAGAGGTGCTGAAACGGCTGGAAACCAGCAACAGGGGTCTGTCTTTCGATGAGGCTCAACGGCGATTGGCTCGATACGGACTGAATGTTCTCGTCGAGCCGGATCGCTACTCGCTCCTCCGTGGACTCTTCCGCCACTTCACCCACTTCCTCGCCATCCTCCTCTGGATCGCCGCCGGCCTCTCCTTTGCGGCCGACTTCATGCGACCCGGTGAGGGTATGGCAACGCTGGGTTGGGCCATCCTCG
>CAZAKX010000370.1:0-1666 GCA_964485915.1 uncultured Nitrospira sp. | reverse complement strand
AATCCTTTCGGCAACATGAACAACATCCTCAAGCAAGCCCAAGCCATGCAGGAGCAGATGGCCAAGATTCAAGAACAAGCGGCATCGAAAACCGCCACCGGCACGGCAGGCGGCGGGATCGTCACGGTCACCGCGAACGGGGCGATGCAGATTGTCGGTGTGGCCATCGATCCTGAAGTTGTGAAGAGCGGTGATGTCGATATGCTCCAAGATCTGGTGGTGGCCGCGACGAACGAGGCACTCCGTAAAGCCAAGGAATTGATGGAAGGTGAGATGAAAGCACTGACCGGCGGAATGAAAATCCCGGGCTTGTTTTAACCATGGCGGTCGATCAACAAGGCTTGTTGGCAAGACTGATCAAGGAATTGGTCCGTCTCCCTGGAATCGGTCACAAAAGTGCACAGCGCTTGGCCTTTCACCTTATGAAAGCTGAGCGGGATGATGCCTTGCGACTAGCAGATGCCATCCGTGCCGTAAAGGACGGGTTGGCGTTCTGTCAACAATGTCGAAATATCGCCGAGGGGGACTTATGCGAGTTTTGTCTGGACCCCAAGCGCGATCAGACGAAGATTCTCGTCGTGGAGGAACCGAGCACCCTGTATGCCGTTGAACGGGCAGGTGCCTATCGTGGCCTCTATCACGTCCTGTTGGGAGCGCTGTCCCCACTCGACGGCGTCGGTCCTGGAGACATCAAGGCGGATGAGCTGATCGACCGCGTGAAACTCGGTGGAATTGAAGAAGTGATCCTTGCCACGAACCCCACCATAGAAGGAGAAGCCACCGCGATCTACCTCACACGATTGCTCAAGCCCTTCGGCGTCCGTGTTTCGCGCATCGCCTATGGCATTCCAGTGGGCATGGACATTGAGTATGCAGACGAAGTAACGTTGCTGAAATCGATTGAGGGTCGCCGGGATTTGTAGCCTCTGGTTGGGATTCCCGCGCTCATTGACCCCCTCTCAGCGAGGTTGCTATAGTTCCTTTATTCACTCGAATCTCAAGCTCTGGCTATGAAAACACGTCCCCCAAAAAAACGAACTCCTTCGACGAAACCTCCTCGCGCAGTACCGGCCAAACGTTCTGGGACTTCTCGAAGGGAAAGTCCCAATAATGGAAAGTACCCAGATATTCGCCGTGATCTTGAACGCCAGCGGGAAGCAATCCTCAATGAGACTGGGGAAGTCCTAACACATCGCGGTGACATCGAGGCATTTCCCGACGTCAGCGACCAAGCGTCCGCCGAGGTCGATCAGAACTTTTCGATGCGCATTCGCGACCGCGAACGGAAGTTACTCAAGAAGATTGATGAAGCTCTGGAACGGATGGATGCGGCCACATACGGAATATGCGAACGGTGTGGTGGAGACATTCCGTACAAACGGCTCAAAGCCCGTCCCGTAACCACGCTCTGCATCGAGTGCAAAACCCTCCAGGAACAAGAAGAACGGGCTCGAGGCTGAGTCGTTTTCTCTTTCCGAATCAGAAATGCAGTGCTACCCCACCCACCAGATGAATCGTTGAAATACTATATCGTTCCCAATAGAAGTCCGTTTCATATTTAAATGTGTGCCAGCCTTGCGTCCACTTCGCTTCACCAAAGATAGCCAGGTACTTGATCACAAAGAACTTGAGGCCTGTCAATGCCTGAACGGATGGGGAATAGCTG
>CAZAKX010000369.1:0-1687 GCA_964485915.1 uncultured Nitrospira sp. | reverse complement strand
CGGTCGCTGGCACCGATGACGGCAACCGACTTGGGAGAAAACAGCATGCGGAGGTAATGTTGTCCCATAGCGTGCACTCGTGGTTGGTTGAGGTGAATATAGCACTACACGGCGGGATGCTCTATCCCACATGGCCTCCCATGCCATCAACGATCCGGCCGAACGCATCACGAGACGCCGGAGGAATTCGTGTGCGAAGCTCACCAAGGACTTGAAGCAGATCTTGCCGCCGTTTAATAATCTCTTGAAAGCCTGCGTGGCTTGTCATGTGGAGTACAAAGTCAGGGAAGGTTGATTGATCATGGGAGGACCCAAGTGAGTGAGCAGAAGACAATCACAGCATATTATGAGCAGGATCATGACCGACTGGATGAGTTGTTCAAGACCTTTCAAACGTCGAAACGGTCGGATTTTGCCAAGGCCAAGGAAGCCTTTAAGGAATTCAAAGTCGGCCTCCAGCGGCATATCGTCTGGGAAGAGGAGCTGCTCTTTCCGATCTGGGAAGAGAAAACCGGTATGGTCGAGGACGGGCCGACGCCCATGATGCGACACGAGCATAGCCAGATCAAGCAGCTACTTGAAGCCATTCACCAAAAGGTGGAAGGGCAGAATCTCGATACCGATCAGGAAGAGCAAACATTGTTGAACCTACTCGGCTCTCATAATAGGAAGGAAGAGCGGGCACTCTACCCCGCGATCGATAACGTAACCAGTGCAGACGAGCGAGAGAAAGTCTTCAGCGACATGAAAAGTATTCCAGAAGACCGGTACAATGCCTGTTGTAGCCAGCACTGAGGTGAGCTGAATGGAACAGCGAGAGGACAGTGTGGGACAGGTTGAAGTCAAAGCAAGGGTTGAGCAGGGATCGGAGGCTCTTCGCCTGATCCGTTTTAGCCTGATCTTCCTCGTGGGCTGGCTGGGGGTGCTGTCACCGCTGGGATCAGACGGGAATGCCAGGGCCGAGTCGTCCGTCTCACAACCGGGTGTGAAGCTCAAGGCGAACGTTGAACGAGGCCGGAACATCTTCCACGGCAAAGGGGCCTGCCACTTCTGCCATGGAATGGACGGCTATCTCGATCGATTGCCACAAATGAAAGAGGACATTGCCGCGCTCATCGCTCGGTTGAATCCTCCCCCCACCGATCTACGCAATCCCGGTGTGCTCCGTCTGAAGACGAACAAGGAACGGGCCCGCGCCATCCGTGAAGGCCATCCCGGCACTGGCATGTTTCCCGATACGACGATGACCAATCAGGACCTTGCCGACACGCTATTCTATCTGGCGTTCATCAGAAAAGATCCCAACCCGGAGCAGTAGGCGCGAACACCGCCACATTGTCATCGACGGCTTGTCATGGAGTCGAAGATAGCCGACATCCAGCCCTGGTTAAGGACGTTACCGTGATGCCGGCCAAACAGAAAAAGTGGTCTCAGCGCGTGACCGAAAAGAGCAATGCGCTGGATTTGGAACCCGGGGTCTTCACCTTCGACGACCCAGCTGACATTGCTTGCTCACTGAAGCGATCTGCAGAACGCAGCAACCGTCGAAAGGCTGATCCGTTCCGCTCGGCGATGTCGATGCTCACCTTCTATATCAATCGGGCAGGCCGCCAGCTTCATGCGAGCCAGCGCGCTCGGCTCGAGGCTGCGAAGGATGAGTTGCGAGCCTTGTTCGCCAGGCCTCGCC
>CAZAKX010000368.1:0-1689 GCA_964485915.1 uncultured Nitrospira sp. | reverse complement strand
CTTCCGGCCATTTCAGAATCGCAGCTCCGTAGGCAATGTATTCTGGCGCCAATGGAATCGCATCGCCGTTTCGAAACTCGGCGTGCGTCCATGTAAAGCTACCGTTGACGTAGAGCGGGCCCCAGACTTGACCTCGAGCGGCGACTTCCACACCTTGACGTCTGGTCGCACCTCGAATTTCCGTGGTTCCTTCATCGCCGACGAACACGAGTTCTGATTTGATATCCATTCGCCAGAGCGTCGCGAGTAACTCAAGCTTATCCCGTCCCAAAGGTCTGGATCGTACCCCGATCTCATAGTTGATGCTTCGTGATAACGGAGCAGATCGTGGTCTTACAGCGGACCGAGCATCGTTGCTGTGAAAGCCTTCGCCGTAGTTGATGAAGAATTCCGTCCCCGCCCATGGACCCAGAATCATATTCACTTTTGGGAGGACGATACCGGAGCTATTCTGTCCGGACGATTGCTCCACGCAAGTCGCGCAGCGATTACTCACATCGAAGGTGAACACCTCACCCCGTACTCCGCCGTTAAACCTTAACCACGGCAGCGGCTGCACCTCGGCTTTCACAAACGGCGCGTAGGAGGCTGAGAACGCATCGCTGTCGACGGTCGTGCCGGTGAATTGTTTTCGTAACTGCGTGCCCAGTTTCGCATGAACGTCGTCTACCCTCGTCTGAAATCCCACAGTCCCCATGCTGGGCATCCCGAGAATCTCTGCTCGTTGTTTGAATCCGATCTCACCCCCATAGATGGCACGGCGATCGAATTGCGCAAAGCCGTCGCCATTGACTGGATCGTTGAGAAAAAATGTGAAATTCGTGAACAAATCCAGCCGGTAATATTGGCCATACGCCTTCATATAGAATTGGCCTCCGGACGTGGTGTCGTAGTGGTAGTCCAATTGACCGGTCGTACGCAGTGTATTTCCCCCCTCATACGGATCGATCGCACCGAAACGGTTCAGCGAACCGTCGGTCACCGCCCGCAACGGGATCTCGCCGGAACCATCCCATTTGGAATAGAGAAAAGTCCCCTTCACGCTGAGTTCGTCACGCCCGGTCAGATAGGTCGTGATTTTGCCCAATAGATTGGTCCGAACATACTGGTTGTCGTTGATATACGGGCCATTGGTATAGTAGCCTTCGGCAGCGAACAGGCTGCGCACCCGCTCTTTGGTCGGAGAAAACATCAACATGTATCGCTGCGTGCTGAACTCTCCACCGGCCCCTTGAATGATTCCTTCCTTTACCGCCTGACGTGTTCGGAAATTGATCGACCCTGCTGTCGCAAAATCTCCGTACTCCGGCAGATAGGTGCCCTTATTGACTTCGACGCCTTCGATCGTTTCGGGAATGATAAAGTTCAAATCGGCATAGCCTTGTCCGTGTGCATGACTGCGCAGATTGATCGGCATTCCATCAAGGAAGAACGCGACATCCGTTCCATGGTCAGCATCGAAGCCGCGCAGAAAGTACTGGTCTGCTTTTCCGGCTCCACCAGAATGCTCGACGGCCAGCATTCCCGGGATTAGCCGAAGAATCTGGGCAGGCCTACCCTGGGGCTGCAAGACAATTTCTTTATCGGGAATGAACTGCTGAGAGGATGCCGCCACCGGTTTATCACCGATGACTGCGATCTCCGGCACTTCCAATTCCGGTTCATCCGGATCGTGAGCCTGAGCTCTTT
>CAZAKX010000367.1:0-1691 GCA_964485915.1 uncultured Nitrospira sp. | reverse complement strand
GGACTGGCCAAGGCACAGTTCAGCCTGGGCACGTTGTACTTTAATGGAGAAGGAGTCGCGAAAGACTATCAGCATGCCATGCGATGGTTCCGTCTAGCCGCCGACCAAGGAGAGGCGGTCGCTCAAACAAAAATTGCGATCATGTACGATGAGGGCCAAGGGGTGCCGAAGAATATCGTCCAGGCGTATAAGTGGATCAGTCTAGCGGCAACAAACGGCGATAAGCCCGCGCCCCTCCTGCGTGATTCACTTGCCAATCAGATGACTCCTGCCCAAATCGCTAAGGCCCAAGCGTTGGCGAAGGAGTGGAAACCGAAAGGAAAGTGAGCGCTGAGTCGCAGGAAGCCCTGCACCAGGCCCCTGAAAAGCGCCTCAAGGTATGGAATACATGGCTAACCCAGTTCACAGCAGAAACAAGAACCCATTTTAACTGTCCACCGCTTCGCCAGACACCTGAGCTTAGAACTGAGATCGGTCTTGCAGGTTGCTTCTCACCTCTCCTAGAATGCATCATCCTACGAGGCCCTCATGGCCTTCACGGTTGGTCCTTCTTCGACTTCCTCTGCCACGTCACCTACAACGATAGTCCCTTCCACGGCAGGCAGAGTTGGCAGGAGATAGGCCATCCCGATACATGGGAGCCGCTCGCAGAATAGGAGCACGTATGCGTCTTACCTGGTTTCTCACTGCTTTGTTGATCGTCTTCACCGGCTGTACCGAGCCCCATAATGACCAGCGCGCTCCAGGGGCCACAAGCCCCTTGTTGCGTCCGGCGTCTGCATACAGCAGTCCCCCGGAGCCGGCTAAGCCCGCCGTGGCGCTCGTGGACCATCCTGAATATCTGGCCTGGAAGAACTTTGCCCCTGGTGCGAAGGTTGTGTATGCTGCTCGGTATTGGAATCTGGCCGGCCCGAACAACTTCATGGCCGGTCCGATCACTGCTCTCCAGGCCTATCGGCTGCAGGCAATCAACGCTGAGGGCGTCAGGCTGTGGTTCAGCCAAGCTCCCACTGATCGGTATGGGAGGCCCATGCCTCCGAATGAATGGGAGGAAACGTTCACTGCTAAGTACGATCCCAATGACCACCCGTTGGCGAATCAATCCCGTTCTGCCCAACTACTGACTATCTTCCCTTCAGCCGGCAATCTTGCGATGGGTGCCCAACCAAACACCGGACCGATTGAAACCGGCGAAGACACGATCGAGGTCACTGGTACGCGGATTGCGACGCATTGGGAGTCCGCTACGTATAAATATGACGCGTCGATGTGGCCTAACCTCAAAAATTGCCGCTTCGTCATCAAGCTCTGGACGAGCGACGCCGTTCCGACCGGGTTAGTTCGCAAGACCGAAGAGAGAACCTGCCCGCTGGGCGGGGCTGAGCTTTCGCGAGTCATGGTCGAAACATATCTCCAGTCGTTCGAGGGGTTTACGACGGTGGCGAGCAAGTGAGCGGGGCAGTAGACCATCCATCCGACTGAAGATGAAAATAAAACGTAGAACTGTTTGGCAGTGCGGAAGTACATCCTTAGGTGGCGATTAAAACAAGGAAGGCAAAACAGGTCCTACTCGCATTCATCCACCGAAACTCCAACCTGTCGCCAGGCAGATCGTACTTTGCATTTATAATCAGAGATGTTGTCACCATAGTATCTGGGTCCCACTATGGAAACCGCAGTAACCATTTCAG
>CAZAKX010000366.1:0-1721 GCA_964485915.1 uncultured Nitrospira sp. | reverse complement strand
ACTTCCGATCAACTCGCGATTGTTCCCGCCATGCCACTGCACAGGCCATGACTGAACAGTCAGCGTCTTGAGAAACTTTCCGTCCAGTTCAATCATCTTGGTGCGAAGCGTCGCCTTCGTATCGAGACGGACCGCCTGATCTCGTATCGGCAGTTGGTCGCTGTAGGCCGGCGGCCGACTCTCCCAGCTGTGGCCCGGATTGAGCAACACATGCAAGAGACTCAATAATTGCAGCGGTCCTACGCGCTCGGGCAATAATCCCAACGTGTTCAATTGCCCCTCAATGCCCGACACCGCTTGATGAATCCGCTCGTCTTCCCATCCTTGCGCGGTCGTTTCCTGCGTTGGGAACGCCACGGATACATACACCGTGAAATCTCGTGGGCGTAGAGGTGGGTTAGACGTCAGTTGTGTATCTCTGGCATGCAGATAGAACTCTGCGGTCTTTCTCGCATCAGCTACATAACGTTCCCCTGCCTGCCCTCGTTGCGCCAGAATTACGTGATTGTCCAGATATGGCTCGATAATGGGGGACGCATGAAGCATGAATTGAAACGTGGTTCCAATTGGCAGGTCCGACTCGAAGAGATTCGTCAGCTTCTGAATAGACTCTTCCGACAATCCCAGTAGGGGCTTGCTAGAAAACACCACACCGATGCGCCCATCATCCAATCGATAGACCTGATTGGTGTCATCCCAAGCCTCATAGGGCAGCCAGTCACTGATGGCTGTCCGATCGACCAGCTGCTTTACCTTCCACTCAAGGATCGTTGACATATTCGCTCCTCTGGGTTCCTTCCACTACTGGGGTGGCAGCGGCCCATCATCGGTCAGATAATTGGACGCCCCGGTCTGAGGGAGCTGAGGAAATCCCTGCGGCATGATGCCACCCGAGCCAAGAGGGTTCACGGACATCGGCGCCGAACGTTGTCCAACTTCAGGAACATTCTCCGTCATGGCGTTCGCCGCCGCATTCCCACTGGGTGTTCTCTTTCCGTCTCGTTTCTCGACCATCCGCCCCATTCTCGGATACAGATCCTTTCCATGCCCCGAACTCGACCCAGCACTCACCCCCTGCGCCATGTGTCCGAAAATAAAATCTGGTTCGTCGACAATGAGATAGTGCCGCGACTGATCATGGAGGCGCTTTTTCGTATCCTTCCATGGAAATACCGTCACACGAAGAGCCGACACCGGCGTAATCACCGGCTTGCCTATGGCGCTGTCCGGCTTGCCGCTGAAGATCATTGGAGGAGTGACCTGACCAAGGCCAGAGCTTGAGCTGGTGTCTTGTTCAACGCCCTTCTGGTCTTTCGTGTACTGCGTCACCTTCTGCCCAGCAGAGAACCGCTTCTCGTAGGCTTCCGAGACGGACTCACACGTCGCTTGATCCGGATACCCCTTACAACTGAAATTAGACTCATAGCCCCCACAGCCCGCCAGAAGGACAGACAGGCCCATAGCTGCCCCAGATCCCAAGCTGTACCATGATTCGCCTCGCGCGATGTAGCGCCTGATATACCCAGACATCATGTCGCATGCCTCCTCCAGAATCCGCCCACTCGACTTCTCTACTTCTGCTGGGCCTCTATCTGCAGTAAAGCCAATACTTCACTGGCAGGCCGATAGCCGGCAAACGATTGCCCATTTGGCAAAAATACCATTGTGGTGGAGTTCACTCCCAAACGCTTCCCCAATTTGATGTTCTCGTCGATCGGATG
>CAZAKX010000365.1:0-1741 GCA_964485915.1 uncultured Nitrospira sp. | reverse complement strand
CCGACGGCGATGATGGAACTGAGCTGTCCGTCGATCCCATCGACATGCCGTTCAGCGCCTATGTCTTTAAGCTGCAAGCCAACATGAACCCCAAGCATCGTGACAGCACCGCGTTTCTTCGGATCTGCTCAGGCCGCTTTGAACGAGATTTGGTCGTGAAGCATCACCGGCTGAATCGCGACATTCGATTAGCGAGGCCGCATAGCCTGGTGGCACAGGAACGGAGTACGGTCGAAGAGGCCTACCCTGGTGATATCGTCGGAATCATTAATCCCGGCGTCTTCGCCATCGGCGATACGGTGTCGGTGACGGGAGGGTTCAATTTTAAACCGCTTCCACAATTCCAACCGGAAATCTTTGCTCGACTCAGACCGACG
Organism: uncultured Nitrospira sp.; assembly: GCA_964485915.1. Taxonomy (GTDB): domain Bacteria; phylum Nitrospirota; class Nitrospiria; order Nitrospirales; family Nitrospiraceae; genus Nitrospira_D. The sequence continues at coordinate 1,364 of CAZAKX010000365.1, read as the reverse complement.
GATGTCGGCAAACGCAAAGCCTTCGACAAAGGCTTATTCCAGATGGCGCAAGAGGGAACGGTCCAGATCATGCGAAGCCTCACCGATCAGGAAGTCTTGATTGCTGCGGTGGGCCGCCTTCAGTTTGAAGTGCTGCAGTATCGGCTCCGTCAGGAGTATCGTGTCGAAACCATCCTCGATGCGCTGCCCTTTACCTGTAGCGCATGGTTGGAGGGAGATCCCTCAACGTTCAAATCTCCGTCAGCTTCGATGATTGTGAAAGACCATCGCGATCGGATTGTCGTCCTCTTCGGTGATCAGCTCATGAAGACCATCGCCCGGGACCGCAATCCCGATCATGTGCTGCGAGACATGGGGTGAGCACAGCCTCCAAACAGGATCCATCGTGATCTATTCTGCTGACGTGACCAGGTGGTTTGGTACAACTCCATCGGATTCTTTCGTGAGAAACCGGAAGTGACGTGGTTGGTTAGCGTCCGGTCGAGGATTTCATCAGGCTGTCGGCCTGAGGCGGGAGGAATCCAAGATAACCTCGGTGCCGCTCCGCCAGCTCCAAGACAGAGAACGGCCGGCCGTCGACCATCTCCGGGGAAGAAAAGATCTGCCGGAGATGGCCTCCGCGCTCTCCGACAATGTTACCGGCAAACACGACGCCTTTGTGTTTGAGCCGCTCCACCGCCTTGTCGATATCCTCCACGCGAGCCGCGACGTGGTGAAACACCTTGTCACCGAATTTATCAACCCAATCGGGAATGATGCTGGTCTTGCCCCGATCATCCGGATAGGCCTGGTCGACAAAGAGCGCCGGGTAGCCAGGCTTCCGATAGACCTTCGCGTACCAATCGTCGTACTGCAACGTTTCATCATAGACATAGCCAAGCTCGACGAATGGTTCGGCCCCTCGGTCGATGTCGAACGTCCGAATCGTGACGTGGTCAATGACCGGCGAGAAGCCCACGCCGGTCTCGTCGAGCATCGCTTTCAGCACCGTGGCGGCGCGATTACGCGCCACATAGTCGGCAACCATCCTCTCCATCAGACTGTCCAGGGCTTGGGCCTCATCCATGGTTACACCTCGGTCACGATCCAAACTTAATGCCTTGCGCCAGAGGGAGTTCCGTCCCCCAGTTGACCGTGTTGGTTTGGCGACGCATGTAGGCTTTCCAGGAATCGGATCCTGCTTCACGACCTCCGCCTGTTTCCTTTTCTCCACCGAAGGCGCCTCCGATCTCTGCGCCGGATGTTCCAATGTTGATGTTGGCGATGCCGCAATCACTGCCCGCTGCCGACACGAATTGTTCACCATGACGTACATCGTTTGAAAAGATGGCGGAAGAGAGGCCTTGTGGGACATCGTTCTGCAT
>CAZAKX010000364.1:0-1772 GCA_964485915.1 uncultured Nitrospira sp. | reverse complement strand
CCTCTCCGGTGATGCCAGGTCCCGCAATCGCCGCTTTTGCCCTGAGCTTGGTGTCATGCTTGCCTGTGTGATAGGACGAACAGCCGCTCAACAGCAGCCCGATCACCAACCCTGTTCCCACCGTTCTTACTGTACTCATACGGCCCTCCCCTCAGATGATTTCCTTCGGCGACCACATGATCAAGATATCTGGGCCATAATAGCCGCCGCGACCAAGCGGTTCAATCTCTTATCTTTCGACTGAGCAGGGTTTGATCATCGTTCACACGCTTTGCCTTCGCACTCCTTCATTCCGCCACTCCGCCCGCGATGCTCCATTCCTCCTCTACCACCCATAGGTCCCATACCTTCTCCGCGACCCCTCATTCCTGGTCCATGCATGCCCGCGAAGGTCTGCTCATACTGAATCAGGGCCCAGATTTCTTCCTCCGACAGGACCTGGCCAAACCCGATCATTCCGGTACCGGGTGAACCATGTTTGATTACCCAGAAAATTTCCCCCTCCGTGCGGTGCCGCCAGAACCCATGGTGTTGAAAATTCCGAGGGGAGGGATTCAGTTGGGCGCCCCCTGGTCCTGTGCCATCCCCGTCCACTCCATGACAGGTGAAGCACGTGCCCTTGCCGTGGTAGAGCGCTTTCCCTTTTTCTACGATTTCTTGAGATGCGGGGAGCGGGCTCCTGAGAGCTCGGGCTTCGGCCAGCTTATCCGCTGGTACTCTCGGTTGCATCATATACCGTTCTGCCGCACCGTTGGGGACCCCGAAGAACACCAAGATAGCCAGCAACGGAAACATCTTCGTCTTCATCGCCCTGCTCCTTTATCGATGTGACCCAAATGGAATCAACGAGACGCCTTGTCGAAGCTGTCACGGATCCAGCTCCACCATCTTGTAGCGCAAGCTTTCCAGGCGAGCCGCCTGCTTGTCGTTCGCCTTGACGATGATCCAGGGGCTGTAGGTCGTGTGCGTCTTGCTGAACATCTCTTCCTTGCTGCGCGTGTAGGCATCACACAACTCTTGAGCCTTCTCATCGACGGGGCTGAGCTTCCATTGTTTCAGGGGATTTTGTCGCCTCGCTTCAAAGCGCCTGGCCTGCTCGTCCTTCGAGATGAAGAACCAGAATTTCGTGGTCGTCACTCCCTCTTCATCATGAAATTAGAACATCACGTTCCGGTCGCGCTCGGCGACGGCTTTGATGTAATCCGGCATGCCTTTGATGGAGGCGCCATTCACTAGATCTCCACCGCCGATTTGTCGGGCCACGGCACAGGCACCGCAGACCCAAATCGGCACACCAGCCGTTTGTACAGCGACTAGCAGCTCCTTCAGCGGCGTCAAGTTCACCCCGGTCACATGATCCGCTACACCTTTGCGACCCAACGTCACGGCTTCGTTCCATAGCCACAGAACTACATCGTGTCCTTGCTCTTTGGCCGTCTTGGCGGCCATAAACGGCAAGGTCGCCATCGTGGGATCGTCCGTCCCTCGACTACCTGAAATAATGAACGTCGGCATGATTGACTCCTTGAATAGCTGTAGGTCCTACACCACGTAGGCCGTTCTCACGAAACGGTGCTGCGCTCCGGTTATTGTCCCACGACGATTCGGCCACCTATATCGTCATCTGCCCGATGAAGGGGGCAGTAGAATCGATAGGTCACCGTCTCCCCTTCGACGGCGGTCGCATCGCTCGCCATCCGATCCCTGTCGATCACGATCTGCTCGGTCCCTTCTGGCGGAATGGTAATCCGAACCGGCCTGGTGATCTGAAC
>CAZAKX010000363.1:0-1806 GCA_964485915.1 uncultured Nitrospira sp. | reverse complement strand
CCGCATCCTTGCAGAAGAATGCAGAGCCCCGTCAGGATAAGCGACCCAAGGAATTTCTTAACGGCGCAAACGCCCACGACCCATATCTCCCATGTCTCGACAGCTCGTCAGCCCCATCGGCTTAGAACCGAAGGCCGATGGTGAAGAGCCATTGTTTTGCCAAGTCGGACCTGCTCTGGGCATCGATCTCGAATCGCATGTACTGCAGTCCCATATCGACAGAAAATCCCTGAGTGACAGGAAATCGTACACCGATCTGTCCTCCATATAGGTAGCCAGGTGAAAGGTCGCCTCGCCCCGGTAAGGTGCCTCCCAGCATTGCGCCGACATAGGGTACCGCCCGATGCTCCAGCGGACCGAAGAGCACATGTCGCAGCATGCGACTGATGGGTTTGCTGCTTGGAAAATCCAATACGTCGATGAAATTATTCCAACGTGGGTTCGCATAAAGAAGATGCTGGTCAGTAGTTATAATAGGATTATGGAGACTGAAGTACTGGTATATACCTCTCACTTCAAGGGGGCCATAGCGAAGCGCGGTGAATCCACCTTTAACGGAGATAAGTCTACTTTTTGGTCCAAAGTTTTGTTGGTTGAAGGCTGCGTCGAAACTGAACGGGCGGAGCGGGAGAATATCGAGAACCGCCTCTTGGCCGGCTGCTGCCGGTGGCAACGCTATCGCTAGGAGATGGATCCCGATTAACAGTAGAGAGCGACGCATCCTCAAGAAGACCCCCCTCCACAATCTTTGTGTCAATGTACCAGTTGATGCATTGTATCCCAAATCTGATCGCTCGCAGAATGCCAGGCAGGACTGAGAACTCCGGCAAGCCATTCGTATCAATTAGGGGGCTCAGCATACACTACCTGGATGGTTGGATCCTGGGCAAGCGACCCTGAGAAAAGTGGCTGTGGTGGGGGATTCGCTATGCTAAAATCCGCCGTCTTGCCGGAGTGGCGGAATAGGCAGACGCAAGGGACTTAAAATCCCTCGGGCTCACAAGGCCCGTACCGGTTCGATCCCGGTCTCCGGCACCAGTCACATGAGAATCAGGTATTGATTGCAGACGAACCTATAGAGGGATTCATGGATACAAAAGCAATTGTGATGTTCGTTGCCGGCCTAACGTTCTTTCTTCTTGTTATTGGGATCGGGGCCTGGATTATGACGTCGCCTTTGGAGGCCGGAGAGGTAGAAACGAAACGGTGTAATGAATATGTGGTTGAGTTGGATCAGGTGAATAAGTACAAGTGGTTTTGGACGCCCTATCATCAGCGCATGGCGTTCAACACCTGCATCACCAAGAAAATAGGCCAGTAGAAGTAGCCGTTGGGAGTTCTGTTCTAATATGCGCATGGTGTGGTGGTGCATGCCGTCTGTTCCTAGCTCTTTTCGGCTATCTTCTGGAATTCTTCTCGCAGTGATGGCTTTGCAGTTGTGGTGTGTATCGGCTCTGTATGCGGAGTGGCGGTTAGTCGATCGCAATGAGAAGGACGCAATCTACGTCGATTCGGAGAGCATAACCCGGAATGGCGAGGTCGTCAGAGCGTTGGTCTTAGATGATCTGAAGACTGCCAACACCAGAGGGTTGAGCACGTTCTTATCCACTCGCAACCAAGAAGAACACGATTGTTCCAAACAACGCTTTCGCCTCGTGGAGATTGAGCGGTTTGCTGGAAATATGGGGACCGGTCACTCGATCTACAAGAAATCGGGTGAGTCAAGTTGGGTGCCTATCTCCCGAGGGACGCTCGCACAGTCGGTGTGGAAATTTGTCTGTGGGAAGAAGCAATGATTGATGATGA
>CAZAKX010000362.1:0-1825 GCA_964485915.1 uncultured Nitrospira sp. | reverse complement strand
TCATCAGCCGTCGGACTGTACGCGGCAGTGAGATTCGTGCTCCAGTTTTTCCACAACCAACTGGTTCCCGAATAATCCCAATGTTTAGTCCAACTGAGCGTGATCAAATTAAAACCCAGCGTATTCCCCACTGTGGAATCATATTTGTTCCCTAACCCATCGACGGGTGTAAATCGATTCAGGATAAGCCCTCCCGTTACGGTTGAATACTGATCCGGAAAGGCCATGCTTCCCCAATGGACTGATGGAGCAGGAGATTCACTCCATACCGGACTCGATGAGAACACGATAACCAGGAGCATACTCAGAAGAGGAGCCAAACCTTTTCTAACCCAGAGATTGGCCATCATTTTGCGATCAACCACCGGTGCATATTTATAGACGTGACCATACTGGATAGCTCTAAGCGCTTGCCGAGCTGAGAGTCGGAATTATCCTGACCATCGAAAGGGACCTCGCTTGAAAGAGAGACGTTATCACAGCGAAACACCAGAGGCATTCTACATAACATAGCCGCTGGTGGCGACCCAATTCTTTGGCAACGGAACGAGAGTAACTCTCCGATTCCACGATCAATTTACCGAATGCGCAACGCTTCTCCCTCGACAGACCTCCTGATCCTATGCTAGCTTACGCCCTCGTTTTTCTGAGTTCACTCCCTATCCACACAAGAGCGCACAGGCTCGGCATATGTTCAACAAAATCTTAGTGGCCAATCGCGGTGAAATTGCCATGCGGATCATCCGCGCCTGCCGCGAGTTGAATATCGCCACCGCCGCGATCTACTCCGAAGCGGATTCAACAGGGATCTACGTGAAAAAGGCGGACGAATCCTACATGGTCGGGCCCGGACCGGTGAAGGGATTCCTTGATAGCAAGCAGATCGTGGACCTCGCCAAACGAATCGGCGCTGATGCCATCCATCCAGGATACGGATTTCTATCTGAAAATGCGGAGTTCGCCGAGCTCTGTCAGGCCTCAGCTATCACATTCATCGGCCCTTCGACCCATGCCATTACCCTCATGGGTAGTAAGGTGAAGGCCCGTAAGCTCGCCGAGTCGGCCGGCGTTCCGGTCGTGCCCGGCACCGATGGGGCCATTACCAACGTCAAGGAAGCCCTGGCCTTCGCAAACAAAACAGGCTACCCCGTCATGATTAAGGCAAGCGCCGGAGGCGGCGGTCGTGGCCTTCGAGTCGTCCGGTCCCATGAGGAATTGCGCGAGAACATGGAGGTTGCGGCGCGAGAAGCACAGGCGTCTTTCGGCGACGGCAGCGTCTTCATCGAAAAATATATCGAGCGTCCGCATCACATTGAGTTTCAAATTCTGGGAGATCGTCACGGCAATATCATTCATCTCGGAGAACGAGACTGTTCAATCCAGCGACGACACCAGAAGCTGATTGAGATTGCTCCGTCGTTGGTGCTGACGCAGGAGCTCCGGGAAGAGATGGGCAACGCCGCAATCACCATCGCCCGAGCAGTAAATTACGACAACGCGGGAACCGTGGAGTTTCTTCTCGACCAGGAAGGTAAGTTCTACTTCATCGAAATGAATCCGCGCCTCCAAGTCGAACACACGGTGACGGAGCAGATTACTGCCATCGATATCGTGCGGAATCAAATCAAGATTGCAGCAGGTCTGCCGCTCAGCATCCAGCAGAAAGACGTTATCCTGCAAGGCCACGCAATCCAGTGCCGGATCAATGCGGAAGACCCGAAAAACAATTTCCTGCCCTGCACGGGCACCGTCACGGCGTACCTGTCTCCCGGTGGAATCGGCGTCCGCATCGACGGAGCGGTGTACAAGGATTACACCGTGCCGC
>CAZAKX010000361.1:0-1839 GCA_964485915.1 uncultured Nitrospira sp. | reverse complement strand
CACAGTAGACCCATGCACAGGGCAGGGCCACCACGGTCACCTCTGCGGCTGTTCCAGCCGCAGCGACGGCCAGCATGTGCCGCGTATAGGCATAATTGGTCGGTGCCATAGGTACCGAGGTCATCTGCTTCGGTGTGAGATTCCAGCGTTTGCCATAGTTCTCATGCAGACTGCGTTCAACCGTAATGGTTTCCTCGGCGAGTTTGGCGAAGCGAAGCGCACTCTCGGAGTCCGGAGCTCTCAGCGCACCGGCGGCAAAGACACGAGAGAGATCTCCCAGGAATCGTGCATCTTGCAGAATGTAGTACTGAAATTTCTGTTCAGGCAACGTTCCGTCGCCGAGCGCAAGGACGAAAGGATGGCTGAGCTGAGCGTCCCAGATTGAAACAGTGAGTTTTCGCAGATGGTTTGAAAACGACATGAGATCCCTCCCAAGGCCGAAGTGTCTTTTGTGTGCAGTTACAGGTTTTGAGGTTCAGCAATCGTCCTCTGTGCATTGCTGCTAACGGAACAGCATGTAAGATCTGTCACGATCTTATAGATACGGAATCCAGGGTCTCGGCAATCGATTCATGCCGTCCAGCGCGGCAACTTTGTAACATTCGGCCAGGGTCGGATAGTTGAAGACCGTATCGATGAAATAATCGATCTTTCCATGAAAGGCCATGACTGCCTGGCCGATGTGGATCAACTCCGTCGCCCCTTCACCAATCGCATGGACGCCGAGGAGATGTTTGGTGTCTCGATGAAACAGGAGTTTGAGCATGCCGGTTTCGTCGCCGATCAGTTGCCCTCGGGCGATCTCCTTGTACCGGGCGATGCCGACGGCATAGGGAACGTCAGCGTGTTTCAGTTCTTCCTCGTTTCGTCCCACCATGGAAATTTCTGGAATCGCATAGATTCCATACGGCAACAGCGAGGTATCGGTACGATCGAAATGGCCGAAGGCATGGCTGGCTGCATGGCGTCCCTGCTGCATCGAGGTTGAAGCCAACGCCGGAAATCCGATGATATCACCGGCTGCATAGATATGGGGGATTGCAGTTTGGAGGTGTTCATTCACGGTCAACCGTCCTCGAGTATCCGGCTGCAGCCCGATCGCATCAAGATTGAGTGTGCGGGTCGCCCCGACACGCCCGATCGCATACATGAGTGTCGACGTTCGAAGGGGCCGGTTGTTTCGCAAGGAGACGCGGATGGAATCGTCCCAATTTCGTTTGATCGCAAGGACTTCTTCGTCGTGATACAGCGTGACGCCTAACTCCTTCATTTGTCGCTGCAGCGCATCGATGATCTGTGCATCGACGAACTCCAGTAACCGCGGTCGTTTGTCGATGAGGGTGACGGGCACTCCCAAGGCGGCGAGCATGGACGCATATTCAGTCCCAATGACACCGCCTCCGACGATGACGAGCGACTTGGGAATTCGTTTGAGGGTGAGCAGTCCGTCGCTATCGATGATGGTGTGGTTGTCGAAAGGAATGTGGGCCGGTCGAGCCGGCTCCGTACCGACAGCGATCACAATGAAGTCGGCCGTGAGTTCGAGTGCGCCACGGGTCGTGTGAATGCGGAGACGATGCGGGTCGAGAAAACTGGCTGTCCCGAAAAACATGTCGATTCGATTACGCGCCATTTGATCCTGGACGATCTGAAGCTCGTGTTTGATGACGTGGTTGGCACGGAAGGCCAGGTCTTCGATGGTGATCGTCTTTTTCAGTCGGTAGGCGCTGCCATAGATGTTGCGGTGGCGGAATCCGGAGAGATAAAGCACGGCTTCACGGAGGGATTTGCTGGGAATGGTGCCGGTGTTGATGCAGACGCCACCGAGGACCATCTTAC
>CAZAKX010000360.1:0-1839 GCA_964485915.1 uncultured Nitrospira sp. | reverse complement strand
CGAAATTGGTGAAAGACAAACACAACGGCGATAGACACCGTATAAATAAAGAGTAAATTCCCCAGGACACCATAGTCGGTCATATTGTTTGTCTATCCCACCCCTTGTGTCTGAACAGTCCTGCCATTGGTTGCTCCGTGGAATTGCTGATCAACCCAAAGCATGTTCACGATCGACCGGCCATCATGGAAGTGATCCGCAGGATACCTGAGCTCTCCATGCGGGACAAGGCAAAGATATATATATTGGCGCGAAATGCGTGTGAAGGGAGCTATCTCCTCCTACCGTAATGCGGCTTGTTTGGCGAGGAAAGTAGGGTCTGTGACGCGAGAAGGCACCAACGACGCAGATCGTATCTGTGTGGGAGCGGTTTGCTTGAAGCCGCTCCAGTCCAGGCTTCCCCCTCCAAAGGGGCATAGACGAAAAAAGGTGGTATTGCGTAGGGTGTGGGCACCACGGGCTGGGCCATCACGGTTTTTTGCTCCGTGATCTGGAGGTGCCACATGCGACTGATCCAAGGGTTTTACCTGTCAACAGCCATCCTCGCGATTGCCTCCGCAGCCTCAGCATTTGATGATTTGTCACCCGGAAGTGCGACGACCTGGGAATGTCACCAGGCAGACGGTAGTTCTCTGTATACGAACAAAGAGAAGGACGGTTGTTCTGTCTTGGCGCTCAAGCCGCTTTCCGTCGTGCCCGATTTGGAGCATATGCCGACGGCTCCTCGCCCCATCACCGCCAGCATGCCTCACTATCAGGCATCTCCCTATCAGGACCGTACTGCTGGGGTGGGAGGGAATACTGTGCCGGATTGGGCGCGCGACTGGCATGCCGGTATTGCGCCATCCGGCTCCGTTCAGCAGGAAGCTTGCTCACTCTACTCAGAATGGATGCATCTTGTGCAGAAGACCCGGGGAGGATTTTTCTTTGGGTCTGATCCGTCCTATGGGGGAGACATTACCGGGCGCAACCAACGCGGGCCCAGCTACTCATTTTACGATAATGCTCGCTACATCGCCTTGTCGAGGCTCTTCGGTACCGGATTTGTGCCGGTAGGGTGTTTCTAACGAAACATGGTCAAATTCCTCAGATTCTATAGAACTCGCGATACCACTTCACAAAACGAGGAATACCTACTTCAATCGGGGTGGTCGGCTTAAATCCGACATCGTTGGTCAAATCATCAATATCGGCATAAGTGGCGGGCACATCTCCAGGTTGCATCGGCATCAGCCTCTTTTCTGCTTTCTTCCCCAGTGCATTCTCCAGGACTTCGATGAAGCGCAGCAGTTCAACCGGCTGGTGATTGCCGATATTGTAGATTCTCGCCGGAGCCGAACTGGTTCCTGGATCCGGCTTCTCTCCTGACCATGCCGCGTTAGCCGTCGCGGGATGATCGAGCGTCCGAATGATGCCGTCGACGATGTCGTCCACGTAGGTAAAATCGCGTTTCATCTTGCCTTCATTGAAGACCTCGATAGGTTTGCCTTCCAGGATGGCCTTCGTAAAGATGAACAGGGCCATATCGGGTCTGCCCCAAGGCCCATAGACGGTAAAAAACCGAAGGCCCGTGCAGGGTAATCGATAGAGATGGGCATAACAGTGGGCCATCAGCTCGTTGGCCTTTTTGCTGGCGGCATAGAGCGAGACCGGATGATCGACATTGTCATGAATGGAAAACGGCATGTGGGTATTGCCGCCGTACACAGAGCTGGAGGAGGCATAGACGAGATGCTCGCTTTCAGCATGCCGACAGCCTTCCAGAATGTTCATGAATCCTTCGATGTTGCTTTCCGTATAGGCGTGAGGGTTCACGAGGGAATAGCGGACGCCGGCTTG
>CAZAKX010000359.1:0-1869 GCA_964485915.1 uncultured Nitrospira sp. | reverse complement strand
CGTTAGAGGCTCCCACGAGTTGAATCTTCGAGTTAATCACCAGATTCTGCGCCATTGGAAGATCGGTGTCTTCGTCGACATACACATGGGTCAGCCCACCGTCGTCGCACAGGATCGGAACCTTCGCTTGCTCCGCAACGGTTTTTCGAAGGCCGGCTCCGCCGCGCACGATCATGGCGTCCAGGCCTCCTTTCCCTGATCGCATCAATTCGACCGCGACCTCTTTTTCTTCCCGGTCGATCAGCGCCCACGATCCTCCGGGTATGCCGCTCGCCGTTGCCGCTTCGCGCAACTGCGCGTCAAGCGCCTGCAACGTCCATTTCCATTCCGCAGCCCCGCGAAAGATACAGAGGTTCCCAGACTTGAGGCAAAGCGCGATCGATTCCGCCATAACCAGGGGGTTCCGTTCAGAAATCACCCCGATGACCCCGATGGGAACCCTCACCCTCGACACTTGCAAGCCATCCGGTCGTTCCTGTCTGGAGGTCACCATCCCGACAGGATCCGGCAGGTCGGCAATGAGATGGAGTCGATCGACGATCTCCTTCAAATGGTCGGCCGTCAGACGCACCCGAGCCACAGCGGCCTTCATTTGGCTCTTCGCGTCGGCACTCCCGAAGGACTTCCCGACGGCATCGACATCCCTGGCATTGGCCGCGAGAACGGTGACGTGATCCGCAGCGATCCGATCTGCCATGGCATGAAGCGCAGTCGTCTTGACCGCGCTGGCAAGCCGAGCCACCTCCATAGAGGAACTTCTACAGTCTTTCAACAACTTATCAATGTACAGCTTGCTGGGGACTTCGATCGGCATGGAGAAGGCCTATTTCTTGACGGATATCTTCCAACGATTCATTGCATTCAACCCAGCACCCTGAGAAAATGGTGCCGACTCGTGGCGGACTATACCACGCATTTTTTTGGCGAGTAAACCAGAAAGCCGCCTTTTTCTTTTTGTCGAGAACAACTTAGAGATGAAGGGTCGCGAATGAGAATCTGGCGAACGGACTCGCATGTTGCGCAAGCGAAAGGAGGACCGATGCGGGCTGAGGCACGAATGGATGGACCTGGTCTTCGTGTGATTCTCTGTGTGTTGGTGGGAGGGTTGGTAGGCGCATGCGGTGAGCTGAAACCGATAAAGCCCAACGACCTTCCGACGCAAGCGTCACCCCAACAAGCGGCCGAACGAGATCGAGAGAGCCCACCCTCCAAGGTCGTGCAAGCGCGTCCTGACGGGGACAATCCCCAACAGTGCCTTGTGAATTTCGACGATGAAGGCGCGCTGACACAAATCCTGGGCCAGGCCAGAGCGACCGTCGCTCTCAAGACCGGCCGGACGCCTTCCGGACAACTACAAATGTGCGATCCCTCCAAGCATGGCGACTGCTGGACCTACCGCCAACGCTGCTCAAAGCATGAGGTCAACGTCGACGCCCTGGGCCTGGCGCATTTTCACCTGAGTATGGAAACGGGCATCGAATGCTATACCCTGCCTGATCCGGGAGATGGTCTCGGACGGGGCTTTGGGAGGTTGGTTGAATGGAAATGCACCAATGTCGATTGGGCCAACACCCCGCGCGTCCTGTCTTCTCATGATCTCAATCAGTGGATCAAGGTCTGGGTCAGCGATGCCGACAACCATGCCCCCACATATTTCGGTATGGAATCGATTCGCGTGCTACCGGATACCTCGATCCAACTCTGGTTCCGAAAGCGCGACGGGACATGGTGGTTCTGGCCGGAGCTGAAGGCGGGCAAGACCTGGAATATCCGCGAATGGGTGCACGATGTATCGGAAGTGAGGCTACGAGGCACCAGAGCAGGCCGAGCCAGTTCCTACATCATTGGCTCGTTTGTCATTCGAGACTA
>CAZAKX010000358.1:0-1871 GCA_964485915.1 uncultured Nitrospira sp. | reverse complement strand
CAGGCTCCCTCCTTGTAGACGCTTGTCGTGGACCAAGCAACATTTTCACCTGGGCATGTATCAGACCCACTTCGGGCACTCGTTGTAGCGCGTCGTAGTAGTGCCTGGCGAATCCCTCACCCTCTTCCGCGGGCGTCAGCAGACTCCGTATTGAGTCAAGCAGGCCGGTTAGTTCGGCGCTGGACAAGGTCCGATTCGTTTCGGTGAGTTCGTCCAGCCTCGTGATAGAGTAAGACAGCTGGCGCAGCCAGACAAACCAGGAATCCCCCAACACCAATTGGAGAAATGCTCCATTGGACGCGATGCGGCCGTGCACTCGTTCGTACGACTCCCGTTCTGAGTCCAGCAATACTTTATGGAGTCGGAGCAGCGTCTGGGAAAGCTCATTCAAGAGCCTATCCTGGGGATTCCGAGCCGTCATAATCTCCTCCGTTCTATTTATACGACCTGAGACATGCGTCGACGGATCAGAAAAGTCAATTGGTCCATGATACTCACGGCTCGTTCCTCTAGTTTCTATACTGACAATTCGAGAGTAGCATCGGTCTCCCAGATCAAGACCTCGGCGCCCCTGTCTTTCCCCGCCGTCAGCCGTCGGACCCCGGCCGCAGTGAGCCTCGCTTCATCGCCGGCCTCCAACTGGCCCGCGCCTTCCAGTTCGGCAGACCCCTTTGCCACAAAGACATGGACGTATGGCGCATCAGGAACGAGCGCCGTCTTGCCGGGCTGAAGCCGTCCGCCCCACAACACGGCGCCCTTCTGCCTGATCGAAATGGCCGCCTGATGCCCTCGGCCGGATGCGATCGGAACCAGTTCTCCGTTGTTCAACTGCCCGTTGATATCGAGCTGTTCGTAGCCCGGCGTGATGCTCTCCTGGTCCGGCGGCACCCACATCTGGATGAAGTGGACATCCTTGTCGCCCTGTGGATTCATCTCGGAGTGCCAAATCCCCGTGCCGGCACTCATCCGCTGGGCTAGCCCCGGATAAAGGAGGCCGCTGTTCCCTTCCGAATCCTTGTGTTCAAGTTCTCCCTCCAAGACCCACGTCACGATCTCCATATCCCGGTGCGGATGGGTCCGAAAGCCGCTGTTCGGCTTCACGATGTCATCGTTATGGACGAGCAGCAGACCATGATGTATGTTGAGCGGATCATAGTGATGGGAAAAGCTGAAGCTATGCCGCGAATCGAGCCAACCGGCCTGAGTGTGGAACCGGCTGTCTTTGCGACGGATCTCCACTGCCGACTGAGCCCTCTGTGTGTTTTGCGTGATCGTCATGATTGCTCTCCTTTCCGGCGATCCTTGCACCGCCAATTTTGATCTTGCTCGCGTCATGTGATTCGGTATAAGACGGATCGCGGCGAAAACAAGAAGGCACCATTCGGTACGGCAGGCACCAACCGGATACCGGACGGTGCGACGGAGCGCACATGGCCACACGACGATCGTGCCCGGCGGAATCAACAGTGGAACTCATCGGCGGCCGGTGGAAGATCGTCATCCTGTGGTATCTCTTTCAAGGCGTGAAGCGCTTCTCCGAGTTGCAACGGGCGCTTCGTGGCGTGAGTCAAAAGGTGCTGACACAACAACTCAGGGATATGGAACGAAACGGTCTAGTGACACGAACGATCTACGCGCAAGTGCCGCCTAAAGTGGAATACTCGCTCACGCCTCTGGGCTTAAGCCTCAAACCGGTTGTGGAGGCCATCCATCAATGGGGAATCGCCCACGGCTTCACGGAGAAATAGCCGATGAGGGAACCGTGGCGTATCGGTCACTCATTTCGCCCGTTTCTTGCTCGATGTTCTGGCACTCCCCCTTATGCAAGGGGAATACGGTCCTTGTTCTGAGACAACCAGGCTTCAAACGAC
>CAZAKX010000357.1:0-1903 GCA_964485915.1 uncultured Nitrospira sp. | reverse complement strand
TGGTCGGTATTTCCATCGGCACGCAGATGCAGCTGCTGGCCGGCCTGACCTTCGCTAAAATGATCAAGGAGACGTTCCCAAAGATTCATATCGTCGTGGGCGGTAACATCATAACCAGGCTGCAGGAAGACCTCGTGAATCATGAGAGGTTTTTTAAAGAAGTCTTTGATTCTGCAATTCTTTATGAAGGAGAACATGCTCTTCTATGGCTCATAGAAGCTCTGCATGGACAGCGCCCGCTTTCCTCTGTCCCCAACTTGATCTATCGAGATGAATCGGGTCTCCATCGGAATCCGGAGGTCTATACCGAGAAAACGACAGCGCTTCCCTTGCCGGATTTTGATGGGATGCCGCTGGATCGTTACTTCGTCCCGGAACTCATCATTCCCTATCTCGCGACGCGCGGCTGTTATTGGGGTCGCTGCACATTCTGCGACCATGGCCAGGGTTACTTCGATCAATACCGAGGGATGCCGGCCCAATTGGTGATCGACCAGATCACAGCTCTACGGGACAAGTACCAGTGCCGGCACTTTCTCTTTTCCGATGAATCCTATCCACCGGCACTGTTCAAAAAAGTCTCTCAGCTGCTGGTCGATCAGAACGTCGGCATCAAGTGGACGACGCTCATTCGGTTTGAAGAGACACTCCAAGATCAGGCGACGTGGGATCTTGCCGCTCAGGCCGGTTGTTGCACGCTTTACTATGGAATGGAGTCGGCCAATGAACGCGTCTTAAACCTGATGGACAAGCATGCTAAGAAGAGTGTGATCCGGCGCAATCTCCAGATGGCATCCAAGGCAGGGATTTGGAACCATGTGATGGCGTTCTATGGATTTCCGGGTGAAACACTCGATGAAGCGATGGAAACCCGCCAATTCGTCCTGGACAATCAGCCGGTCATTCATTCGCTGGAGCTCTTTTATTTCGTGGCGTATCGGCATACGCCGATGGTACGTCACCCGGAGCAATTCGGCATCACGATTCACAAGCAGGAAGAGTACGATCTGCCCCTCGACTATTACTACACCTTAAAAGACCCGAGCACGTTATCGTGCCTCGAGGCGATGCAACTCTGCGAAGAATTCTATGCGCGCGATTTTCATCCATGGGCCGTGCGTGTGAACTCACGTGAGCATGTCTTTCTGTACATTTCGAAGTTTGGAACAAACCAATTACCACAAATCTATGCTCAGCAGACGCAGCCGGTCGGATCCCGAGATGGGGTGTCAGGGCTAGTGACGTGGCCGGTGGCACAGTCTCGCGGGGACGAAGGGATGTCGCGCGTCACGAGTCACGAGGTCGAGTGAAGGGGCACGCGAAGAGATTGACAGTCAGCGTACGTCGTCGTCCGGAACAAACACCGCAGACACCAGAGCATAGGCGGCTTCGACAGTTCGAGTCATCTCTTCGGCTTTCCGGAACTGTTCCATGTATTGCTTAGGGCTGTTCGTGAGACCGGCGTACCGCGACGGGTTCCAGTTGTAAAGCTGGACACGCTTCGCCCGTTCCAAATCTTGAGCGGTAAGAGGGAGCGTGAGACCCAGCACTTCCAATGCATGGGCGATGTCTTGCTCGGTGATGCGCTCCATGACGCGAGTTTGACAAAGTAGGGTCCACCTGTCAAAGGATGTCGAGAATTTTCTTGTGCCATTGGTTCATTCGCGGATTCAGCCATAACACCAGCGGGAAGAATTATGACTGAACAACGCTCTCTGAAGTTCTACCAAGCCGATGTCTTCACTGGGCAACCGTTCGGCGGTAATCCTGTCGCTGTCTTTCCTGATGCGGAGGGGCTGACCGACGACCAATTGCAACGGATTGCCCGGGAGATGAATCTCTCCGAGACCGTCTTTGTCTTTCCACCAACCGACCCGGCCGCAGCTGCGCGGCTCCGTATCTT
>CAZAKX010000356.1:0-1920 GCA_964485915.1 uncultured Nitrospira sp. | reverse complement strand
CAAGACCTCCATCAAGATAGACCGCCGCAATGACAGCCTCCAACGCATCGGCAAGTAGCGAGGCCTTTTCCCGCCCTTTCGAAAGCTCCTCGCCACGCCCAAGTCTCAGTCGAGCCCCAAGATCCAGGCGCCTGGCGGCATTGGCTAATGGCGCTTCACTCACCAACCTAGCTTTGAGCTGCGAGAGGGCCCCCTCGCTTAACTCCGAATATCGACTCGCGAGGTAATCGCTGACAACAAGGGACAAGACGGCATCGCCCAGAAATTCAAGCCGTTCATTATGGTTTTGGCCCGACGCACGTCGTTCATTCACGTAGGACTTGTGTGTCAGAGCTTCTTGCAAGAAGCTTGACTTCGTAAAACGATAATTTGATATAGCAGAAAGAAAATCGGCTGAAGAAGCCGGCTTCATTGTGGCACGCGCACTAAGCGTCCAGTCTCTTGAAGATCAAACAGGCGTTGACCCCGCCGAATCCGAAGGAGTTCGACAACGCCATCTGGATGGCAGCAGGCCGCGCCTTATTGGGGACATAATCGAGATCACAGGCCGGGTCAGGATTATCGAGATTAATCGTAGGCGGAAGAATCCCGTGATATAACGCCAGCGTGGTGAATACGGCTTCAATCCCACCCGCTGCCCCAAGCAAATGCCCGGTCATAGATTTGGTTGAACTGACAGGAATACGAGCGGCTTGCTCACCGAACACCTGCTTGATTGCGCGCGTCTCAATCGCATCGGCCATCGTGGAGGTACCATGCGCATTAATATAGCCGATCTGATCGCGTTGAACACCGGCATCTTTGAGCGCCAATTCCATGCAACGGACAGCCCCTTCACCTTCCTCCGGTGGGGCTGTAATGTGGTAGGCGTCGCTGTTCATCCCGTAGCCGATGATCTCGCCATAGATTCTGACCCCACGCTGAAGGGCGTGAGTGAGCTCTTCAATCACCACCACACCAGCCCCTTCACCTAATACAAATCCATCTCGATCCTTGTCGAACGGGCGGCTGGCTTTCGTCGGCTCGTCATTCCGAAACGACAACGCCTTGGCCGATGCGAATCCTGCCACACCGAGCGGAGTCACTGCCGCTTCGGCGCCTCCTGCTACCATGACGTCGGCATCACCTCGCTGAATCAGGCGGTAGGCATCTCCGATGCAGTGGTTACCCGTGGCACAGGCCGTCACGGCACAGGAGTTCGGTCCTTTGGCACCGATCCGAATCGCCACCTGCCCAGAAGCAAGATTAATGATGGTCATGGGGATGAAGAATGGGGAGACTCGACCGGGCCCCTTGTCTTTGAGCACCTCATGGTAGTGTTCAATCGATCCAAGCCCACCGATCCCGGAACCGATGTAGACCCCCACCTTGGTGGCTTCCTCCGGCTTTACTTTCAGCCCCGCATCATCCACAGCCAATTGGGCAGCCCCCACGGCATAGTGGATGAACGTATCCATCTTTTTAATCTCTTTCTTTTCGATGAACCGAGCCGGATCAAAGTCTTTGACCTCCCCCGCAATCTGGGCGTCGTACTTTGTTGGATCAAACCTCGTGATTCGGGCGATCCCTGACTCACCGGCGCAGATCGCCTTCCAGGTCTTCTCGACACCCGTGCCGAGCGGAGTCACCAGCCCGAGACCGGTGATCACAACGCGTCGAGCGGCCGGATGAGACACTTCTGGAGGCATGCTTATGACTTTTCCTTGATGTAGTCCAACGCCTTCCCGACAGTCAGAATTTTTTCAGCATCTTCATCGGGAATTTCGATCGAGAATTCTTCCTCAAGCGCCATCACAAGCTCGACCGTATCGAGCGAATCAGCGCCAAGGTCTTCGACGAAGGAGGCCTCCGGCGTCACCTCATCTTCTTCCACACCGAGCTGCTCAGCAATAATCTTCTTGACTCGCTCTTCGACAGTTG
>CAZAKX010000355.1:0-1939 GCA_964485915.1 uncultured Nitrospira sp. | reverse complement strand
ATTTTCGGCAGTGTCAGGATCATGAATGGTCAGGCCCGCAACCCGCACAATGGTGAAGATATCGGCGCCCCGCTGGGCACTGAGGTAGTTGCGACAAATGACGGCATTGTACGGCTGACCGTTGATCATGTTTTTTCTGGGAAGGGGGTCTTTTTAGACCACGGACTAGGTTTGTACTCAATGTATTTCCATCTCTCCGAAGTGCTGGTCAAGGACGGCGATGTGGTAAAGGCCGGTGAGATCGTCGGGAAAGTGGGAGCCACCGGAAGAGCGACCGGTCCCCATCTCCATTGGGGTGTGAAACTCAACGGCGCGCGCGTGAATCCCTATGCCCTGCTGGATCTACCGTTCACGAGGAGTGTGCAATCGGCAGCTCCGGTGCCGGTCACAGTTCCAGGTTCCGGTGTCGGCGCGCCGGATCCTTAATCCTGACCGCCTTTCATCTCCAGGTTTTTCTTCCATACAATTTCAGGTTGATCTCGTCCTACTGCGGGCATACCCTGTCTCTAAGCGTTTGGACGAGAGGCTGCCATGCGAATCTTTCTGTTTGTCCTCTCAATCATTTCCCTTCTGCTCGCCGCTCATCAATTTGCGCTTACTGAACAGACGGGGCAGTTCAAGGGAGCACTCTTCCTTCTCCTCATCGGCATCCAGTTGCTGATTGCGGCGGCTCTCATTTCTCAGCATCGAGAAGAGTGTGCTAGAAAGCCATCGACCTTGGCGAATAAGGGACAGAGAATTGGATCTGACCCTAATGACATGAGCGTATCGAGGGAGCCGGGAAAGTGATCGTAAGCGCGTTGTGAACGCGTTAGACTGAAGGAACTGGGTGGCCAATCAGGTTGATGAACCTAAAGCAAGAAATTGACACGCCCACCCGTATCAAATTGAGAGCGAAAGCAATCCTGCCACTTGCGAGGAGGTATGGCTCGCCGCAATACTGTCAGGTGGTTATTTTGATGACATCGCCTGTTTCCAAGCAGATTCGATAGCATTTAGAAGCATCGACATCTGATTGACATCTCTGGATCGGAATGTGATCGGTTTGAGGCCTATACGGTGAATGGAAAGTGCGATGCCTTGTAATGTCACACCGTGAATTATGTTGAATGGGATCACCGTGGTTCGTCTCCAGCACTCGATCAAGAGCCCTTCGTTTGTTATCATGATTCGTTCAACTGTGCGGTACAACCCCCACCAGATGAGCACTGGAGACGCAAGTGCTAAGAGGGCCCCTCTGAGATCTAGCCCTTTGGTTTGAAATGTGAGAAAGCTGAGGACTCCAACCACACAAGAGAAAATACCGATGGTGAAGATCATCTTGCTTCCAGCCCTATGAAGTGTAAACGTGGTACGACCGTCAGGAGATCTTTGTCTAAAATGTTCGCGCAACCTAGCGTCCAATTGGAGGAAGTTCTCAAGATCATAATAGATATGCATGAGGCATCGATCCTGCTCGTCCAGTACGTCATAGCGTCCGCGTAAGCTGTGTGAAACAAGTTTGGCAATTTGATGCCATGGGGCTACAAGGGGTTGTCCCGAAGCAGGTTCATAGGTAAGCCCGGCCTCGGTGACCACGATAGAATCGTGCATGCGAAGGTAATACAGAACAAGCCACCCGGCTACAACGATCAACCCAATGATGATAGGGATGAAGATGATTAGTTTATGGCTTGGCTCAGAGCTGAACCACATGAATAGACTTGCTCCAACCACCCCCATCAAGCACATAACAATCAGCATAATCACGCCGGCACGGGTGATATGGTCAAAGGAATAGCGCTGCATACGCAAATCCTATCAGAAGCATATGAATGCGCCAGCGTTCTAATCCAGCGGGAGGTCCCCGCCTGTAAAGGCGGGGGTGTGAGCAAGGTCCCGCGGCTTCCGGTAGACTGGGCAGCGTGAAACTGCACAGAGCGGCCCACACGGTCTACAA
>CAZAKX010000354.1:0-1969 GCA_964485915.1 uncultured Nitrospira sp. | reverse complement strand
CGCTCCTCCCGATCGACTTTAATACAGATAAACCAGCGGTTCATGAGCTCGGCGATCGCCTCGTTCTCAAAGGATTCCCGTTCCATAACATGGCACCAGTGACAGGCGGAGTAGCCGATGGAGAGCAAGATGGGGCGATTCTTGTCTTTGGCTAACTGCAGTGCTTCCGGCCCCCAGGGGTACCAGTCTACGGGGTTGTAGGCATGTTGGAGGAGATAGGGACTCGTTTCGTGGATGAGCCGATTAGGATTCTGTTTCTCAGAAGATGAGGACATCCGTTCACCCTAGCATCGCGGCGAGAACAGCGTCAACGTATCGCAAAACGAAAAAGTCGGCCATGCAGGTGTGAGGCTCCATAATTTCTTGCCGATCGTCGTGGTTATGATAGGTTACCGATGAGCAACATCTATGAGCGAGATCGGCCCCTATTCGAACTACCGGTTGACGGTCCGTCTGGAACTGTTGAACACGCCCGGCATCTTTGCCAAGGTAGCGGCGCTCCTTGCGGAGGAGCAGGCGAATCTCGGGGCCGTCGATCTTGTCTCCGCCACAAAAACTCGCATGGTTCGCGATATCACCTTCGACGTGCAGAGCGAGGAGCATGGGGAAAAGGTCGTGGCTCGTCTCGGTGAATTGCCCGACGTCACCGTACTTTCCGCTTCTGATCGCATTTTTCTCCTTCATCTCGGAGGAAAGATCCGAGTCGGCAGCAAGTTTCCAATCAGTACCAGAAATGTCCTGTCGATGGTCTATACCCCGGGCGTCGGTCGTGTGTCGCGAGCGATCGCCCATGACAAGTCCAAGGTCTATACCTTTACGAGCAAGAGTAACAGCGTTGCCGTCGTGTCTGATGGATCTGCGGTGTTGGGGTTGGGGAATCTTGGACCGGAAGCGGCGCTTCCGGTCTTGGAGGGCAAGGTGATGCTCTTCAAAGAGCTCGCCGGGATCGATGGCTGGCCCATCTGTGTGAATAGCCAGGATCCGGATGAGATCGTGCGGATCGTTCAAGGGATCGCACCAGGGTTCGGCGGAATCAACTTGGAAGACATCAGCGCGCCGCGCTGCTTCGAGATCGAGCAGAAACTAAAACAATCACTTGATATTCCAGTGATGCATGATGATCAGCACGGTACGGCCGTTGTCCTACTCGCTGCGTTGACCAATGCTCTCAAGGTGACAGGAAAACAGCTGGAGCAAGTTCGCATCGTCGTTAACGGCCTGGGTGCCGCCGGTACGGCCTGTTGCCGCATCTTACTGGCTGCCGGGGCGACGCATCTGCTGGGCTGTGACAAGGAGGGCATCATTCTCTATGGAGAAGCCGAGCAACTCCGCGCCTGCCGTACCGATCTTCGTGCCTGTTTGACCAGAGATCGCCCAAGAGGGACGGTGCGCGATGCGTTGCGAGGGGCTGATGTCTTTATCGGCCTCTCGGTGGGTAATGTGCTCACCGCCGACGATCTTGATCTCATGGCGCCCAATCCAATTGTGTTCGCGCTGGCCAATCCAGATCCGGAAGTTTCGCCGGAGCTGGGAGTCTCTCATGCCGCGATTTTTGCAACGGGACGATCGGATTATCCTAACCAGATCAATAATGCCTTAGCGTTTCCTGGAATATTCCGTGGTGCGCTCGATGTGCAGGCGAGCGAGATCAACGAAGCCATGAAGTTGGCTGCAGCCCAAGCCATCGCACACGTAATTCCCGAAAACACATTGAGCGAAGATTATATAATCCCCAGTGTCTTTGACAAGGAAGTCGTCCCTCGTGTTGCACGAGCTGTCGCTGCAGCGGCCCGTGCGACCGGAGTCGCCAGAAGACGGGCCAAACCAGACGATCCAACCGAAATCGAGTAGCTCCTCTGCCGGTGGCCGGTCTACAGCGGATCTGTTTTGTGGCCTTCAGACCGCAGCTCTGGCTGTGGTAGAATGCGGCCCCTCAGGAGTCAGAGGGGACCCATGCCATTTTCAACGG
>CAZAKX010000353.1:0-1994 GCA_964485915.1 uncultured Nitrospira sp. | reverse complement strand
ATCAGTCTGGCCATTCTCTTCTTGGTCTTGGTACTGACGATCTCTTACCGCCAGATCATCTACGAATATCCAGAAGGAGGCGGCGCGTATGTCGTCGCACGGTCAAACCTGGGCGATCGTCCAGCCCTGGTCGCAGCAGCGGCACTGATGATCGACTATGTCTTAACTGTCGCCGTCAGTGTGGCGGCTGGCATCGCCGCACTCACCTCGGCCATCCCAGGCCTGTTCATCCATCGCGAAGCCTTAGGGCTGGTCGCCATCCTGTTCATTGTGGTGATGAACTTACGAGGGGTTCGCGAATCAGGCAAGTTTTTCGCCGTACCGACGTATTTTGCCATAGGAGGGCTCGGCCTTCTGGTCATCGTAGGAACCATTCGGTCTCTCTCTATTTCCGGTGAAATCCCTCCCCCCTCAAACATTGTCGAGACGGAAACCCTTACATTGTTTCTAGTGCTTCGTGCCTTTGCTGCAGGCTGCGCAGCCGTCACCGGTATGGAAGTGATTTCGAACGGGGTGAAGGCCTTTCGCTCACCCGAATCCAAGAATGCCGCAACCACCATGATCTGGATGTCAACCATCCTGGCATCACTGTTCATGGGCATTAGTTGGATGGCCTATCACTATGGAATCCTGGCCAAACCTGATGAAACGGTGGTTTCTCAACTGGCACGTGTAACGTTCGGCAGCGGCGCCATCTACTATGCTGTGCAGATCGGCACTATGGCCCTACTAGTCCTGGCCGCAAATAGCGCTTTCGCGGGCTTCCCCCACTTGGCATCGATTCTGGCGCGAGACAGCTTCATGCCTCATCAGATGGCGACATTCGGCGACCGCCTCGTTTTTTCAAACGGCATCGTTATTCTCGGGTTCTTTGCCTGTCTTTTACTCATCTTATTCCAAGGAGACACCCACGCGCTGATTCCCCTGTATGCGATCGGCGTATTTGTGTCATTTACCCTCTCGCAGGCAGGCATGGTGAAGCGATGGCTCACCAAAAAGGGACCACATTGGCAGACCAAGCTGATCGTCAATGGAGCCGGTGCTGTAACAACCGGCATCGCGACGGTTATCATCGCCAGCACCAAGTTCATGCAGGGTGCCTGGATCGTCTTCCTTCTGATCACAATCCTTCTGCTTATGTTTCAAGGGATTCGTTCCCACTATAAAGCCGTCGCAGAACAGATCGCGCTGGACCGTCGAGGGGAACGGCCGCCCTTGCCAAGGCGCAATATCGTCATCATCCCGATCAGCGGTTTGAATCGTGCCGTGGTCCGTGCGTTGGATTACGCAAGAAGTCGGCCCGGCGAAATCCGCGCCGTGTTCGTCGATGTTGATCCCGAAGAAAGCGCCAAGGTCAAAATCCAATGGGCGCAATGGGGAGGTGGCGTGAATTTGATTGCTCTCTCCTCTCCTTACCGATCAGTTCTGGGATCGTTGCTGGATTACGTCGAGGAAGTACTTGAAAAAGACCCGAATACCTGGGTGACTGTCGTAATCCCGGAGATTCTTCCCGCGAAGTGGTGGCAAGGCATCCTGCACAACCAACGAGCATTGCTGCTGAAAGCAGCACTACTCTTTAAAGACCGCGTCATTCTCACCGACGTTCCGTACCATCTGACACGATGAGTGTGGACGGTAAGAAGTTCAAAGTGAAAAGGGTCAAGTTTGAAAACCGCCTCTTCTCTCCCCTACTTAGTAGCTTTTTAGCTTTTGCACTTGTCACAAGTTTCCTGACCGAGCAACCGTTCGCCTTCAAAATCACGGAGCCGGCGGAAGGAGCCAAGTTGCCCGCTGGAAACACCGTGATCGCGCATGTGGATCTTGGGAAGGATACCGGCATCGTCAAGGTCCGCTACTATTGGTATGGTGAGCAAGACGAAGCCCTGGTCGAACAAGACGATTCAACCGCCAGTGGCTCGATCGTCGTCCCGGTCGCGATGGTGGGAACAGCTGGACAGGATCCGCCCTTTGGCGGTCCGTTGAAAGTGCCTCAA
>CAZAKX010000352.1:0-2038 GCA_964485915.1 uncultured Nitrospira sp. | reverse complement strand
ATGGCCCACTATGCTCGCATGTCTCTAAAAAGCTGGGACAGCGTCACCTGCCGGGATTGCCATAAGAACACTAAGCCACCGGGCGCATCAGCAAAGGCCGCACACAAGAAGATGGAAACCGAGGGCGCCACCTGCATCGATTGCCATCAGAATCTAGTCCATAAGAAAGTCCAGGAGAGTGATCTCAATGCAAGTTTAGCGCAGGGCATCATGGTGCTGAAGGAAGTGCAGAAAGGGTCAGACGATGAGGAGAAGAACTAATATAACCCTCGTCACAGGTCCTACTCCGACGTCAACGCGACGTTGTTGAATTGATAGTAAACACTACGAGACGGGTCAGCCTATACTCGATTTATCGCCATGAGCAATAGTCTACACCAAGTGGGAGGACGCGCATGAGGAGCAGGATGATCGGGCAATGCATCATGGTGTTGGTAACGGGCCTGACTCTCTCAGGAGAGATCGCCGCTTCAGCCGAACTCATGCCGTTGGATCCAGTGCCAGCCGCTTATGCCAAGAAAAAAATGCCAGCCGGCTGGTGGACGGATCCAAAGATCATCAAGGAGGGAAAAGACATTTATTTCGGTGAAGCCATCCCGCAAGTCTCCTGCACTGGTTGCCATGGCGAGGACGGTGAACCAGTAAGAAGTGGGGAGGGGGTTCGTAGCCTGAAACATACTAAACGCTTCTCAGACAGCTATTGGTTCTGGCGGGTGGCGGAAGGGATTCCAAAGACGCCAATGATGCCATACAAATCGCTCCTCTCAGAAGACCAGATCTGGCAAGTCGTCGCATTCATGCATACCTTCTCGCATGGAGGGAAACCTGTCGAACACAAAGATTATACAGGGTACAAGCGACCGGAGAAGATCAAGCCCAAGAATGTGGGTCCGATGGTGCTCGTGCCCGCCGGGGACTTTACCATGGGGAGCAACGAAGGTAGTGACAATGAAAAGCCCGAGCACAAGGTCTTTCTCAATGCTTATTATATCGATGTCTATGAAGTAACGGTCGGGCAATATGCAAAGTTTCTGGAATTTACCAGTATATACCCACCGCCGAAGTGGACGACTATGGATGAGCCGCCTCATCAGAAGCGCCCGGTTGTCAATGTCGATTGGGCGGATGCGAACAACTATTGCAAGTGGGCCGGCAAGCGGCTGCCGACAGAAGCTGAATGGGAGAAGGCGGCACGGGGGGCGGACGGTCGTCTGTATCCCTGGGGCAACGATCCACCCAATCAGCTCCGGGCGAACTACGGGAAGGACAAGTGGGACAACCACAATGCGCTGCTGCCGGTGGGGCAATTGAAAGACGGCCAGAGCCCCTACGGGATTTATGATCTAGCGGGAAATGTCTCGGAATGGGTGAGCGACTGGTATGACCCAGATTATTATGTGACCGGCCCATCGAAAAACCCGCAGGGACCTGAAGGTGGTAAATACAAAGTCTTGCGGGGAGGCTCATGGGACCTTGCTGCCGAGAACCTGCGATCTTCGCGGCGGGACTTCAACGTCCCATCGACCACAGACTACGATTCACCGGCGTATCGGAACTTCAACAGCGGGTTCCGGTGTGCGAAGAGTCCGTAGGGCTTTGTTCCCCCTGCATGCTCGATGATACCGAGGCACCACATGCAACCAAAATTCTCCGAGACAACAGAACCGTTCCATAAAGGTAGACAATAGCGTTGGATGACAGAGATAGCATTCGACGATCGGACGCGTACCCAAAGGGATGAACCGCTCCAAAACATTTTCCACAAGAGGAGGGCTACCAATGACACGATCTAACACCCGAATCGCCCTAACGCTGACCGGAGTTCTCGCCACGCTCCTGGCCAGTACCCTGCCTTTCCAGTCAGCCTTCGGTGAAGGTGGCGCACGACGTGATGTCGTGCGTCAAGAACAGCAAAACATCAAAGATGCCATCGAGCACGCGACGGAAGCAGTGGAACACGGCCAACAAGGTCATGCCGAGAATCTTGTGACCCATGCCGAAGCCTCGCTGCAGCATGCTATGAGAGGAGGCATAGACC
>CAZAKX010000351.1:0-2045 GCA_964485915.1 uncultured Nitrospira sp. | reverse complement strand
CCGACAAGGTGGGGAATCTGTTTAAAGATGATGATCACACCGATCGCAGCCAACAGCCCTTTGATCACGCTGGAGGGAAAGAATTCAGAAATGAACCCTCCTTTGACAATGCCGACGCCGATTTGGATCATCCCAGCAAAAATCAGAGCCATGAGAAAGGTTGAAAAGGATCCCAGCGAAAGGATTTGTGCAGCCACGACAGCCGACAAGCCGGCAGCCGGACCGCTCACGCTGGTGTGCGACCCACTGAAAAACCCCACCACAACGCCGCCGATGATTCCGGCCAATAATCCTGAAATCAGTGGGGCGCCGGAAGCGAGTGCGATTCCGAGACATAAGGGCAGCGCCACGAAAAATACGACCAGCCCTGATTTAGTGTCAGCGATGATGGTGCTGGGAGATACGTCGTTCATTGTAGACATCAGCCGCCTCTTCGTAGACCAGTCTGTAGCGATCAGCACCTCGTGGGCGAAGCTTACGTGTGGCGGAGTGCTTCACGTCTGACTCGATCGGAGTATTCGGGTGTGGACACCTTGCGCTTCGAGCATTCTTCCAACATCCTCTTCAAGGACATCGGCCCCGTGAATCCAGCCAGTCGATCTTTCCCATCGCCAGTGAGATGAATATTTGGAAAAGTACTCCATGTATCTCCTCGGTCATCGTCACCGCGTTCTTGATCGCGAGCTCCATGCCCGCACGGGCATGGAGAAAATTCATCCTATGAGAACTCACGAATAAGCCGAAATCCGATTTCAGGGAGAGCCAGGCCCTTGGTAATCCGCGTTCCAGCACCGCCCTGGATCATCCAATGCTTGCTGACCTCGTAATGCACTTGCGGCATGACCAACAGGGATGCATGGCCATTGATCACTTGACCAAAATTGGTCTCAATACCCGCCACCAACCGATTCGTCACGTCCGCAAACAGCGTCACGTTACTCAGCCACTCGGTTCGGCGGTCTGTCACACGACCTCCCAGCTCAGTCCGTGGCCCAAACATGCCGAATGTGCTCCAGGTTTCATTAAACCGGAAACCAGCCAGATAGAGGAACGTGGTCGTCCACAGCTTCGGCTGCGGATCATACTGGGCGATGACTTGAGTCCCATGGATGAACCGATGTTCCAAAGCCGTACCGAAGGTCGCTTGACCGGCGCCTTTGTACGCCTCAATGCGCCCGTTCTCCATCGGCAATTCGAATTCGATTCCAACGCCGTCGCACAGATCATACTCGATCTCCGGAGCCCACTCGAGCCCCTGTGTGTCCTTGCTGCGCCGGACAAGGCCCAACGGATCGGTTGCTTCGTCAACCGTCCTGGCCTTTCTCCTAAGAGGAATCAATCCAAGCACGTTGATTTCTGCCTCACCCCGTTTCCCACCTAACGGGCGGATCAGATCGAAGACCATCGGCTCGGGTATTCGTGGTCCTCGCATCTCTCCCGATACTCGTTCAATCGTCCTGCCGTTAGGAGGCGCTCCTCTCACAGACTCCGTGCGCGGCACAGGAACGACCGGATCCTGCGTCGTCGAGAAAACCATGGGTCGTCCGTCGACGACCACTCCGTCAACGGTGTAACGCGGTGGCGCCGGTGGGCCGATATCGAGGGCTTCCACCGAACAGGGAAACAACGCCATAAGAGTTAGGACAAGATGACGAACTGTGACGCTGGACTCACGACGCCTATGCCATGCGATGAAGCAACACAAGACGCAGGAGAGCGCTTCGAGACCTTGTTTGGGTACTGATGGATTCATTTCCTCTGATAATCTTTCTTCGACACGGCCTGTCACGAGACCGGCGGAACCAGCTAGAACACTCTTACAGGAGTGTGCAGTGTGATCGGGCGCTGGACGGACGGCTCCAGCGGCGCAACGAGTATCGGGCAGCCTCGGACTTCAGGCATGCTCCCTGACTCATCCTGAGCATGCCCATGATCATGAACAACCTTACGGATGATCCATTCACGGTAGGTTCCTGTTCGCATCTGAAGAAGGAAGCCCGGATGATGGAACTTGATGGACACGAGCACCCCGACGATCGGAAAGA
>CAZAKX010000350.1:0-2053 GCA_964485915.1 uncultured Nitrospira sp. | reverse complement strand
CGGCGCCGAATGGATCTCTTGAGCTCATCAGACACGACTGTACGTGCGCACCAGACGAGCAGTTCGGATTCGGGCAGTAAGGAGAACTGTTTTTCAAGGGATCGTGTCAACATCACTTGACCTGTTCGAGAAGCGGGGTGATCAGCCTTGGAAGATCGAGGATATCCCGTCCAAAATGTAAGCGATAACAATCCACTTGTTGGACTACTTTCGCTAAGACCTGAAACTCACGCCTAGCGACCTCAGAGTCGTACACCAATAGCGCTTGAGGAAGCAGCATTTCTAAGGCCCGGCTCTTAGGAAGCGGCTCGAGGTGGCTATGCGGAGCATCAATAACATGGGGAAACAACACGATGGCCGGACGGCAACATTCACCGATCGAGGTCGGATAGAGCTTTTCTGCATAAAATGCTCGCTTGGGGAAACCTGGATGAAGCAAATGATCCGGCGCCTCCCGGAGTTCCGGGAAAAATGCGACCGTATCTTCGGTTACGTTGACCTTAATGGGGAAAGGAAGCAGATCCACATGGGTTCCGGCGTCTCGCAACAAGGGATGATCATCGGAGAGATACCGATAGCCGGAACGAAGCAGGGAGATAAATGAGGTCGTTTTACCGCGACCACTATTCCCTGGAATGAGGATTCCACGGCCATTCTTTTCCAATGCGGTGGCATGAATCGTATACAGACCCCGGCGCCGCATGAGTTCGATCAAGGCGAGATGAAACAAATATTCGATCAGACTTTCGTGCATCGTCTGAGGCTTGATCAGATAGCCATCTGCTCTGCCTTCTGCGCTGTCTATCACCAAGATGCCAATGTCGCAAAAATCTGCGATCAAACGCCCTCCGTCCTCAAACACCTGATACGGCAAATTGGTCTCTCGTCGATCACCAACCGCCGCTCCCGTTCCTGAAGCAAGCCGACGAGCTGATGGTGACAGAGTCGATGGAATATCGGCTCGCGTCTGAACAGCATGAAAGCACAAGGCAAGTGGAGTCGATTCATCGAGCAAGTCTCGTCGAAAATACCTCAGCAGTTCGTTCACTGGTTTCGCCAAGAAAGGAGACGCTGTGACATACCGTACCGGCATACCGTACAGGGAAAAGAGCGACTCGGTCATAGGCTGGTCGACCCCACACATCGTCATACTTGCCCTCAAGCCGATAGTTCTCGTTGACTCACCCCACGGCGTTGAAAACTGGCTGGCCGTTGAATTGGCCAGCCAGTACTGCCGACTCAGTTAACGGGTGGTGTCCGTGAAACCCGATCTTCCCGGCACGCCATCAAAAGGGCCGTTACCGTAACCGTTATTGCCCTTCCCCGAACGGCCCGCGGTGATATCCCGTAGGAGTTCGTGCTTCGCCAGAACTGGCTGCACATATGACTCTTTCTTCATGCTGCCTCACCTCCTTTCTTGTTGGAGTAGCCCCTCCTGGATCAGACCGTTCACCAGGCTGATGAGATCCTCAAGGGCCCGCTCAGGAGCGACATCAAAACGGTCGCACAGCACCGTCTGGATGTCGCTGATTGTGTGATGGCCGGTACAATGTTCCCAGATGACACTGCCTACCCGATTGAGCGTGTAGTAGCGACCGGAGCTCAAATCCAACAGCACGGTCTCACCATCCATATTTGTGCCTTGTACATCGGGGCTGGGAAGTAGGAGCGTCCGACTAAGCATCGCAGGATCAATGATGGGAACGGCCGCCGTATCCGGTGGGCGTGACTGGTGGGATCTTGACATGGGATTTCCTCCATGACCAAAGTCTCGAGCCACTCGATACCTGCGTATTAGTAAGTGTTTACCGGTGTATCATCATTGCACAGTTCCCGATAACCCCACCTTTAGGGGGGGATACGGGTGGAGCTGGCTAGCGAGTCAGCATATCTTAATATCGTACCTTTCCTCTTATTGGCAGGAACCACCGTAGATAGCGCGTTGCCCACGCCGTATAGGACCACTATGGCTTTTGAAAGTCCGAACGAAATTCTTATTAGGGAAGGTCTGATTAATTCCCCTTTACATAAAGAATGCTGTTTCTGAGTAGAT
>CAZAKX010000349.1:0-2067 GCA_964485915.1 uncultured Nitrospira sp. | reverse complement strand
TGATTGATGCCCACACCCACATGATGATGGCCAATGTGCCGCAGATGGTGTTGAGGACCAGCGACATCACTTACAGCGCTGTAGTGGCCGCCAAAGGTGCGAATGAGATGTTGCAGCGAGGTTTCACGAGTGGACGCGACGTCGGCGGACCGGTCTTCGGTCTGAAACGCGCGATCGACCAGGGCATCGTACCAGGTCCACGCATTTGGCCGTCGGGCGCCACGATCTCGCAAACCGCCGGCCACGGCGACTTTCGCAAGCCTAACGATTTTCCGTCGCGACCAGGCGATCACTCGATTGCCGATCGTGTCAATGCCACCGCGATAGCCGACGGTGTGCCCGCCGTGCTGCAGCGCACGCGCGAACAGTTGGCGATGGGTGCCTCGCAGATCAAGGTCATGGCCGGCGGTGGCGTGTCATCCTTTTATGATCCTTTGGACGTCAACCAATACACGCCGGCAGAGATGCGCGCGGCAGTCGAAGCGGCGGCCAACTGGGGCACCTATGTGACTGTCCACGCGTACACACCCAATGCGGTGCGGCAGGCGGTCGAAGCCGGAGTCAAGTGTATCGAGCATGGCCAGCTGCTGGACGAGACCACGATCAAGTGGCTCGCTGAGAAGGACGTCTGGTTGAGCCTGCAGCCGTTCCTCGACGACGAAGACGCGATTCCTTTTCCCGCAGGGTCGGCGAACCGCGCCAAGCAGCTGCAGATGACGCAAGGCACCGAGAACGCGTATCTGTGGGCCAAGAAACACAAAGTGAAGCTCGCCTGGGGAACCGACACGCTGTTCGACGCCAAGCTCGCCTCGCGCCAGGGCGCCCAACTGGCCAAGCTCGTTCGCTGGTACACGCCGGCCGAAGTACTGACGATGGCGACCTCGACCAATGCCGAGTTGCTGGCGCTGTCCGGCACAAGAAATCCGTACCCAGGAAAATTGGGCGTGGTTGAGGAAGAGGCCTTGGCGGATTTGTTGCTGGTCGACGGCAATCCGTTGAACAATATCAAGTTGATCGAGGATCCGGGGAAAAACTTCGTCGTGATCATGAAGGACGGGAAAATCTATAAGAACCACCTGCGATGATGATTCCCGCGCTTATGGAGAAAATCAGCACAGCAGCGGAGGCAGATACGGCAAGATTGGGCACTGGTAAAGATCAATTTTCGCTGGTACGACGAAGCCGACCGCACGCGTACGCTCCGATTGAGTGCATCCGATAATGAGGATTATCGACCTGTCTGAAAGTTCGAAGATCGTTCGGCATTTCCAGAAAATCTTACAGTAGCCGATGCAGCTCACGCCCATCCATGAGGATGATCCGCCGAATTTGTAGACCATCCAATCCCTACCTTCTTGAGCGGCCTATCGCGCTCGATTCGATCACCTTGCTAGCGACATGAGTTGAAGAACGTTGTGATGTCGTGAACGACGGGAACCTTCTGTAGGTTCCACCATGACAGGGCTCCGATGAGGTCTGTGTGATCGGCATCCGGATAGATGCGTGTCCGCACGCAGCCGCCTCGTTCCAGGATGCGTTGCTCCAGCTTCTGGAGATTGACGTACTTCACCGCGCGGTCCTTCTCACCGTATAACAACAGCATCGGTGGTTGTGTGCCGTCAATGAACGTCGTGACCTGCATGTTCGGATAGTCCTTCGACGGGCCGAACATGTCTTCCAGATCCGGCTCGTCAGGAGTAAAGGCGTAGGGACCAGCGAGACCGGCGAAATCATGAATGACAAGCGAGCGATCTTTTCCCTCGTCGGCAAGGTAGTGAGGATCAGCCGCGAGTAATGCGCCGAGGTGTGCTCCGGCGGAATGTCCCACGACATGGACCCGCGCGGGATCACCGTGAAACTCTGCGATGTGATCAGAGACCCAGCTGAGAGCTTTGGCGCCGTCTTGCACGAACCGCGGAAATCGCACCGAGGGATACTTGCTGTAATCGGGAATAACAACCAGAAAACCTCGGGCCGTGAAGGTTGATCCAATAAACCGATAGTCTTCCTTAGCGCCATAGGTCCAGCGCCCACCATAAAAGAAGAGCACGACCTCGAACGGCTTTT
>CAZAKX010000348.1:0-2070 GCA_964485915.1 uncultured Nitrospira sp. | reverse complement strand
TGTGGTAGAATGCGGCCCCTCAGGAGTCAGAGGGGACCCATGCCATTTTCAACGGCAAAATTTCTCAAATTTCGGAGCGGAATGCAAAAGCGCATTGGTTCCCTCCGATCGAAAACCGAAGATAGTTTGGAATGTGCCGTTGAGACGATGATGGAAGACCGGGTGGATGGATTTTTTCAGGTCGAACATGGACTGGAGGAAATCATTAAGTCGCTGATCGAAATCGAAGAGGAATTGGAAGTGATCCGCGACCTGAGCGGCGCTATGCGGCTCGAGTCCCGGCTGGAGTTCGTGGAAGATCGTTGGGATGAGTTCGACAGCGAAATTCGAGAACGCCCGCGACGTCGACGGAAGCGAGTCAGTCTTGCAGACATGCTCAAAGCTGCCAGTGGAAGTGGAAGCCTTTCAGAGAGTCCGAGCACGGTGAATAATGCGATGGATGCCTACGCCATCATGGGCGTGGAGTTCGGTAGTTCCCTCGCTGATGTCACTGCGGCCTTCCGCACCAAGGCCAAGCAACTCCATCCAGATTCCAACAATGGCGACCGGAGTTCAGAGCCTGAACTCCGGCGGATGCTTGAAGCGTAT
Source organism: uncultured Nitrospira sp. (assembly GCA_964485915.1). Taxonomy (GTDB): domain Bacteria; phylum Nitrospirota; class Nitrospiria; order Nitrospirales; family Nitrospiraceae; genus Nitrospira_D. The sequence goes on along the minus strand of CAZAKX010000348.1, from coordinate 1,482 downwards.
CAGTTTCTCAAAGAATATCTGAGTCTGAGCAACACGGAACCGATGCGACCTCCGGATCGCCCCTATTCTCCTTCTGAGTGACAGGCCTGTGACAATACACACTCCGCATCACTACATTACGAGTGCGACCGGGTTGAGTGAGTTGTGTGAACAACTGAAAGATAGCCCGCGTTTGGCATTAGATACGGAATTCGTGGGCGAAGACAGCTTTGTGCCGAAACTTGAGCTCATTCAAGTCGCGACGGAACGCACGGCAGCCATCATCGATTTTCCTGCCGTCCAGTCGAATGGAGCACTGGATACCTTCTGGGAAATCGTCTGTGATCCGGGAGTTGAAAAAGTGGTGCACGCGGGACGGCAAGACCTCGATCTATTTGCGGTCCATGCCGGCCAGATCCCCAAACCTTTTTTCGATACCCAGATCGCCGCGGCGATGGTGGGGTTCGGCTCGCAGGTCGCCTATGCCCATCTCGTTCAGCGAGTGCATGGGAAGAAGTTGGATAAGGCGCATACCTTTACGAATTGGAGTGCCCGCCCGCTGTCTTATGAACAACTGGCCTATGCGCTGGAGGATGTGACCTTTCTGTTGGCGATTCATGATCATTTGCACAGCCGGTTGTCGAAGCTTGGACGGCTGCCATGGGCGCACGAAGAGTTCGCTCGCCTTGAGGGGGTTGTCAGCGAGACTCGGCGCGAGCCGCAAGAACGCTATCAACGCATCCGAGGATGGGATCAGCTCAAGCCGAAGTCGGCTGCGATTCTTCGTGAACTTGCGGCCTGGCGGGAAGGGGAAGCAAAACGTCGAAATGTGCCTCGCAGTCGGGTTGTCCGGGATGAAGTCCTGCTTCAGTTAGCGCGGCATCCCCCACGACAGATGGACGAGTTGCGCAAAGTCAGAGGCCTGCATAGCTCAGAGGCGGATCGTAACGGAGAGGTGTTGTTGAGCACCATCCAAGCGGCCCTGGCGCTTCCTCCCTCCGCCTGGCCTCTGCTCTCGAAAGAGCGCAAACCGGAACCGGAATCCACCGGGCTGGTCGAACTACTGCAGGCGCTCGTGAAGGCTTGCGCACTCAAAGCAGAGATCGCGCCGACTCTGTTGGCGACTACGGCAGACCTGCAGGCATTGGTCGATGCCAAGACCAATCGCGCTGCGCTGGAGCTCCCACTTTTGCGAGGATGGCGTCGCATACTGGTCGGAGATGTCCTGCTTAACGCCCTGGACGGCAAGCTGGCCGTGACGGTCGATCCGAACCTCCGGGCGGTCCGGTGGTCACCTTCAGACGAAACACCAGACTCCTAAGTCACGCAGCCCAGAACTCGGCCTTGTGGGATCGGCTGAAGCTGGTGGCCTGCGATTCAGAATCTAGAGGAGTTTCTTGATCGAATCAGCCGGCCTCGCAAGCATCGCCTGGTCGCCCTTTTCGACGATCGGCCGTTGAATCAGGTCCGGGTGCTGGACCATCAGATCGAGGAGCTCGTCAT
>CAZAKX010000347.1:0-2093 GCA_964485915.1 uncultured Nitrospira sp. | reverse complement strand
ATGGACTTTGAAACGTTTCATGCCATCACGCTTGAGTTCAAGATCGAGCGAGTCATGATTAATAAGGATGACATCGACGTGCTCGTCAATTGGCAAGGGAACTGGAAGAAGGATGCCAATGATGCTGGTATGCGGCAGCGCGGCCACGCGCGGTTGCAATGGGCAGGGGCACCTTCGATCCTTCTGCGAGGAGTCGAGGGTGATTTGCCGTTTGGCATGAAGACAAAGCAGTCGCTGTCCGAGACTCTTCCACCGCAAACGACGCTGCCATAGCGATGTCTCGAACTGTTCCGGAAGCAGATTTTCTTGTGATCGGAAGTGGAGTCGCCGGGCTCCGCGCCGCATTGGAACTGTGCCGCATCGGCCGAGTGATCGTCCTCACGAAAGGCCACCCTCTACAGAGCAACTCCATTTTTGCACAGGGTGGGGTTGCCGTGGCGATGAGTGAGGAAGACGATGTTGCCATCCACCTGACGGATACGGTGAAAGCCGGACACGGACTATGTCGTCGTGAGGCGGTGCGTGTGTTGGTTGAAGAAGGGCCGAATCGAATTCAAGAACTCATCCGGTGGGGAGCCAAGTTCGACAAGACCGGAGGTAAGTTTGCCTTTACGCGGGAAGCTGCACACAGCCGCAGCCGAATACTCCGCGCCCGAGGCGATGCCACGGGAAACGAAATGGTGCGTACCTTACTGACGCAGGTCGTTCGACAGAAGCAGATTGTCCGCTTGGATTACCATTTCACCGTTGATCTTGTGGTGGCGGAAGGTCGCTGCTGCGGGGCGGTGGTCCTGGATGAACATTCAGGAGAACAGTTCATTCTCCCCGCAAAAGCCGTCCTTCTCTCGACTGGTGGCGCCGGTCAGATTTTTGCCCGCACCACGAATCCGCCCAATGCGACCGGCGACGGAATGGCCATGGCGTTTCGCGCGGGAGCAGAGCTCCAGGATATGGAATTCGTCCAGTTTCACCCGACGGCATTGTATTTGCCGTCCAGTCCCCCGTTCTTGTTGTCCGAGGCGATGCGAGGAGAGGGAGGGCAACTACGCAACAATAAGGGCGAAGCGTTCATGCCACGCTATCATCCCCTCGGTGTCCTGGCTCCGAGAGATATCGTGGCGCGTGCCATTTGGACGGAGATGGCGGCGACGCGGACACGACATGTCTATCTTGATGTGACGCATCTAGGGTCGAATTTCGTGAAGCGACGGTTTCCTACTATCTATGCGACCTGCTTACGTCACGATATCGATATCACTGAGGAATGGATTCCAGTCTCGCCAAGTGCGCACTACATGATGGGTGGAGTGGCGACCGACATCAATGGGGCCACGACTCTGCCGGGTCTTTTTGCGGCTGGAGAGGTTGCGTGCAGCGGTGTGCATGGCGCTAATCGCTTGGCCAGTAACTCTCTGTTGGAGGGATTGGTGTTTGGAATGCGGGCCGGTGCTGCTGCGATAGCTTGGGCCGCACGCTGTTCGACGCCGGACGTGACTCTTCACGGCGAGCGGCTGAGGTCCACTGCCGCTGGTCGATTAGAGGACGCTGAAAAGTTACGAAGCTCGTTGCGTCGAACGATGTGGGGGCAAGTGGGGCTTGTCCGTTCTCGCGAGTCGTTGATTCGGGCGACCGCTCACCTGGCCCGATGGGAACAGATGGTCTCTCAATCCTTCACAACGCGGACCGATCTGGAAGTCAAGAACATGGTTCAAGTGGCCCACTGTGTAGCGGAAGCTGCGCTCTGGAGGGAGAACAGTGTCGGTGCCCACTATCGCTCCGATTACCCAACACCTCAACGTCCGGGGTGGAAACTACACAGCCGACTCCGGCTGGGCGAACGGGTTACTGACCAGGCGGCGGGATCGAAGAAACGGAAGAGAGTTGCGGTGCAGCGCCATCCGAAGACGGGATGACGTGACCGGTCGAGGCGAGGTCGTTCGCAAGAAACGTTCGATAGTATCGTAAGACCTTGCGAACATACTGGCGAGTCTCGTTGATCGGTGGAAGGGTTCGATAGCGATCGACCACATGCTCTCCGGCATTGTAGGCGGCGAGTGCAAGAGGTAGATTGCCTCGAAATCGATCGAGGAGTT
>CAZAKX010000346.1:0-2119 GCA_964485915.1 uncultured Nitrospira sp. | reverse complement strand
GCGGATGTGGCGCCGTCGGATGATCGGGGCACGGAGCTGAACACGTTTCGCGAGCGGATCACGTTTGAGCCGATCGGGCAGATACGTAATCACGAGCAGGTGTTGTACGGCTTGCGTTATGCGACGGTGGCGCGACGGATCGGGGAGGCTGATCCGTTCCATGAAGAGGTCGGCTACTGGCTATGGGACGCGGGTGAGCGGCAGGTCCTACGCTGCTTCATCGTGCCGCGTGGGGTGGCGCTGATTGCCGGCGGCACAGCGGAGTCGACGGACACAACCTTTATGCTTGTCGCGGAGGCGGGATCGGGTACCTATGGAATTTGCTCGAATCGGTTCCTCGAGAAGGAGTTCAAGACAGTGCGTTACCAACTGACGGTCACAATTCTCGACAAAAACCGGTTCCACTATAAAGAGGACACGCAACTGCGCATCCCGGGTCAGACGGATCTCTTTCACCATACGGATGAGAATACGCTGACCCGGATGATGGGATAATGCTGGTCGCTGGCAGGAGGAACGAATTCGAGTCCAATTTTTCCGCTAACATGCTGTGGCATCAAGAGTGCTCGTCTCCGGCGGAGACAGGACGGTCGGTTTCGTCTATACTGCGGGCATGTCAGATCGCACTGATTCCACCCACGACGGCGCCCTCTCGGCTGAGGCCCGTCGGGCATTCTACGAGGGTCATCGTTCAATGGCTCTCTTCATGATCCTGATCGTGTTTTCGGCGCCGTTTGCCGGACTCTACGTGGCCGGGCTTTTCGGGGTAGCGATTGGGGTGTTGGTTTCAGCCCTTGCTTATGTTCTCCTGCCGTTTCTCTGGAGGTGGATCGGCGACTGATCTTGTGAATCAGCAGTCCCGTCTATCTTGATGGAACATGAGAGCCCAGACTTCGCGGACTTCAAACCTGGCGCAAGACGAAACAAGCTGTTGCCACGAGCCCCGCTGTCAAAGAAGCAAAATTCCCACCGTTGGGTGATCAGGTCAACACGTTGCCATTGACTCGCAGTGGAAGTCTGCCACCACCGGAAACACCAGGGCGGCGAAATCCCAGTAGCGCATGCGAATGGCCTCCGAATGAGTGCCTCCTTCAAAGATGATCTGTTCATCTACAGTGAGCGACCGATCGACATACACTGGAAGTCCATAGAGCGTCCCGAGGGGCGGCATCGCACCCAGCTCGCAGTCTGGAAAAAGTTTGTTGATCTCCTGTTCAGTCGCCAGTCGCACGCGGTGGGTCCCGAACATCTTGCGAAGACATGGAAGATCCACTCTCCACTTCGCCGGCAGCACCGTCGTCACGAACTGCGTTTTCACCTTCACGATCACGACTTTGGCCATCTGCTGTTCCGGCACGTGGAGCGTCCGCGCGACGGCAGTTGCACGGAACGCCTGGGGATGAGGCAGGACATCGTAATGCACGTGTTCTCGGTCAAGACGGATTTTGACGGTCTGTGGAATGGGCATGGGCGCACCTCCTATGGTGGCCGACCTTCCGAAGAAGGTCGCTGGTGGGCGAGGACGATCCTGTCCAGCTTGGGGGATAGACGACAATACGTGGATGGCGCTCATGACTACGACTCTCCGTAGATCATGACGACCGGCAGTACAGCGCCATTATAGTCCCTTTGCACGTTTGCGCAAAGTCGTTGTGTAAATACGACAGGCGTTCACCGGTCGGAACTTGGTGTACGGGGATCGTGTGGTGGGAAGTTGCCTGATACAGACTCAGGCTGCTTGGCGCAGGAGGTGGAGCCGATTGATTCCATCGAGAGCCGCGGTCCGGTAGCACTCCGCCATCGTAGGGTAATTGAAGACGTTGTGGACGAAATATTCCACCGTTCCTCCGTACGCCAAGACCGCTTGGCCGATATGAATCAATTCGGTGGCTCCCTGGCCGATGATATGAACGCCCAGGAGGGCGTGGGTGTCTTGGTGAAAGATTACCTTTAAGAGGCCGTGGAGCTCGCCGCTGATGTGGCCCCGCGCCATTTCTCGGAACAGGGCTCTCCCGGTGGCGTGTGGAATGTCGGCGGTGACAAGCTCCTCTTCAGTTTTCCCCACCATCGAGACTTCGGGAATGCTGTAGATGCCGTAGGGAATCACTTTGATCTCATG
>CAZAKX010000345.1:0-2141 GCA_964485915.1 uncultured Nitrospira sp. | reverse complement strand
GATGCGAATATCAGCCGTGCCGAGATTACGACGAGAGAGGATCGCAAGGCTGAGTTGCATTTCGTGGTGGAGATTGCCGACACGAATCACCTCAATCGAGTGCTGAAGGCAATCGAACGTGTGGAAGGCATCATCACAGCGCGGCGTCTGAGGTCCTGGCGAGGGAAACCCTAGGAGGACGTGTTCCAATATGAGGCGTTAGGGCTGGCCGAATTGAAGCTTCGTTCCTTTCTCGATCTTGTATCCATCAATGGTTCCCGCGGTAATCTCGAGTACATACACTGCGTCCGCGTTGTTTGGACGATATTGAGGGCACGAGTCATCGCTTTTCGTGCAAATGGGGACATTCCGCTCGATATGCGTGACTCGTTTCTTGTCGTCCAGCCAAATCAGGTCGAGCGCAATCTTGGTGTTTTTCATCCAGAAGGTCCAGGCCTGAGGCTCGCTGAAAAAAAACAACATTCCGTGATCCTTCTCGAGGTGGTCTCGGTACATGAGGCCCTGAGCTCGCTTTCGCGGAGTGTCGGCAATCTCAGCCTGAATGGTGATGCCGGAAGGTGTGCGAATTGAGATGAGTTCTGAATCGGCAGCCGCTCGAATCGGCAGATGATCGAAGAGCAGTCCCACTATGATCAGAGAGAAAAATACGCGCACCGTCGACGATTTCAAGAGCATGAGCGCATCGTAATGATCGGGCTGTCTCCAGTCAAGACGGCCGTTTCTGAGCTGCAGTAATGGCTCGGTTAAGGTGCGAGGAATATTGCAATCCTGTCAGTTGTTGTGCCATCCTCAGCTTCGAGTGGAGAAAAGGAAATCATGGAAGAAAAACGGCGAGTGCTCTATAAAAAAGGCGTGTTCGTGTGTCCCGGATGTCGTCAGTCCTACGTCCAGGAAAAGTGGATCGAAGAATGGCGGATTCGCTGCCATCGTTGTACGTATCGTGGAACGTTGACGGAAGTGTCGGTTGAAGAGCATATGGAGGAAGAGACGTTTCGGCGCTAGCTTCTCACCGTCTTAGCTTTCGTCGAATTCTAAGGTTGTGTCAGCCCACCTCGTTCAAAGCCGATCTCTCACTCGATTGCGGCGTCTTTTGGCCGTCGCACTCACGTTCGTCAGTTTGACCACCGGTTGCGTGGCATCGTCACGAGCCGGCGATGCCTCACCATCAATCAAGATTCTCGTCACCTACCATTCTCTCTCAGGAAATACTGAACGCATGGCGGAGGCCGTAGTGGCTGGAGCCAAGTCGGTTGCCGGGACCCAGGTTGTCCTTAAGCGTGTCGGCCACGTGACGGCAGACGATCTGTTTTCTGCCGATGCCGTGATCGTCGGTTCTCCGGTGTATTGGTCCAACATGTCCGGGGAGGTGAAGACGTTCTTCGATAACTGGCAGTTCAAGTTCGGCGTCTTCCCGGAATTCAAGATGAAAAACAAGGTTGGAGCGGCCTTTGCCACAGGCGGGCAAGTCTCAAGCGGGAAAGAAGTCACAATGTTGACGATTCTCGCCGCGATGCTGGGCAATCAGATGATTGTCGTGAGCGATGGTGGGGCGTTTGGCGCGTCCGCGACCACGGAAGGCGACAGTCCAGGGATTGATGATCAAGAGCTTGCGAGTGCCAAGGCATTAGGCCGCCGTGTGGCCGATGTGACGAAACGTATCAGGCGAGGGTCCGAGCAGTAAGATACACTCTTCGGCCACCATGAATATACGACGGAATCGTATGACACGAATAGGACGTGGAGGCGGGAAGGTTGTTATCGTTCCACAGTACTGGTTGAAGCTCCCTGGACGGCAAGCTCTACCAATTCATGGATGTTCTTCGCGCAGCGACCGCAACTGCCGCTCTGCTTGAGGCCAAACTTGGACTTGAGCTGACAGGGCATGACACATCCCCCCCGCCCTGCCTCACGGACATCTGATTCTGTAATTCCTCTGCACAAACAAACGTACATTACAGGTCCTGCTTCTTATTGTGACGATTATGAGAAGCATTATCAGTATGCCACGGTCAGAGAGTTGTGTCAAGCTCGCAATGAGGGCGTTCTGAGATGCGTGAATTGAGGCTGGATGGTCAGTTGTTGGTGGCTAGGAGAGGGTCATTTCGAGTTCGTTCACCATCCCTCGGATGGTATCGAAGCCT
>CAZAKX010000344.1:0-2152 GCA_964485915.1 uncultured Nitrospira sp. | reverse complement strand
ATGGAGACGGCCGGCCGGATCGCCGAGATTGCACAAGTGTTAGGAATCCCGTACATCTTTAAGTCGTCATTTGATAAGGCGAATCGAACATCCATCACATCGTTTCGTGGCCCTGGTCTTGAGAAAGGGCTTGCGATACTCAAACAGGTGAAAACCCAGCTTGCACTGCCTGTCTTGACCGATGTGCATACGGAAGAACAGGCGACGGAAGCCGGGAAGGTGGTGGACGTGCTCCAGATTCCAGCCTTTCTCTGTCGGCAGACGGATCTCTTGGTTGCCGCCGCCAAGACGGGCGCCGTCGTGAACGTGAAGAAGGGGCAGTTTCTCTCGCCCTTGGAAATGGGCAATGCCGTCAAAAAGATCGAGGAATGTGGGAGTCGTCGTATTATCCTCACCGAGCGCGGTTCGTCATTCGGCTACAACAATCTGGTCGTCGATATGCGGTCCTTCCCTATCATGCGGGGTTTCGGCTATCCTGTAGTCTTTGATGCGACGCATAGCGTTCAGTTGCCGGGTGGTGGAGGAACGAAATCAAGCGGCCAACGTGAATTCGTCGAGCCTTTGGCCTGCGCCGCCGCCGGAGCCGGGGTGGACGGATTTTTCATGGAAGTCCATCCGAATCCGGACGAGGCGCTGTCCGATGGGCCGAACATGGTCCCATTGCATCACTTGAAACCTTTATTGGAGCGAATTCTGCGGATATGGAACGCGACAAAACCGTAAAGCCGACACCGACGGCTCGAGCCTCGAAAGCCGAGAAGGGGAGCGGCAGTCTCGCCGAGGGTCGGCGCGTACTGGAAATTGAGGCGCGGGCGGTCGACGCATTGATCGAGCGGCTGGACGATCGGTTCGTGAAGGCCGTGGACGTGTTGGCTCGCTGTAAAGGAAAGGTCGTCGTATCCGGGATGGGTAAGTCCGGTCTGATCGGACAAAAAATCGCTGCGACCCTTGCCAGCACCGGGACTTCCTCCTTCTTCTTGCACCCGGCCGAAGGTGTCCACGGAGATCTCGGCATGTTGGCTCGTCGGGATGTCTTGGTGACGATCTCCAACAGCGGTGAAACGCAGGAACTCCTCCAGTTGCTGCCCTTCGTGAAGCGCCTGGGCATTCCGGTCATTGCATTCACAGGGCGAATGAACTCCACCTTGGCGAAAAACTCCGATGTGGTGCTCGACGTCTCGGTGGCCGAAGAAGCCTGCCCCATGGGATTAGCGCCGACCGCCAGCACGACTGCGACACTGGCGCTCGGCGATGCGCTCGCCGTGGCGTTACTGCAGAAACGCGAATTCAAAGAAGAAGACTTTGCTCGATTCCATCCCGGTGGGACCTTGGGGCGGCGATTGCTCGTGAATGTAAAGGACCTCATGCACGCCGAATCGGAAGTTCCCATGGTTGAAGCCTCCGTCGGCGGCATGGCCGCCATGCTGGAGATGACGGCAAAAAAGCTCGGCATGACGACCGTCGTGGACCAGGAAGGGTTGTTGGTCGGCGTGATTACCGATGGAGACTTGCGACGATTTATTCAACGAGGGACGGATTTAGTCAACACCACCGCGCGGGAATTGGCCACGCAAAATCCCAAGACCATCGGACCAGACGAGCTGGCAGCCAAGGCGGTCGAGATGATGGAACGGTTTTCAATCACCACGTTGGTGGTCGTGGAAAATGAGCGGACCATCCGTGGCGTCGTCCATCTTCATGATTTACTCAAAAATGGAATTGTGTAGGAGATGTCGATCGTCATGAACCGTGTCCTAGAAGCATGGCGAGAAATCGGAGCCGAGTCGCTCAATCTGCCCAATCTCCTGACGCTCGTCCGCATTCTCCTCATTCCGGTCTTCATCATTCTCTTTGCGACTCCGACTCCTGATCAGTCGTTGATCGCCGCCGTGATCTTTGCCGTTGCAGCGGCCACGGACGGATTGGATGGCTATATCGCCCGGCGAACCGGCCAGGTCACGAAGCTGGGCAAGCTGCTCGATCCCATCGCAGACAAACTGTTGGTCCTGTCGGCATTGATTCTCCTCATGAACGTGGATCGCGTCAGTGCGCTGGTTGTGCTGCTGATCATCGCGCGGGAAGTCGCAGTGACGGGCATTCGTGCCATTGCGGCAGGCGAGGGAATGATCATTGCCGCGGAGACGACCGGCAA
>CAZAKX010000343.1:0-2169 GCA_964485915.1 uncultured Nitrospira sp. | reverse complement strand
CCGGCGAGCAGGACTTCGCCAAGGGAGAAAGTCTTTTAAAGCAGAAACAATATGCCGAAGCGCGCGCGATGTTGGAGGCAGGGCTCATCAAGAATTCGTCGAATGTGCAGGCGCATTTCAACCTGGCTGAGGCCTGTCGAGGATTAGCCGCCTGGGACTGCGCAGAAGAACATTACGAGACTGTGTTGCATCTGGATGCGAAATCCAGAACCAGTGGGACAAGGGAACCACGGTTTAGCAAAATGAAGGTGTGGCAGTCGCTGGAGGAAGTGACAGCATGGCGCTTGCTGGAGAAAGCGAAGAGTCTGCTGGCCGGTGGGCAGGCTCAGCCAGACAGGATGAAGCAGGCGGAGGAGGCCCTGGATTCCGCTCATGAGCTGGGCCTCACTACTGAGCAACAGGCCGTCTATCAACAGTTAGAAGCGAAATTCCCTGGGCGACGTTCGACCATCTCGCCGGACAGTCTGAAACCAGATGGATCAGCAGGAGAGACGTTCCCGACCGACCCCCGCGACGTCCCAATGGCGCTGGTGCCGGCGGGGGAATTCACGATGGGGAGCACGCTGAAAGCTGACGAAAAGCCCGTGCATCGCGTCTACCTTGACGCGTTCTCTATGGACAAGTACCACGTCACGGTAGGGCAGTACGCCAAGTATCTGGAGGCGACGGGCACGGAAGCGCCGCCGGAATGGGAGATCATGAACCAACCTCGCCATCAGAAACGTCCGGTCGTGAACGTCAGCTGGTCGGATGCAGCTACGTACTGCAAATGGGCCGGCAAGCGTCTGCCGACCGAGGCGGAGTGGGAAAAGGCGGCGCGGGGGACGGATGGCCGTCTCTACCCCTGGGGCAACGAGGCTCCCACCAGACTCCACGCGAATTTCGGCAAGAAGGAATGGGCGAACCATATGGCGTTGGTTCCGGTGGGGATGTTTGAAATGGGCAAGAGCCCCTACGGGATCTATGACATGGCCGGCAATGCCTGGGAATGGGTCAACGACTGGTATGACCATGACTATTACAAGAAGAGCCCGACGAAGAATCCTCAAGGACCGGCAACGGGTAAGTCGAAAGTCGTGCGGGGCGGAAACTGGCTCTATGTTCAGGAGTTTCTGGGATCATCCTTCCGTTACAATGCCGAACCGTCTCGTCGGCACCTCGGGTATGGATTTCGTTGCGCCAAGACTCCGTAGGTTCTGGTTGCCGGCGGATCACATCATCTACAAGCGTCTCTGATTCACTCATTGTGGCGACGTGTCTTCAAGAGGCTTTGTGTTGACGATGCCGGGCGAGAGGAATGTGCTGGGCGTCGGCCCGACAGGCGTGCATCTACGAGCGTGCCAGAATTGCTGCAACCACCACCACGGCCAGGGCAATTAGAAGAGAGAGTCGCGGCAACCAACGAGCGGTCTTGAATACAATCTGCTCCCCCATCGTGCGTTGAGAGTCGGGTATGGCACTGACATGACTGACCCTTGGACCAAGGACGAGGTCATGCAGCAAGGTCAGGAACAGCAACAGGCCGACCAGCGACAGCTTCATAGTCACAATCCCAGGCCATGCGGCTGGCTGCATCACACTGAGACCTCGCTGTGACAACAGCATTGGGCCAGTGGTTAGTAGTATCGCGATAGAGATCCAGACAACGGGGCGAAATCGTAGCGCTGCTGATCGAAACAACGCCATGAATTCCGGCGCAGCCGTCCGTCCCCTGACCAATGGGGCCAAGACGAGGGAGAGAAACACCATTCCCCCGACCCAGGTTACGGCGGCAAGGATGTGGAGAATCACCAGGGTGGAGTACATGCCGTCGCATCATAGTCAATCTTGAGGCAAAAAATCGCCCTACCTCATTCGCTGAGTCGGATTACGGCGCTGTATCCTTGGGCGGTCACTATCGAGAAACTGGGGCATGACGAGGCACCGTTGAAGCGCCGAGTCGGAGCATTAGCTTCCGCCCTCTACTTTTCATCGAGGGGCTACCTGTTTTCGTGAGAGCCGAGATGAGCGGCCGGATTGAATTCCTTAACCGTGGATCCTGCATAGCCAAGTCAGCCAAGCCCTGCATCGCGAAGGTTTTCACGATTCGGCTGTGATCCTTGAGGTAGCGTCGAAACACCTTCACAACAATCACGCGGTCCCTCCTCGACAACTCCAAGCGTGGAAGCA
>CAZAKX010000342.1:0-2189 GCA_964485915.1 uncultured Nitrospira sp. | reverse complement strand
ATGCTCGGTTCCTTCCTCTGGGGAGGTGCTCTCTTGCTGCGTCACTATCGGCGACGGTCTGCATAACGGCTCATCCTTGCGCAGTTGTCCTGACTCTCTTACCATGTCTGACTAGTCGGGAACTTCATCAGCGTGAAGCCTTTGCATTTTCTTTTACAGAAACTAAAGAGTCTGTATAGCTTGTCTCGTGTCAGTGCTTCATTCTGGCTCCACGTGTTCGTCATGGCGGTGTTTGCGTCGTCGGCCTTTGGCCAGGATCCAAAGAGCGTTGAGTCGAGTCGCCAGGCCACTGGGGTAGCTCCGCCACCAACGGCATCCACCCAAGACTGGCACTACGGAGCCTACGTGGATGTCGGGTACATCGGGAATTTTAATTCTCCCGATAATCACCTTTGGCGTAGCCGCGCTACAGCCGCTCATCATAACGAGTTGTCTCCCAACATGGGTCTGGCATACGTGCGGAAAGATGCGAGTGCCTTGTCACGCTGGGGGATGGAACTGGGCTTTCAGGGGGGGCGGGACTCAGAAGAGTTCGCGTTCTTGGTGGGAGAGCGACGCGTCGATGGATCGGATGTGCTCCGGCACGTCCATCGCGCCAATGTCTCATATCTGGCACCGGTGGGACGTGGGCTGATGATCACCACCGGCTTGTTCAATAGCCTGATGGGATACGAATCGCTCTATGCAAAAGACAACGTCAACTACACGCGATCGTGGATCGCGGACAATACGCCGTATATGATGTTTGGGGTGCATGCGCAGTATCCCGTGAGCGACGATCTCACGGTCTCTGCCTTCATTGTAAACAGCTACTACCATCTGGCGCATCCGAACGATCTCCCCAGCTATGGGGGACGATGGATCTGGAAGGCCATGCCACGGCTTACCCTGACCCAAACTCTCTACGGAGGGCCGGACCAAGCACAGACCTCTCTGGAGTTCTGGCGCCTGTATGGCAATCATATTGCCGAGTGGAAAGGCGACGATGTGACGGTGGCGGCGTCATTCGATATTGGGACGGAAAACATCGCCGGACAGAGTGGGAGCCCCCGGGCTTTTGTCATGGGTGGCAATTTGGTGGTGCGATGGCAGATCAACGGGCCGTGGGCTGTGGCGGTTCGGCCTGAGTTCTACTGGGATCGGAATGGCCGGTGGACCGGTGCAGAGCAGTTTGTGAAGGCTGTCACGTCGACCGTGGAGTACCAGCTTCCGTATCGATGGATGAATACGGTCGTGCGTGTGGAGCACCGCTTCGATGAATCAACCGGGGTCGGCGGTGGGTTTTTCAGAAATGGTGAGATCCGTCCCGGTGTTGCCGGTCTTGCGCCGGGGCAACATCTGCTTTTGCTGGGAGTGCTTATGAGTCTCGACTCACCGTAACGGGGGGAGAGAAGGCGGAGGGTCTTGTACCCAGAGTTGAAGCTGATCGACGAAGCGTCTGCCCAGCGCTTGGATGGCTTGTTTTTTTGCATCTTCAAGAGCTGCGCCATCGTCGACGAACACCGCCGACCCCACTATCTTCGAGACTCCTTCGACGATCTGAATAGGGGCGTGCCATTCGGAGCGCACAGCCCGCAGGTTGCCCGTGGTCATCACGAGTGCGTCGCTTTCAGTGCCTGGTGCGAGATAGGCACCGATCACGGTCGGATAGAGCCATGCATAGCGGTTGTTGTGCCGATCGATCGTTCCAGCGCCATCGACGATCAACACGGCGTCAGCGCCATACCGGGCGCCGGCTTGCCTGATCTCAGGAATATTCGCCATGTGAACAGTTGAATCTATCAAGACAAAGATGTCCGTGAGTATTCGCTGATCTCGCAAGGGGGCTAGGCTCTTGAGCAGTTGCTCCCTATCCGCACTGAGCCATTCGACTTTTCTGAGGGACTGATGATTCGGGAAATTGTGATCGGCAAAAAAGATCCCGAGGCGAAACGGGAGCGAGAGGGGGGAGCCCAGGCTCGATGGAGCGCGGTTATCTTGATTCGAGGTATGATCGACGTGCAGGACTTCGTTCATCGCGGCCCGATTGAAGCCTTGGCTACCGGCACAACCGGCCGATAGCGTCACCAGCAGCACGACGATAATCGAGAAAGGTTGCTGTATCACCTCCGTATCAAGTCGTGGCATCGCCTGTTACTTTCAAAATCCGCTGCCGCCTCCTCCGCCGAACCCTCCTCCTGATCTCCCGC
>CAZAKX010000341.1:0-2190 GCA_964485915.1 uncultured Nitrospira sp. | reverse complement strand
ATGGAAATCCGCGATGCACTGAAGGGCCGTCAGTAAGGCGACGGCTACAACCTGGGCAGGAACGTGGGCGGGGTCTCTGCCGCGCACACGAGAGAAGAAGGAGATCATCATGCGAACGCTTAACACCTCGGTGGTGCTGATAGGTTTGGTCGCACTGGCTGGTTGTACATCATTGTCCAAGGACCATCCTTCTGGTTATATCAAGCAGCCGACAGTCTGCATCGACAAGAAATGGTACGGCTATTACCAGGGCAGCGGGTGTCCTTCGACGACGAAGGCCGTGGCATCAGATCCATCGACTGACCGCCTTGCAGCTCTTGAACGGGAGCGTCAACAGTTAGCGGATGAACTGGCGGCCGCGCGAAGACAAAATGGAGCGCTCAGCAGCCGTGTCAGCGATTTAGAACGTCAGCTCGCTGAACGTGATCGTGAAATCGCGACCCTTCGGTCAGGATCCGGGGAGAGTGCCGCTCTGGCAAGCCAACTTGCGGGGGTTCGGGGTGACTTGAGCCAGTCACAGAGCGAGAAAGATCGGCTGGCAGCGGAATTAGCTGCGGCGAATCAACGGATTGCCGACCTTGAAGGCCAATTAGATCAGAGCAAAGGCAGCTTGGCCAGGGCCGAGCGCGATCTCATCAAAGCGCTCCAGCCTGAAATTTCAAAAGGTACGGTGTCGGTCCGTCAGACCGGAGATGCGCTCACGATCAATCTGGCATCGAGCCTGTTATTTGACTCAGGTCAGGATCAGTTAAAGGGCGGTGGAGCCGATGCCCTGCAGCGAGTGGGCGGGGTTCTCAGGGACTTTCCTGAAAAAGACGTACACGTTGCGGGCTATACCGATAATGTACCGATTAAGGGTGCCTTAAAGAAGAAGTTCCCCTCGAATCAGGAGCTCTCCGACGCACGGGCCGCGAGTGCCGCTCACGCGCTCAAGGATGGCGGCGTCATTGCCCTCTCGGCAGCCGGTCATGGGGAGAGCGACCCGATTGCCAGCAACAGTACCGTAGCTGGGCGCGCGAAGAACCGCCGGGTTGAGGTTGTCGTGAAATAACCGCCAACCGTCCGATCGACAAGAAGGAGGCAGCGATCGTGATGCTGCCTCCTTCTGAACCATCCGCAAAACCAACTAGAGAGGAATTCACCATGAAAAGTAAAGTCAACATACTCTGTGCGGCTGTGGCGCTTCTCGGATTCGGACTAGCCACGTCAGCATGGGCGGTCGATATGGGTGCCATGAAACAGAAAGTCGAAACAGTCAAAGGTCAAGCGGAGAATGTGAAAAAAGAAGGTGGGGAGACGGTACAAAGTGCTAAGGATATGAAGGCAAAAGATGCCACGAAAAACGCAGGGGAAATGAAGAGCGAGGGACAAAAACTCAAAGATGCGGCGATGGGCAAATAGTGCGTAGATAGATTCCGTCTTATCGAGGGCGGCGCGTTTGTGACGCGCCGCCCCTTCCACCTGCTTTCAGCATAGCCAGGGCCACGCGACCAGGCGAACTCCTACAGCCCAAGCTCAGACAGCCCCGGATGATCGTCGGGCCGGCGACCAAGGGGCCAGAAATACTTTCGATCCTTCTGGGAGATGGGCGCGTCGTTGATGCATGCAAATCGACGGTGCATGAATCCACGTTCATCGAATTCCCAATTCTCGTTCCCGTACGAACGGAACCAATTT
The DNA here is from genome assembly GCA_964485915.1 of uncultured Nitrospira sp. Lineage (GTDB taxonomy): Bacteria > Nitrospirota > Nitrospiria > Nitrospirales > Nitrospiraceae > Nitrospira_D. Next base: position 513 of record CAZAKX010000341.1, on the reverse strand, counting down.
CCTGAGTCATTGTGCCACTCATACGCAAATCGAACAGCGATGCGGTTACCGTGGAATGCCCACAGTTCTTTGATCAAGCGGTAGTCCAACTCTTTCTCCCATTTGCGACGTAGAAAACTGACTATCGCTTCTCGTCCGACCAGGAACTCTGAGCGGTTTCGCCAGACGCTATCGGCGCTGTAGGCCAACGACACTCTCTCAGGGTCGCGTGTATTCCAAGCATCCTCAGCCATGCGTACTTTGAGAGCCGCGGATTCAGCATCAAATGGGGGGAAAGGTGGTCTAGGCTGTTCGAGACCGTTCATGATGATGCCCTCCATGCGTCAATTCTTCCTCCATGCCGGCAGGCCGACAAGAGAGGCGTTCGTAGCCTCGTCAATCGTGGCCGCCAGACCGAAGGGTGCGGCCGAGGAAATCGCGAATCAGCTTCGCGATCTCGTGCCCGTGCGTCTCCAAGGCAAAGTGTCCGGTATCAAGTAGATGGATGTCCGCGTTCGGAATGTCGCGTTTGTA
>CAZAKX010000340.1:0-2209 GCA_964485915.1 uncultured Nitrospira sp. | reverse complement strand
CCACATGCGTATATTTTTGTGTGGTGCTCAGCGATGCATGGCCGAGCATTTCCTGTATGGACCGGAGGTCTGCGCCTTCGTCGAGTAAGTGTGTCGCGCACGAATGCCGCAAGGCATGCGGGCTCACCGCTCCACCAACGAGGCGACTGGAATACCGCGAGACCATTCGAGCGACGCTTCGTGTTGTGAGCCGACCCCCGCGTTGATTTAAGAACAATGGAGCCGACAGCTGGGCGCCGAGGCGTGGTGCCCGTAGCGATTTCCGGTAGTCCTGAATCGCCTGGAGTGCCACGTCTCCGATCGGAACGACCCGTTCTTTGCGGCCCTTTCCTCGCAGGCACACGAGTCCGTCCATCTCATTGAGGTCGCCGAGATTGATCCCCACGGCCTCACTCACTCGGGCACCGGTCGAGTACAAGGTTTCCAGCAGGGCACGATCGCGTAAGGAGAGCGGCGATAGCCCGGTCGGAAACTCCATGAGCGCCGCCGCATCGCCCTTTGTCAGCACTCGAGGAAGCGGCTTTGGTAACTTCGGACTTTTCAGGTCCTCCACTGGGTTCGTGTGCAGGACTCCCTCACGGACCAGAAACCGAAAGAAACTCCGGAGGCACGCCAGCTTTCTTGCCAACGATGACGCCTTGTCGCCTCGTTGATCCAAGCTGTGCAGATAGGCACGGATATCGTCACTGGTGATCGCATCGACTCGAGGGCGAGCGGTTTCCGTGCGGCGGAGAAACTCTCTTAGCTGTTGAAGATCGGATCGATAGTTACGAATGGTTTCGTGTGAGGCATTGCGTTCCACTTGGAGGTACATTACGAAAGTTGTGATCGCTTCGTCCATACGTCGAAATCCTCAAGAGCTCGTTGGCTCAATAAACGCCGTTTCTTGTCCTTATCCCGTGGAGGAGTTGCCAAGGGTGGGAACAGGCCAAAATTGGTGTTCATCGGTTGGAAGTGACGCGGATCTGAGGCAGTAACATGCGCAATCAAACAGCCATGTGCCGTCGTAGGCGGTGGTGTGATCAATGGTTCGCCAGCCAAGGCCCGAGCCGCATTGATGCCGGCCATGCCTCCCATGGCAGCTGATTCGGTATAGCCTTCCACGCCGACAAGTTGCCCAGCGAAGAAGAGCGTACCTCGAGCTTTGAATTGCAGCGTGTTCAACAGGAGCTGAGGAGAATTGATGAACGTGTTGCGGTGCAAGCTTCCATACCTGAGGAACTCGGCCTGTTCGAGGCCCGGGATCATGCGAAACACGCGCTTCTGCTCCGGATAGGTGAGTTTGGTCTGAAAGCCGACCAAGTTGTAACAGGTCCGATGGATATTTTCTGTCCGCAATTGCACGACTGCCGCTGGTTCCACCCCGGTTCTAGGATCTTTGAGGCCCACTGGTTTCATCGGGCCGAACTGCATCGTCTGGCGGCCACGCTCAGCTAACACTTCAATCGGCACACAAGCCTCAAAATAGGGTGTCTTCTCAAATTCCTTCGGCTGGATCTTCTCCGCGGCCATCATGGCGTCATAAAACGCATTGTACTGTTCTGCCGTCATGGGGCAATTTAAATAATCATCCCCGCCCTTGTCGTAGCGGGATGCCCGAAAGACGATGTCCATGTTAATCGAGTCCGCATCGACGATCGGCGAGATCGCATCGAAGAAATACAGGTGTTGGGATTGCGTCGCTGCGCGAATGGCCTGCGAGAGCTTGTCGGAGGTCAACGGCCCCGTCGCAATGATGCAGAGGCAGTCTGTTGGGATCTCTGCAATCTCCTCGTGAAGAATTCTGATGTTCGGATGGCCTTCGAGCTCTCGGGTGATGTGCAGAGAGAATTGATCACGATCAACGGCCAGTGCCGATCCGGCCGGAACTTTGGCTTGCTCGGCGGAAGCGATGATCAGCGAATTCAGACGCCGCATCTCTTCTTTCAAAATGCCTGGCGCATTCAGCGGATCGAGCGATCCGAGCGAGTTCGAGCAGACAAGTTCGGCCAAGCCGCCCGTCTTGTGCGCCTTCGTCATCTCTTTCGGGCGCATCTCATAGAGCGTGACCTTGGCGCCACGATTCGCCGCCTGCCACGCGGCTTCGGACCCAGCCAGACCACCGCCCACGATGACGACATCATCTCTCATGCTCGATCGTCCTTGTGAGGAAAGGGGGTTCATTCTAGAAACGGTGTTTTAGTGAAGTCAAGGAGAGCGGCCACATTGA
>CAZAKX010000339.1:0-2224 GCA_964485915.1 uncultured Nitrospira sp. | reverse complement strand
CGTGGCTTGGACCGTAAGATGAGATTTACCTTAATCCTAAAAACAAGAGGCGGATCTCATTGTGGAGATCCGCCTCTTCTATAACCGAGGGCCGTAGCTGCTAGCCCTTATAACCAGGTGACCCGTTCCGCCGGCCGAATGTAGATCGGCTCTTCCACCTGCACACGGGCCACTTCCTTCCCCGATTTGTTGAACCCCAACACGGTATCGTTATACATCTCGAACCGCTTGCCGTGAATCTGGGTTTCAAACACTTTCGGGCCGGGAATGACGTCGTAGCGAAACACGATCTGTTGGCTCGCTCTCCAGAGCTGGAGCACGGCCAGCAACTCGCGACTTGGCACCAGGTACTTTTCGATCGCATTGTCGACGCCGGGCCCGAACATCTGCCGGGCGTACCCTCTCGGGGAGTGCCGCGGGGGGATGTAGAAGCCGTTTGGTTCCGTCCCCCATTGCGGATAGAGCGGCAAGGCGACTTGCTCCACACGAATAGCATAATAGAGCGGATGCCAGCGATCCTCCGCCCACAGGCCATCGTCGCCGATACGCATAAGGCTCTGCATGCGAATCTTTCCAACGCAGGCCGCCATACAGCGTGTTTCCATCGGCTCACCGCCGGTCAGAGGATCTTTCCCTTCGATTCGAGGATAACAGGCGATACATTTCTCGCTGACGCGGGTGGTCCCTCGATACATCGGCTTCTTGTAGGGGCATTGTTCTACACACTTCTTGTACCCACGACATCGGTTCTGATCGATCAGAACAATTCCATCTTCCGGCCTCTTATAGATCGCCTTTCGTGGACAGGCTGCCAAGCACCCTGGATAGGTGCAGTGGTTGCAAATCCGCTGGAGATAGAAGAAGAAGGTTTCGTGTTCCGGAAGACTACTGCCGGTCATCCTCCAGGGCTCGTCACGGGAAAATCCGGTCTTATCGATCCCTTCCACAAGGGCTCGCATCGATGTGGCGGTGTCCTCGTAGATGTTGACGAATCGCCACTCCTGGTCGGTGGGAATATATCCGATGGCCGCCTGCCCGACTTTGGCGCCGGCGTCAAAGATGGTCATCCCTTCAAAGACACCATACGGGGCATGATGTTTCCGACCGACGCGCACGTTCCAGACCTGGCCGCCGGGATTCACCTGTTCGATCAGTTGGGTGATTTTGACGTCGTAGAACTGCGGATACCCGCCATAGGGCTTGGTCTCCACATTGTTCCACCACATGTATTCCTGTCCCTTAGAGAAGAGCCAGGTCGACTTATCCGCCATGCTGCAGGTCTGACAGGCTAAGCATCGATTGATATTGAAGACGAAGGCAAACTGCCACTTGGGATGTCGTTCCTCATAGGGGTACAACATCTTCCGTCCCAGTTGCCAATTGTATACTTCAGGCATTGCGTCCTCCGTTCTATATTCGGTATTTTCTGTGTGAGACCCGACCTCTTCACGCTCAAGCCCCACATGCTCGTTCGTATTTCCTGGTTACACCTTAATCTTGATATGCTCGCCTTTGAGCCATTTGATCATAAACTCATTTTCCTGCCCGGGCGTGAAGCCGGTGCGGACTGGTTCCCATGGCCCACGAGCGCCGATGCCGCCGTCTTCCGCTTTGGTAATGCGGATCAGACATTCCTTCGGGACTGTATTGATCGCATGGTGATCGACCTGGTAGCCCCATTTGAACTTCCACGCGATGGCATGTTTACCAGGCAAGGAGTCAGTTTGGTGCATCGGCATGAGCCAATTACGCGTAAAGGATTGCTGGGCTCCATACCTGAAGTTGGACTGATAGCCGGTATCAATGGCAATCGCGCGCCCATCCGGCCTGGTTTCATGGCCTTTTACCGATTTGGCCGTGGCCACGTACGGCGCATGCTTGGCCATCGTGACATGGTACGGATAAGACGGGTTGTACTTGGCCCGAATCATTAAGCGCGCCACTTTGTAGTAGGGATCGCTCGGCTTCCACCCTCGGTAGGGTCGGTCAACCGGGTTACCGTCTACATACACATAGTCACCATCGTTGATACCCCGATCCTTGGCTGCCTGCGGATTGATATGGATCTGGTGTTCACCGACACCGGGAGTTCGCTTGTCCATTCGATACGGATCGCCGAAGTTGGATTCGTAAATCTGAACCCAGTCATTCACCGACCATTGACTATGCACACGGTGCCGGGTTTTCGGCGTGACGCAGTAGAACTGGTAGCCTTTCTCCCACA
>CAZAKX010000338.1:0-2245 GCA_964485915.1 uncultured Nitrospira sp. | reverse complement strand
CTCTGATGCTAGTCCTCGTTCACAAAGAATGTGGCGGCCCGGCGTTGGACGAATCACCGGTGGGCGAAGTCTGCGCCATTCCTGTTGATCGGTTTCCTTTTTTGTGTTTTACCTGCCTGGAAGAGATCTTCGACGAATCAGAAGTGCGGTTGTCGGAAGAGTTGGGGATCTAGGCCGCACCTGACCATTGTCTCAATCTCCCAGCCCTGCCTGCGCGCGACACATCCGTCTATGCGCTGAACTCATTGGTGAGCTCATTCACTGAACGTATCGCCTTTGGCTCATAAATCATAAATATGTGCCAATAACGATATTGTCATTTTATCGTGAATAGCGCATAATGCTCACCACGGGAGGAATCGATGGGAAATCTTGCTCGCGACCCGAGACAGATCGGGAGTTTGATCAGGCGGATCCGAAAGAAGCAGGGACTCAGCCAAACGCAACTGGGAGAAAAAGCCGGCCTGCGGCAGGAGACAATCTCTCTAATCGAGACAGGAAATCCGTCGACGACGATGGAAACCATCCTGAGCGTGCTGGCTGTGCTCGATCTTGAATTCCAAATTGTGCCGCGATCCAAAGGGCGGGGGGCTGATATTGAGGAGATCTTCTGATGGCACGCCGCCGCACCCATGCACCGTTGCGGGTACTGTTGAATAACCGGCCGGTAGGCCGGCTCAGCAAAGCATCCACGGGGGCGATCGATTTCCAGTATGACGCCCATTGGTTGGAATGGGAACATGCGCTGCCGGTTTCGCTGTCGCTTCCCTTGCGCGAGGATGCCTACAGAGGAGAAGCCGTCACAGCAGTGTTCGAAAATCTCTTGCCGGATTCCGGCATGCTGAGGCGACGCGTCGCCGAACGAGTTGGGGCGGCCGGAGCGGATGTGTATAGCCTCTTAGCAGCTATTGGCCGAGATTGTGTGGGGGCGTTGCAATTCATCGGGGGTGATGAGGCTAGCGAGGGCGACACAGCGACAATCAAAGGAGAAGCCGTCGATGAAACGGCAATCGAACGGCTACTCCGGGGTCTGTCTCAGACTCCGTTAGGGTTAAGCCGTGACGAAACGTTCCGAATTTCTGTGGCCGGTGCCCAGGAAAAAACCGCGCTCCTGCGACACAAAGGTCGGTGGTGGAAACCAATAGGTACCACGCCAACGACGCATATCTTTAAAAAACAGATCGGACGGCTGCCCAATGGTCTTGACCTGTCGGACAGTGTCGAAAATGAGTTCTACTGCCTGAAACTGGCGGAAGCCTTCGGCTTGCCAGTCGCCAAGGCGGAGATGCATGCATTCGGGGACACAAAGGCGTTGGTCATCGAGCGGTTTGACCGGCGATGGACGAAGAACAAGCGGCTCCTACGATTGCCGCAAGAAGATTGTTGCCAGGCATTGTCCGTTCCACCAACAAGAAAATATCAGAGCGAGGGAGGACCGGGAGTAGTCCAGATTCTGAACTTGTTACAAGGGAGCGATCAGCCGGCGGTCGGTCGAAGCACTGTGCTGAAGGCGCAGATGTTTTTCTGGCTGATCGGGGCGACAGATGGACATGCGAAGAATTTCAGCATCTTTCTTGGGCCCGGCGGCAGTTTTCATCTAACACCGCTATACGATGTGTTGACCGCTCAACCGAGCGTTGAGAGAAAGCAGATCGACCGTAGACACATGAGGCTCTCTATGGCTGTCGGCACCAACCGTCATTACCGAATCGGTGAAATCCGGGGACGACATTTCGTGCAGACTGGAAGGGCAGCGGGCCTGGCGGAATCGGTGGTCCTGGCCACGATCGAAGAAATGGCAGAGACGGCGAAATGCGCGATCCAAACGGTTGAAAGTACATTGCCGAAGGATTTCCCGCCGGCTCTTCATGCGTCGGTTAGCAAGGGTGCGAGGGGCCGGTTGGATTTTCTATTAATGGGAACTGGGGCGAAGGGCGACTGAGCAGTCGCGAACAACTTGAACAATTTCATCGATTGGTGATGAGGGAAGTCTGATGCTGGTCCTCGTTCACCCGCCGAAGCAGAGAGCCACGACGGTGAAGCTGTGCGGGAATATGCTTCGGCGAGGTGTCGCCAACGTGCTAAGAAAGACCATAGCTGCCACGCCTGAAGACTCCACAAAGAATGTGGAGGCCCGACGCTGGACGAATCACCGGTGAACGAAGTTTGCGCGATTCCCGTCGACAGCTTTCCCTTCTCCTGCTTTACCTGCCAGGAGGAGATCCTCGACGAATCCGAAGTGCGG
>CAZAKX010000337.1:0-2258 GCA_964485915.1 uncultured Nitrospira sp. | reverse complement strand
GATGGAACAGTGTTAAATCTTTCGGCTCAGGGATGTGCCTTCACATCCAAACACCCACCCGATAGTGCGACATATCTTTCACTCGAAATTGACTTATTAGACGGGCAGGCACCGGTTGGCGTTGAATTGGCGGCCGTGCGCTGGGTAGCAGGGCACCGCTGCGGGATTGAATTTATTCGAGTTTCACCGGATATGCAGATGCAATTGAAAGCCTTTGTGTTAGTTTTAGAGCAGACGCCCTAAGAGGAGTTGGGTGTCTCGGGCTGAAGTTATTTGATCGCAACGGCGCGAACTTGACGATATGTCGTCACACCTCTTAACACTTTCTCGATGCCATTTTGCAACAGGGTGACCATGCCATCTCGCATTGCCACACTGAGAATCTCAGCGGTTCGTGCCTTCCCTTGAATCAGGTTCTTAAGATCTTCTGACGCAACCAGAAGCTCGTGCAGGGCCACCCGTCCTTTGAACCCACTGTTATTGCACGCGTCACAACCCTTTCCCCGATAGAGAATGAAATCATCGGTATACGTGACGCCAAGCCTCTCCCAATATCTGGCTCCATAGCCTTGCACCAGCTCCTCATATTCTTGTTGCGTAGGGTGGTAGCTCTCTCTGCAGTGAAGGCAGATGCGCTTGCAAAGACGCATCGCGAGAATACCCAACATCGCATCAGCAAAGTTGAATGAGTCGCACCCCATGTCCAACAGTCGGGTGACGGTCTCCACCGCACTGTTGGTGTGTAGCGTGCTCATCACTAAATGCCCAGTGAGTGACGCTTCTATCGCGATGTCGGCCGTTTCTTTGTCTCGCATCTCTCCGATCATAATCACATCGGGATCTGCCCGAAGAAATGCCCTCATCGCCGAAGCAAAGGTGAACCCGATTTTGGGATGGACCTGAACTTGCCTGAGTCCTTCCTGCGTGATCTCAATAGGGTCTTCTGCCGTCCAAATTTTGCGTTCATCGGTGTTGATGTGTTTCATCACCGCGTGTAGCGTGGTGGTCTTCCCAGACCCTGTAGGGCCCACGCAAAGAAAGATCCCATGCGGGCGCTCCGAAAGGTCCTTAACGGTTTGTAAAATATCCGGTGAAAAATCCATTGCCTCCAGCGGCATAATTTCCTTGGGGGTCAGAAGCCGCAACACCACATCCTCATTGTTGCCGGCAGTCGGTAAGGTGGCGACACGCAATTCGATTTCACGATCCTTGGCCAATTTATAGCGGATTTTCCCGTCTTGGGGTTTTCGGCGTTCAGCAATATCCAAATTGGCCATGATCTTTAGTCGCGAAGCAATGGCCCGTCGATAGACGGCGGGAATGCGCATGTAGGTAAAGCATGTGCCGTCGACTCGAAACCGTACGGCCGTCTCTTTTCGATCGGAGTACGGCTCAATGTGAATATCGGAAACCCCGAGCCGGTACCCCTCCGCGATGATTTGGTTTGTCAGACGTACGATGGCCGAGTCGTTTTCGTCGATCTCACCTGGTTCTCCCTCCGCACTTCGCTCAATACCGGCTTCATCGACGAGTTCCCCAAGGATATCGGTGATGGAGCCCCCGTTGGCTTGGCCCGTCGCCACGAGTAGGTATTGTTCGATATCGCGGCGAAGTCCGACAGAGAAGCGAACGGTTGTGCCGGGGAATGCCCGCCGGATATCGAGCCCTTTTTCCAAGTCGTGGGGATCGTTGATGATAATATCAAGCACGGTCCCTTGTCGCTTCAGGGGAATCCACGAGTTACGTCTTAGGTAATCGAAGCTCAGATTTTTCAAGAGTTCTGGGTCGATGACGGTCCGCTCATCATACGGAACATATGGACATTGATAGAACTCGCTGAGCGCCAAGCCGAGCGCAGCGCGTGGAACGCGGTATTTGTCTAGCAAGATTACTTCCAGGTCGACCTCACGCGATAACGACTCCTCTACCGCAGTATCCAGATCGACTTGGCTAATGAGACCACGATAGGCGATACAGTCTAAGAGACTGCGCTCCATCGTCATCTTACGGGGTTGTTTGCTCATCTGTTGTTTCTTGAGGCTTGCACCCGAAAGAACCGTTCGCTTCGGACGTGTGATAACAGTTTGCGTCATCATTCTAGCTCATCCTTTGACATCGACAATAAGAAGTTGGTTTTTGTGTTCCTCTCTCTGAATCTTATGGCTCGCCAGAGTCATTCGCCCTACCTCTATCTCAGTAGCGTGCCATCCAGGTCCCCGGAGCGCGATAGACAACCGGCAAACCCCGGAACAACCCCT
>CAZAKX010000336.1:0-2277 GCA_964485915.1 uncultured Nitrospira sp. | reverse complement strand
AGGTAGCCGATCCGAAGCCGAGGTCGCTTCCGGATCGAGCCCTTGTCCGGTGCTTCTTCTCCGAGGATCATGCGGAACAGGGTGGTCTTTCCGGCACCGTTGGGTCCAACCAGGCCCACTCGTGAATGGGGGCGAAGATGAGCAGAGGCGTCCGTGAGCAGCACCTTGGTGGAATATTGCTTATGAATCGACTCGATTTGGAGCATCGGCACAAACCTTCCGTATAAAATGGAGCGACTGGATCAATGAAAAGGAACGCGAACAGAGTGAATAATTAGCAGGTCGGGAGGCGAGGCAACGTGAGGAAATTCATCACAGCGAACATTCGAGAGTCCTACAATACTCAACCCCGAAAGCTTTCACCGTCGACATAAGCAACAAAACTCAATATATGCCGAATAGCCGACGGTCTACACAGTATTATTTGGTGGAGCTGGCCGGGATTGAACCGGCGACCTCGTGAATGCCATTCACGCGCGCTCCCAACTGCGCCACAGCCCCACCCTGGGAAATGTTCAGATCGAAGTTAATAGGGAAAATTGCGGCGTTGAAGCAATGGCTTGCATGCTAACATGCAGCTGAGAGTCAGTCAATCAACCAATCGCGACCGAACCGCACTCTGAACCCACGCACAGCATGGGATGCGAAGTGTCTCAACAACCGGCTTGACAAAAGAAGAGACCGCACCTACCATTAGGCCCCTTGGCTCTGATCTCCTCATCCGGTCAGAGCCATTTTTTCGTGCCGAGACAGGCTGGGGGCTTCCACTAGTTATGGGCAATCTCGTTATCATCGGGGCTCAATGGGGCGACGAAGGCAAGGGCAAGATCGTCGATATCTTAGCCCGCGATGCCGATATTGTCGTACGGTATCAGGGTGGCTCCAATGCCGGGCATACGGTCATTAACGAACGGGGAACCTATATTTTTCATCTCATCCCGTCGGGGATCTTGTACCGAGGGACGACGTGTGTCATCGGAAACGGCGTCGTCGTCGATCCAGGGTCCCTGATCGAAGAGATGGATCAGCTCCAGACTAAGGGAATTGCAGTCGGCAAGAACTTCGTAATCAGTCAGCGGGCTCACTTGATCCTCCCGTACCATAAGGCAATCGACCGAGCGTCCGAACAGTCAAAAGGGTCACGGAAGATTGGGACAACCGGGCGAGGGATTGGGCCGTCATATGCCGACAAGATGGCACGGATTGGGATTCTTGTGGGTGATCTGTTGAATCCGCCGTTGTTCAAGAACAAGCTCGACGAGAACCTCGTCGAGATGAATTGGTTCTTAGAGCGACTTCATAAGGTCGAGACGTTCCAGGTCGACAAGGTGTTCGATCAATACATGGGTTATGCCGATCGGCTCAAGAGCCATATCGTCGACACGACGATCTTGCTGAATCGTGCGATCGAGAAAAACAAAACGGTCATATTTGAGGGCGCCCAAGGTACGAACCTGGATGTGGACTTCGGCACCTATCCCTATGTCACCTCGTCCAGCGCCGCGGCCGGCGGAGCTTGCACCGGTACGGGCGTGGGACCCACGATGATCGACGCGGTGATGGGTATCGCGAAGGCATATTCCACGAGAGTGGGCAGTGGGCCGTTTCCGACCGAACTGACCGATGAGGACGGGCGGGGTCTCCAAGAGCGAGGCCGGGAGTTCGGATCGACCACCGGACGGGCGAGACGCTGTGGGTGGTTTGATTCAGTCGTCGTGCGTCACGCGACGATCGTGAATGGCCTCACCTCGCTGGCGCTGACCAAGCTCGACGTGCTCGACGGCTGTAAGGAACTCAAGCTCTGTACCGGCTACAGACATGGGAACACGCTGTATAAAACCATGCCGGCCGATCTTGAGGTGCTGACCAACTGCGTGCCGGTCTATCAGCGGATGAAAGGGTGGACGACAGCCACAACAGGGACCACCCGCTACACCAAACTTCCGGTTGAAGCGAAACGATACCTGGCTCGTATCGAAGAGTTGGCGCAGTGCCGAATCGACATGATTTCGACTGGTTCCAAACGCGCAGAAACGATCATGCTTCGCAATCCCATGGACTGTTCTCGCCGACGCCCCAAACGCTCCCGAAAATAGTCGATGGTCATCTATTGTTGGTCAATGCTATGATACGGCACTGTCATCGATTGGTGTCATCCCAGTCGCGTCAGACAGACGGTTACAAATCCCATCGTCTACGGTGAGCCGGTAGCTCAGTCGGTAGAGCATCGCCCTTTTAAGGCGAGGGCCCTGGGTTCGAGTCCCAGCCGGCTCACCA
>CAZAKX010000335.1:0-2327 GCA_964485915.1 uncultured Nitrospira sp. | reverse complement strand
TGTTGGATTGCAAGACCTGACCCTCATTCTTTGTTTATGTCCACTCCTCTTCTCGTTGGTCTTCCGCCTACTGGTTCCATGAAGATCGCCTCCGGGACAGAAGACTGGGTGAATTTGATTTGATAGCTGGTGCATCCGATCTAATCCGCGGGGCCATCGCAGGACATCCCTTCCTCCCGCCGCATGATTGCCCGTAGAAGCCGCAATTCTTCCTCAAATCGAAGAGTTTAGAAGGCCCGGTCCGATGAGTAGTGGCAAACAAAGCCATGGCACGGTTGATGCTCAGTCGCTACATCAGCAGCGAGGACCAATTGGCGATGACATGCCAGCCATAAGGAGGCGGGCCATGAAACATGGAAGGAGCGAGAAGCTAGTGCATCTTTTGCTTGGGGCAGTACTGGTAGCTGGGTCCGGTATTGTGTCGGGCTGTGCCACTATTGTGCATCTCGGTTCGAACGAAGGTCTCATGATCAAATCAGAGCCGGCGGGGGCCAAGGTAGTCATCGATGGAGCTGACCGTGGCGTGACTCCACTTGAAGTGGAAGTAGAACGGAAGAGGTCCCACACAGTCGTGTTATCGATGGGCGGATATAGGGAGACAACGCAGAAGGTTGAGAGCGGTCTGTCGTGGTGGCTGGCCGGAAACGCCGTCTTCGGCGGGCTTATCGGTCTTGTAGTCGATGTGTTGGGTGGCGGCGGTTACACGATCGAGCCGAGTACAATAGATCTCAAGCTGGAAAACGCCGCGGTGGCGACGGTGGATGTTCCACTCGGATCGTTGACGAGTTCCACGGGGACGCTTGCACAATGAGTCAGCAGGAAGCCATTCCCTGATCCCCCGCATATGACTTGAAATCATATGCGGGGCCCTTCTTAAATCAGGACGCCTCGCATAAATGGTTATGGAGTTCTCCGTTCACTCCGCCGAAGAGACCGATATGCTGTCAGGAAGGCGCCGGTCCGTCACGCGCCGATGACCGATCTTTCCGGTGCGAGTGTCTGTCTTGTCTCGCTCGTCTTGTTGCACCAGACGAACCAAACAGACGAGACAGACCAAACGAACCAGATAGACCAGATTCCCACCACGCGGTGTGAAATTCAGAATGTCACCGTTCTCGGATTGACTTCTCGTTCATGGCGTTCCTCATCATCACCACACGTAGTGAGGCTGACGTTCGCCACGTACGAAGCGCGTGGCATCCCAGGCATCGATCGCCAAAGAGATTGCGTTAGTGGCGATGAGCGTGACGACCCACGCATAGAATGCGGTTTCCCCAGCCGGGAGCGTGTCAACATGCAGGGCCATCCACACAAGCATGGGTACCCAGAGGATATGCGTCACTCCGAGCAGCCGAATGAAGCGCGAGCGCTGATAGATCAGCGCTTGGACTAACACAGCCACGCCTACGGCTCCCAGTGCGACTTGAGCCTCAACGTGCGTGATGAACAGCAGGCATGCCGCGTTTACGGCAATGAGCCATGCGCCCCAGATTCTCTGCACGGGACGGAACCGAACCAAAACGATTCCGAGTAGTTCAAAGACTGACCGCAAGAGGCCGATTCGAATCGGCAAGGTTTCCACCTCGGATGATGGCACGTTGGTCCTCATATCGGTCCTCCTTTGTGTGTGCGTGATCACAGTCTCTTCACTGCGCAACGACGGCTCGCACTATAAGGAACATTTGTGTTGATGCCTTATCCGGGAGTCTGATTCTCTTAACAGAGGTGGGTTAGGGCTGCGTTAACTTGGCTCGGCGTCCGGATTCATTTGCCGAAGCGCCTGAAACACCCGCCAAGCGACGGGGAACGGGGCCGGAGGGCGTGGCGGCTGCGGGGCAGGCGCCGGACCGCCACGCGCCGAGGACAGTTCGTGACGTCTTTTCTATTAGGTCCGCCGCTAGTAAAGTGTTGCCGATGCCGAGGGTGGAAAATCATGGACGTTGACGGAACATGCAAGTTTGAGCGTCTCCTGGAGGAGATAATAGTTAACCAAGAGCGTGCTGCGCGCCAATATGAGGTCGGTGGCCGAAGTGAAATCAAACTGGCAACTCTGGCGTGGAATGCAGTGAAACATGACCTTACAGGAATTAGCGGGGGTCTCGCTGCAAGTATTCGCCTGGCCTATATGGAAGTCTGGCGCTATAACATCGTCATAGATTGGCATTTGGTAAAGGACCCATTACCGAAGGGCACCACGTTGGAGGCTTATATGTCTGACATGGCGATTCGAGCTAAAATCGCCCTAGTCATGGCAGAGCGAAACCTGTCCGCCTATTTAACGGCAGAGGATGAGCGGCGAGAAAGATAGAGGTACAGTTACTGCCAGC
>CAZAKX010000334.1:0-2338 GCA_964485915.1 uncultured Nitrospira sp. | reverse complement strand
CTCGTCGTTTGCTTGACTCAGGTTTTTCCGGGCTTGTAACATGGCTGAGTTGATAGGAAATGTCTCGGCGCCGGGCATGACGTCATGCCCTAGTGGTCGCAATTGCGATAAGCCCGAAAGCCGCCTAATCTGAATCAAATACTAGTTCAAAGTGATATGCGACATCATCTGGCCGTACTGTGTTTAACGCTTGTGGTCGTCAATGGGATCGTCTTCGGACTATTCTCTACGACGGAATCAGCCCAATCTGGGAAGCGACCAGGTATTGAGCGGGGTGTGGTTCAAGTCGGTGACGAAGCGCCGAACTTTATGTTGCGTGACCTTACCGGAAAGGTGATGAGTTTGTCACAGTTCAGAGGCAAAGTTGTTCTCTTAAATTTCTGGGCGACCTGGTGCGGACCGTGTCGTGTCGAGATGCCGGCCATGGAACAGCTCTATCAAACGGTCCCCCGACGAGAATTCGAGATTCTCGCCGTGTCGACGGATTCTCAAGGTGCGGTCGTGACACGGCCATTCCAACAGCAAATGGGCTTTACTTTTCCCATTCTCCATGACTCGGAGTATCGCATTGGATTGATGTATGGGGCTCGCACACTGCCGATTACTTTCATGCTAGATCGCCAGGGGATTGTGCGCCAAAAGATCTTCGGTGCTCGCGACTGGGCTTCGCCTGAGGCCCGTGAATTGATTCATGTGCTGATGAAGTCGTAACAATGACGCAATCGATCCCGCAGATTTCTCTGATCGCCGCCTTCTCTGCAGGACTGCTTTCATTTGTGTCTCCTTGCGTCCTGCCGTTGGTGCCAAGCTATATCTCCTATATCACGGGACTCTCGGTCGAGCAGCTCACCGATGCCTCTGAGCGGATGAAATTCAAGAAGGCGATCGTCGCGAACTCCCTGCTGTTCATCGCCGGCTTTTCATCAGTCTTTATCGCTTTCGGGGCGTCGGCAAGCTTTCTGGGACAAATCTTGATCACCCATCAGGACCTCATTCGCCGCGTCGGCGGAGTCCTGATCATCGTGTTCGGGCTCTATCTGCTCGGGATTTTGAATCTCAAGTTCCTCAAGATGGAACATCGATTTCAATTCCGCAACAGACCGGCCGGGTACTTGGGATCGTTCTTGATCGGAGTGGCCTTTGCCGCAGGGTGGACACCCTGCGTCGGACCGGTGCTGGGATCCATTCTTCTCTATGCGAGTACGACTGACTCTCTTCTCAGCGGTGTTGTGCTACTAACATGTTACTCGCTAGGGTTGGGGTTACCGTTGTTCCTTACGGCATTAGGTGTGGATCGATTTCTCGCCTACTTCAAAGAAGTGCGAGCCTATTTGTGGGGAGTATCAACGGTAAGCGGGGTTATGCTGGTCCTGGTCGGCGTGATGATCTATGCGAACTCACTCACGATGGTGACTAGTTTCTTGGAGCGCTATGGAATCGGGTGGTACCTGGGTCAGTAGTGAGTGCTGGTCTCGAACGACACCCTCAGCTTTGCTCGTGTGCTTCCCGAGTGGAACGCACGACCTACGCCCCGTAACCCGTCGCCTCGTTGATGCATTTCCTTGCTTCCGATCCAGTGATGACTGAATTAGCACCAGGCACCAAGGCGGCAGACTGTGAGCGCGTTTCCGAGCGCACCCGGGCTGGGAGAACTAAGGCGGTCGAACGATGAAGGAACGTCGAGTGTCCCTATTGCCGACGATGGTGATGAGGAGACGGATGGTCCGTTAGGGGTACGTGATCGGCTGCTTAGGATGATCGCCGAGCCGGCATCTGAAAGGGAGGCCGGATCTGACTTCTGTGCAAGGAGGGTATTGGGGCGTGCCCCACCGATTTTCTCCAATAACGTGGTCCCGGCTTCGGAGGCTGTACTGTTTGGATGTTTGTCCAAGAGCACGACCAGATTGTCCCTGGCCCAATCGTCGGCCCCCATTTCATGGTATGCCTTGGCCTGGAAATACAACGCATCGGAGGCGACCGGCTTATCTGGATAGGTCTTGATGATCTGTCCGAACCGATGCGCGGCGGCAAGATATGAACCCCGTCGGTAATAAAATTGTCCCACGAAGAGGTGCATCTGAGCGATCCAATTGTGGCACTCCTCAAGTTTTTGTTGCGCCTGCACATCATAGCGGCTGCCGGGGAAGTCTTTTCTCATCTGTTCGAATGCCGTAATGGCTTTCTGCATCGGTTCGGGGTCCCGATCGATCGTCTTGGCCATCTTGAAATGAATTTCACCGATCCTGAACGCCGCGTAGGGAGCCAACACGTGATTGCGATGAAGGTCCATGAAGTGATTGTACTCAACTAGGGCTTCCGCATACTCTTCTTTCTCAAA
>CAZAKX010000333.1:0-2352 GCA_964485915.1 uncultured Nitrospira sp. | reverse complement strand
AGCTGAAAACCTGGTATCAGTCAGAAATCAACAAGGCTTAGCTACATCAGCCCCTTGATTTATTGGGATTTTCTTTGCAGAAGGACAGAGGAGGACCGATGTGAGTTTCAGAATGAAACTGACAGGCAAGACATAGCTATAGTAATCAATTAGTTGTGAGTGTCAATTTGGAATGGTGTAGATCGTTTTGATTCAGATACGCGGAGCAGCTTGTAATGCTTGATTCGCCTGAGCAGAGTCGATCGACTCAGTCCGAGTATCGTGCAGGTGCGCTTGTAGTCCCAATTGGTTTGCTCGAGCGCTTGCACGATGGCTTCTTGTTCCAGGGCAGCAAGTGTGGCCCCGCTAGCCTTCTCACATTCACTAGATGAATTATTCTCACGAGACTGATCAGGTAGCAGATATTCCGGGAGGTGCTCGGATCGAATGGTGTGGTCCGGGCATCGAATGAAGGCATGTTCGAGGATATTCTCCAATTCCCTTACGTTACCAGGGTATCGGTGGGCCTCCAGGAGTTTCAGGGTAGGACCGTCGATCTGCCTGACATTTTTGCCCATCGCCCGATTGAGCCGCGCGATCGAATGTTCGATGAGTGGTAACAGGTCTTCCTTCCGGTCACGGAGTGTGGGGGACTCGAATCGGGAATACCTGCAATCGATAATAGAGGTCGTCCCGGAACTTGCCTTCTTCAACTGCCGCGGCTAAATTCTTGTTCGTTGCGGCAACCACACGCACATCGACTTTCACGGTCTTATTCCCGCCAACCTTTTCGAACTCCGATTCTTGAAGCACCCTTAAGAGCTTGACCTGTGCCAGAGGAGTGACGTCGGCGATTTCGTCCAGAAAGATGGTTCCCCTGTGTGCCATCTCGAATCTTCCCAGGCGGTCGGTGATCGCGCCGGTGAAGGCTCCCTTGACATGGCCGAATAGTTCACTTTCCAAAACTCCTTCAGCCAAAGCGGCGCAGTTCACCGCGATGAATGGCTGGTCTCGCCTGGGACTCAGTCGATGGATTTCTCGGGCGATCAATTCTTTTCCTGTCCCGCTCTCTCCCTCAATCAGAACGGTTGCTTTGGCACTAGCAACTTGTGGCAGCAGATCAAGAATACCCTGCAATGTTTTACTTCGTGCCACGAGCGGACCGCGTGCCCTGCTCCCGGTTTGTTGCTCGAGCTTTGCCTTGAGCTCATTGATCTGGCTTAAGTCGCGATAGGTTTCGACAATGCCGACCAAATTCCCACTATCA
This sequence comes from uncultured Nitrospira sp., assembly GCA_964485915.1. Taxonomy (GTDB): domain Bacteria; phylum Nitrospirota; class Nitrospiria; order Nitrospirales; family Nitrospiraceae; genus Nitrospira_D. The sequence continues at coordinate 1,106 of CAZAKX010000333.1, read as the reverse complement.
TCGCGGAGCAAATCCGTATTCAGGCTCACTGGAATCTTACGACCGTCCTTGTTCTGGATGACGGTTTCGTAGTTTCTGACCTTCTCCCGGTTACGAATGGCACGTTCCAAGATGCAGTCCTGAGTCGAGCAGATGGAACCTTGGACCAGCAGATGACAGCTCGGCAGTTGCTCTAAGAGCAGACCCTCTTCGTACCCCAGTAACTCCCGCATCGCCCGGTTCATATACCGGATCTTCATATCGAGGCCGATGGTGACCACCCCGTCGCCGATGCAGTCGAGAAGCACGGCTTCTTCGCAACGTGTCTTTTGAACGAGTGGTGTCATGTATCCGTCCTGTGCAACCCATTCTAATCCCCAGCGTTGTTCCTTAGTCAAGCCATGAGTGAGTTGATGCTATGATTGCGAGCAGGCGAGGCCGGGCTTTACGGGCCGATCCATCTCTCGTGAAACCTGCTAATCCTCAATGGAACCACTCGAGGGAACCACTCGAGCGAGCGTTGGCGGTCAACCGACAGTGGCGAAGAACGAGAGCCACGTGGTACACAAAAGGCATGACAATCTCTCCACTGGAAGCGCTTTGCTTCGACAACACCTACGCCAGGCTGCCGGCGGCCTTTTATGCCAAGCTCAACCCAACACCCTTCTCTGAGCCGCCGTATCTGGTCGGCTTCAATCCCGCGGCGGCGGCGCTGATCGATCTGGATCCCGCAGAAGCCGACCGGCCGGAATTCGCCCGTCTGTTTGGGGGAAGTCTGTTAGTGCCTGGCATGGAGCCGCTTGCAATGCTGTATTCCGGCCATCAGTTCGGAGTCTATGTGCCACAGCTTGGCGATGGACGAGCGATCCTCCTCGGCGAAGCGACGAACGACCGAGGCGAGCGGTGGGATCTGCATCTCAAGGGCGCCGGGATAACGCCGTTTTCTCGTGATGGAGACGGCCGAGCGGTGCTTCGGTCGACGATTCGTGAGTATCTCTGCTGCGCCGCCATGCAGGGACTGGGCATCCCGACCACGCAAGCACTCTGTTTGGTCGGGAGCGACGACAAGGTGTATCGCGAACAGATCGAAACCGGCGCGATGCTGGTCCGCATGGCGCCCTCACATG
>CAZAKX010000332.1:0-2357 GCA_964485915.1 uncultured Nitrospira sp. | reverse complement strand
AAACCTAATCGTGAGATGAAACGAATTCGGTTGCCCCCATGCCATACGGATATCTTTGGTCAGATGCCCCGCAAGCCGCTGTTTGAGATCATCCTGGACCTGAGCGATCCCTGTTCTGACCTCGTTGCTGACCTCGACGGCAAGGAAGGTTCGGATCATGTGGTTCCTCTGCCGACCAACCAACGACGAAGCATATCGAGGGCTGCCTGCGCTGCACGTTGTCGAATGACGGACCGATCACCGTGGAACCGACACTCTTTAGTCATGACGTCGTCACCGGCACCGGCAAGTCCGATGTAGACTAACCCAATCGGTTTTTTGTCTGTCGCACCGCCTGGCCCGGCGATACCCGTTACGCTCAAAGCCACCGACACGCCTGCGCGTTCGCGCATTCCTTTAGCCATCGCCGCAGCGACTTCTTGGCTGACCGCACCGTGATTCTCCAAAAGCTTTTCCGACACTCCAAGCATCTCAATTTTTGCCCGGTTGCTGTAGCATACAGCGGCGCGATCGACGTATTCAGACGCTCCTGGTACTTGTGTCAACCGTTGTCCTATGAGCCCGCCCGTACACGACTCGGCGACAGCGACCGTCCGACTCTGTTCACGTAACAGTCGGCCGACCACTTGTTCCATCGTGTCCTGCCCTTCGGCATAGATCCACTCGCCCAGTCGACCACGAACCTCTTCGGTGAGGGCCGCAAGTGCCTCGTCCTTCAAACGCCCTTCTCCGTTCGTTGTCAGCGACACGAGCACACCTGTCGGCGAAGCCAGAAGTCCCAGGGCAATCGGCGTCCGTTTCGGGATCAATCCCTTCAACTTGGCATCCACATCAGACTCCGGCAATCCCCAGGTATGAAAGATCAATCGTATGATGGGAGAGGGACACGGCTGTGCCGATCGGTCAAACTGAGCGGCCAATAGTGGAACAACCGATTGCTCTGTCATAGCTCTCATTTCGGTGGGAACACCAGGCAATGCGATGATGTGAGTCCCCCGCCAGGTGATCGCAAACCCCGGTGCCGACCCAACTGGATTAGGCAACACGGTCGCCTTGGACGGAATCAACGCTTGTCGTAATTGCCCCTTGTTTGGTGTTCGCCCCCATTGAGCCAACCTGGCCCTCATGGTCTCGAACGCTTCCTTGCGGCGAGCCAGTCGAAAGCCGGTGACCGACGCGACGGCCTCCCTGGTGCAGTCATCGACCGTAGGACCTAAGCCCCCGGTCATAATCACAATCCCGGCCCGACGACAGGCTGTCGTCAGGACTCCGGCAATATCCCACTGATCGTCTCCGACGATTGTCTTGAACCTGACTTCGATGCCGATCGCAGCCAAGGCATCGGCGATAAACAGCGAATTGCTGTCAGAGCGGCCTCCGACGAGAAGCTCTGAGCCGATCGCGATTATTTCTGCCAGATACCTATACCGCAACGCTGCTGCCATGTGCGATGAGGACTTATTCAATCTGAGCAAGGTTGATCGTAAAACGGACCTCTCCACCGATTGCAGGAAACACAGTGATCGTTGTCTGCGCCTTCGGATCAAAATCCGTATAGTTGAACGAGGCCACGACTTTCGCCTGAAATCGAGGCGCATCCGGCCAAGTTACCGTCCGACCGGCTTGGCCATCGGCACGAACCGTGATGGGTTTGATGATCCGACTCCCTTGGTCTAGTACCATATAACTATTGACGGCAAAAGATGGGCTGTCTCCGAAAATCACGGTACTGATCTGTAGCATGGATGCTTCGGTCACGCGAGCAATGTCCTCCCCACTCGGTTCAAGGCCACGTAACGCCATGTGAGCGGCCATAACGGATACCCCGCGGAGCTTCGTGATGAGGAACCCACTGGGATGCGCGCCATCATTCGCTCCAAAACGCGCGTACAATGTATCAGGTGAACGATGTTGTACCGCCACTTCTTTCCCTCGTTCCAATGCCCGCAAAATTTGCTCTTGCGTCGGATTGGTTTCAATCGCCTCAGATGGACAGGCAATCCCAACCGCCGAACCAACGGCAGTCAAGATGGATGCTGTATAGTGAACATATTTCATGTGGTTGCCAGTAACAGAAGCTCTGCATCCTGTCAATGAACAGTTCGGGTGTGGCCTCCCGTTGACAAGACAGAAGGGGAAGTGCTAAACGAAGAAGACTTGAGGAAGTCTCTCCTCTGTTGATACTAATTGATCCAAAAGGAGTTTGGTAATGTCGACCCCAGAAACACCCCCTACCCCGTCAGCCCCTCGGCGTCAATACGTGAACTTTGTATTTTATAAGGTAGACCCAGCGTGGCGCCGCCTCCCGGAGGACGTGCGCACACAGGGCAAGCAGGAATTCTTGCGAGCCGTTGAAG
>CAZAKX010000331.1:0-2372 GCA_964485915.1 uncultured Nitrospira sp. | reverse complement strand
ATCGCGCAAGACCCGGACTTCGGCAACCCCTATAACGACATCGGTGCCTATCTCATCGAAAAGGGTGAATTCGACGAGGCCATTACGTGGTTTCAGAAAGCGATGCAGGCGAAGCGGTACGAAAGCCCGGCCTATCCACACCTCAATCTTGGTCGCGTGTATGAACGCAAGGGGAACTGGACCGAGGCCATCGATTCGTATAAGAAAGCGCTCACGTTGGATCCTAACTACAAGCTTGCTAGGAAGGCCCTCGGCCGGCTGGTGAGCTCACTGAACTGACGCTATACGCTCATGCACAAAACTATCCTCGTCGCCATTACTGATCTGTTTTTCTATACCAAAGTCCGAGATGCGTTACGCCAACCGGAATACCAGCTTGAAAAAGCGCGTGCGCAACAGGATATTCTCGATAAAGCCGTTTCCACCAGTCCGAAGGCGATTATTTTCAACATGAACGACCTGACGCTCGATGCGTTTCAGGCCTTGGAAAGGTTGAAAGCCGATCCACGAGCGACGGCCATTCCAACACTGGCCTTTGCCAATCATGAGGAAGTGGAGACCTGGAACCGTGCTAAAACACTCGGCGTGACCAAGATCGTGTCTCGTAATGAATTTTCAGCTCGAACGAGGGAACTTGTTGAAGAAATCATCAATGGCCGTGTTGTTACGCCGTAGCACCAAAACGTCTTGATGCCCCAGAACCTTCAGCTTGAAGACTTTCAGACTTTCTAACAGAAACTACACATGAAACAATCGCGTCTCCACCAGCAACATATCCAACTCGGCGCAACCTTTGAAGAGGTGACCGGCTGGGACACGCCGGCCCACTATGGTGATATCACTGCTGAACATCGCGCCGTCCGCCAAGTCGTCGGCATTGCTGATCTCTCCCATCGCGGCAAGCTCAGGGTGACGGGAGAGGATCGCGTGAAATGGCTTCAAAGTGTCATCAGCAACGATATACTTCCCCTTCAACCCGGACAAGGCCGCTACTCCGGCTTTCTCACCCACAAGGGCAAGATGCTCACTTACTTCCGCCTCTACATCCAAAACGAGGCGGTCGTGCTGGAAGATGTCGGCGAGATCGGAGAAGCAACGTTTCAGGCTCTGCGCAAATTCCTGCTCTACGGGACCAAGGCTAAGCTGGAAAACTGTGCCGAGAGTTGGGGGTTACTGTTGATCAGCGGACCGAAAGCCGCTTATGTAGTGCAATCCGCCTTCGGAGTCGATGTCACAGATTTGAAGCCGGTCGATTTTGTCACTGCGCAGATCGGGGGGCATCAGGCTCTGGTTTTACGCACCGAGGAAACCGGAGAAGTCGATATCGAGGTACTACTACCGGCGGATGGCCTCCTAACGGCATGGACTGCAGCCATGGAAGCCGGAGCCAAGTTCGGAATCAAGGCCATCGGGAACCAGGCACGCGAAGCCTTGCGCATGGAGGCCGGGATCCCGAAGGCCGGATCTGATTTGAACGAAGAAATCGTCCCACCCGAAGCCAATCTTGAGGGCAAGGCATTCAGTCTGAACAAAGGCTGCTATCCGGGGCAAGAAGTCGTCGCCCGTATGGATACCTATGGCAACGTACGCCGTAAGCTGGTTGGGTTGGTCCTCAAGGACTCAGTGGTTCCGCCCCACGGCGCCAAGCTCTATAGTGGTGATCGGGAGGTAGGCTGGATCAGCAGTGCGGTCCATTCCCCCCAACTGAACAAGGTCATTGCCTTTGGCTTTCCCCTGCGCGATTTCAGTACACCTGGAACGGAGCTAGCCGTGGCATTTGAAAGTAACAAGCACCCAGCCACCATCCAACCGCTCCCCTTTTATACTAAGCACTAACGCCATACCCTCGAAGGCAGCATGTCCCTTGATGAACAGGAAGAACGCATCGACCTCACCCCCTACCAAGCGGCCGGCGAGCTAGCGGGCATCACCAAGTTGGTTGACGAGTTTTACCGCAATATGGATACACTGCCGGAGGCCGAAACCATCCGAAACATGCACCCACCTGATCTCGCCGAATCTCGCAAGAAGCTGACTTATTTCCTGTGTGGTTGGCTGGGAGGCCCGAGGCTGTTTCAGGAACACTATGGCCCAATTAGTATTCCTGGCGCACACAAACGATTCCCAATAGGGTACGAAGAGCGTGATGCCTGGCTACTCTGCATGCAACGAGCCATCGCGGTCCAGGCATACAGCGCCCAATTCAAGGACTATCTCTTAGCTGCCCTCAGTATTCCCGCGGAACGAGTCAGACAGGTGAACGCGGGAGAGATCTGACGCCTGGCCTCCATACGCAGATCGATTCCCCCCTCGACTCCTCTCACACGCACATTGAGATACATTGCTGGATCCTTCTGGATACAGAGCCTTAA
>CAZAKX010000330.1:0-2381 GCA_964485915.1 uncultured Nitrospira sp. | reverse complement strand
TGAGGCGTTGGAGTGCTTCTTGGACCAGGCGCTCTGAATCGGTGTCGAGCGAGGATGTCGCCTCGTCGAGTAAGAGAATGCGAGGATCTTTCAGGATCGCTCGAGCAATCGCGATTCGTTGACGCTGTCCACCGGACAAGTTGACGCCCTTTTCACCGACCACGGTTTGGTACCCGTCCGGTAAGGTTGTGATGAAGTCGTGTGCATGAGCGGCTTTGCTGGCTTCCCATACAGTGGCTTCGTCTGCGTCCATCTTTCCGTAACGGATATTATCGAGAATCGTGCCTCCGAACAGGATAGTTTCCTGCGGGACCAGTGCGATTTGCCGATACCAACTCTCAAGCCTCACTTCTCGGAGGTCTCTTCCATCAATGGTGAGACGACCTTCTATTGGATCATAGAACCGGTGTAGGAGATTGATCACCGTCGTTTTGCCGGCGCCGGTTGGACCGACCAACGCAACGAGTTCGCCGGGCTTGGCTTCAAAGGAGAGGTTGGACAATACCGAGTGGCGAGGATCATAGCCAAACGTGACGTTCTCCATCCGTACATGGCCCTCGACTGTGACCAGTGTCCGTGCATCTGGTCGATCGTTAATGTCCGGCTGTGCATCAAGTATCTCGAAGACACGTTGCGTAGCTCCTTGGGCCTCCTTGATCTGCGTAAAGACGCGCGCGGCTGCGCTGAAGGGCCCGATCAAAATGCCCGCGAACAAGACGAACGCGAACAGATCGCCCGGCGTCACGGTCCCGTCGATGACCTGCCGGCCTCCGTACCACAGTACGGCGGTCGCCGACGAAAAGGTCATGAGGCTGATCACCGGAATGAAAACGGCCATGATGCCTGCTCGGCTGAGTGTGAGATGAAGCGTCTGATCGACCTGATGGGCGAAGCGCTCTGTTTCTCGCTGCGCTTGCACGAACGACTTGACGATGCGAATGCCGGAAATCACTTCTTCGGCCAAAGTGCTCAGCGTGGCGGTATGGTCTTGAATCGAAGTTGAAAGCGATTTTAACCTACGTCCAAACAGCTTTGAGACCACAACCAGCAATGGAAGCAGAATCAGGATAAGGAGACAGAGTTGCCAATTCATCAGGAGCAGGAACGTAATGCCTCCCACGAAGGTCACCAGTTGTTTCACTGCGTCAATGGGGGTTTCTGTGACGAGGGATTGAATGACCGTCACATCGGACATCAATCGGGACAACAATTCGCCCGTACGCCGGCGAGAAAAGAAGCTCACCGTCAGGGTTTGCAGGTGGGAGAAGAGATGTTTGCGGAAATCGGCAATGACGTTCTGAGAAACCCAGGCGGTCAGATAACTGTGCCCCATGGAGCATAGTCCTTGGAGAACGACAAGCCCCAAGAACATGCCGATCAACCGTGTCATGTGTTCGGCATCATGCTGGACCGTCACAATATCCCAGAGGGTGCCGGCCAGTCTGACCAATGCAAGATTGATGGCTGCCACTCCCGACACTAGCAGGCCGGCCAGCATCAGGCGTCCCAGGTACGGTCGTACATATGGAAGGAATCGCTTGAAGATCAACATGCGTGCTCAGACGGTCATATCGACCACGATATTGGGCCGACTCACGGTTCTATTTGGAGATGCTCGATTGACGGGAGGCGGGAGGAAGGGGTTAGAGTTGAGCAATCGACTCGATCAAGTTCTTATTGATTGCGACGAAATCAGACCGATCCTTATCATTGATGAGGACGTCGGTCAGACTGATAAAGAGGCGTGCTTCTTCGTTGATGGCGTCGGAGACACGATTCCGCATCGGAGGGACCAGGAAGTCTCCGACATAGGTGCAATTGACCGTCCGTACGCGGATGCGGACTTTCTTGCCCTCGGCCACGATACCCTCCTCCCGCCACGCAGGCTGAGTTTAGCTTTTTCGGCGAAGAAACTTCTGTCGCTGGCGCAGCTTCTTGTATTTATGCTTGCGCATTTTCTTTCGGCGCTTCTTCAGAACGCTTGACATGCTTGGTATCTCCTAAGGGGGCAGAGTCTAAAAGCTTTCCGTCGAAAATGCAAGATCACAGCGCTTTTTTCCGTATGGTATACTGACGCCCCATGAATATTCACAAATACTGCCTTTCGCCGGTTTCGTTCATAGGATGGCTTCTATTGCTCGCCCTTGTGGTGATGGCCGGGTGCCCTTCCAAGACGATCCAGTATCCTGAGGAGCACGAACGCCTTCTTCGCCTTGACCAGGCGGTGGAATCCTTACGGAGTGCATATGAACGAAAAGATCGATCCGCATTCCATTCTCTGCTGGTGCCGCAGGCTCAGATGGAGGAACTTCAACGACAGGCTGAGATGGACTTTGAAACGTTTCATGCCATCACGCTTGAGTTCAAGATCGAGCGAGTCA
>CAZAKX010000329.1:0-2422 GCA_964485915.1 uncultured Nitrospira sp. | reverse complement strand
ATCAAGAAAGTGACGCTGTACTACAACAAAACCAGACAAGCAGCGATTACAAAAGAACTGATGGATATCGTCGGTGGCGCCGAAGCGCTGAAATAACCGACCCCGTTTCGTCGAAAGGAGTATCCCGTGGCAACAGGTACAGTCATCCAGGTCATCGGACCGGTCGTGGACGTCGAGTTCCCTCCCGGCCAACTGCCGAACATCTATAACGCACTCAAAGTCACGCAGGAAGAGAATAAGGCGGCGGGTACACCTGCCATTCGGATCACCCTTGAAGTGGCGTCGCACTTGGGTGAAAACCGAGTCCGTAGCATCGCGATGTCTACGACCGATGGTCTCACACGCGGAATGGACGTTCAAGATTCCGGAGCGCCGATTTCCGTGCCCGTTGGTCGTGAAACGCTCGGTCGCCTCATCAACGTGCTCGGCGAGCCGGTCGATGAACGGGGACCGATCAAGGCGAAGAAGGCCTATCCGATTCATAGGCCGGCCCCAAAACTCGAGGATCAAGAAACCAAGACCGAGGTCCTCGAAACCGGTATCAAGGTGGTTGATCTGCTCGAACCCTACAGCAAGGGCGGAAAAGTCGGACTCTTCGGCGGCGCCGGTGTCGGCAAGACCGTCATCATCATGGAGCTGATCAACAACATTGCGTTGCACCACGGAGGATTCTCCGTGTTTGCGGGTGTCGGCGAACGGACTCGCGAAGGGAACGATCTGTGGCATGAAATGCAAGAGTCGAAGGTGATCGACCCGGACGATTTTACGAAGTCCAAGGCCGCGTTGGTGTATGGTCAGATGAACGAACCACCTGGAGCCCGCCTCCGGGTCGCCTTGACCGGACTGGCTGTCGCCGAGTTCTTTCGCGATGAAGAGAATCAGGACGTGCTGCTGTTCGTGGACAATATCTTCCGGTTTACCCAGGCCGGTTCAGAGGTCTCCGCGTTGCTGGGCCGTATGCCGTCAGCCGTCGGATACCAGCCGAACCTTTCAACCGAGATGGGTGCCTTACAGGAGCGTATTACCTCGACTAAACGTGGTTCGATCACGTCCGTACAAGCGATTTATGTGCCCGCCGACGACCTGACAGATCCGGCTCCAGCTACCGCCTTTGCGCACTTGGATGCGACGACTGTGTTGTCCCGCTCGCTCGCCGAGTTGGGTATTTATCCGGCGGTCGACCCGTTGGACTCGACATCACGTATTTTGGACCCGCAGATTATCGGGGATGAGCATTACAAGATCGCCCGTGGCGTGCAGTCCGTTCTTCAGCGCTATAAGGATCTCCAAGATATCATTGCTATTCTCGGTATGGATGAATTGTCCGAAGATGACAAGATGGTCGTCGCACGTGCCAGAAAGATCCAGCGCTTTCTGTCGCAGCCTTTCCATGTGGCGGAAGCCTTCACCGGTGCGCCTGGAAAGTACGTCAAGCTCAAGGACACGGTCCGCAGCTTCAAAGAGATCCTTGATGGAAAATACGACCACTTGCCGGAGCAGGCCTTCTACATGGTCGGTCCGATCGAAGAGGCGGTGGCTAAGGCTGAAAAAATGGGCGTGAAAGTATAGGGAGGCGGATGAACCGAGCATCCTCCTTGCTCGCGCAACGCGCGGTCTCGGAAGACCCTCGTTGCATGCGCGCAGTGGATGACGCCTCGCTTCCCCGCCTGTAGTGGGGAAGAGATAAGAAAAGAGGAAGGAATGCCAGGGACAATTCTATTAGAAGTTGTGACGCCGGAAAAACTGCTGCTGAGCCAACAGGTCGATGAGGTCATCGCGCCAGGGTCAGAAGGAGAGTTTGGCGTTCTCCCCGGCCATTGCCATTTTCTCTCGACGCTTCGCATCGGCGAACTCCGCTACCGTATCGGCGACCAGACCAATTCCATGGCCGTGCTCTGGGGGTTTGCCGAAGTCACGCCGACCAAAGTCACAGTCATGGCGGAGATCGCGGAAAAGGCCGAAGACATTGATGTTGAGCGCGCGACAGCTAAGGTAGCTGATGCAGAACGTCGCCTTCAGGCGGGGGGCTTGCCGTCAGAAGTGAAAGAAGCCCAGATCAGTCTTGAGAAGGCGCGCCTACGCAAAAAAATTGCCGAGCGGGCGAGGAAGACCAGTCATGCTTAAGCCGGATTCGACTCCCTGTTAATATCCTTTCAGGTTAGTACGTCCCCACGCCAAGTCCACGCTTTATCCTGTGTCTTCCCCCCTGATCGTCAGGGATGAAGCCATCCCACAGGTCAGAAGTTCGGATTGTTGAATTGCCCGTTTCCCAGAGAGCTTTCGCAGGATGCTGAAAAAGTCCGCCAGCGGCGTTCTCGCATCGCTCAGAGGCTCAACAGTGCAGAAGAATCACACTGGTAGTGTCTATCCGTTCACCAGGATCAATCGATGGGTGAACGGCTCACACGAAGTGCGGTATGTA
>CAZAKX010000328.1:0-2427 GCA_964485915.1 uncultured Nitrospira sp. | reverse complement strand
ACCGGCTGGTGCCCGATGATGGCACTGTTGCGTAAGCTTGGGGTACAAGAATAGCAGGATGGTGAAAACGTCCTCCAGCTTCGTTCTCGCATCGCTCAGGGGCTCAACCGTGAGGAGGAATCACAGTGGTGGGGTTTATCCGTTCACCAAGATCAATTCGACGGGTGAACGGCTCACACGAAGTGCGGTATGTACCTCCTCGTTTCTTCGCTCGCTGCGGCCTTGTCTGTGGAAACGGCGCACCTCGGTGCGCTGGGGCGGGTGGGTGAGAAGAGAGGACGTTTTGACCATCCTGCCGTCAACCCGAGGGGATGTTTGATGATCAGGAGCCAGCCATGACGATTCCCCTTAATCTCGAAGGCGCCTTCGACAGTGAGCAGGCCATGCGGGACATGATGGAGACTCGAAAGGTCTGTTTCGATCACAATCCCTTTTATGTGAGAGATGGATCAGGGCAGATCATCCAAATCGGTTTTCAGCTGAACCTCTATGCAGCCTTTCAGGATCCTAAGCATCTGCCGTCGGGCGAAGATACGGAGCTGCGTGAATTGATCGGGGGACTGCGCCGTGTCTGCCGCGTATTCTTTCAATCGCTGGATCTTCTGAAACCCTGTGAATATCCGGACCCACCGATGCATCGGATCATGTATGCTCCGGAGCGACGGTATCGCGCGGAGGTGTGCCTTCAAATCCCGATTTTCGATCGTGGGCACTATGGTGCGAAGCCGGACCGTGGTCTTGAGGAGCTGTTGGCGACGGCTGAATGTCTGCTTCGACAGCTTGGAGCCAGGAGAGGAACATGGGAAGATCGTGAAGGCACACGCACTCGCGCTGAGGAGCGGTGTGAGGATCATGCTCGGGCAGCCACTGATGGACGTTGAGTCCGGTGAAACTGTCGTGCCGCGAGGGTCAAACAAGTGAAACGGATGCTTATCGCGGCGTTGCTCTTAGCCGGCTGCGGATCCAAAGAAGAGCCGACCACAACGGTGGTGTCGGCTGCCTCACAGCACACCATTCAGGCTGCGGTTGTCGAGGCTCAACAGACGTCGGTGCCGATCCGTGTTGAAGTGACCGGCCAGGTCGCCGCGATCTTTCAAGCCACGCTCTCCAGTCGCATCCAAGGCACGATCGACAAGTTGCTCGTCCGGGAAGGCACGAAGGTCTCCAAAGGTCAGGTTCTGATCAAGCTGGATAGCCGTGATCTTCAAGCGGACTTGGCTCGTGCCAACGCCGACGTTGAGAATACGAAAGCCCACCTCGACCGGATGAATCAGCTGTACACCCAAGATGCGGTGTCCAAACAGGAGATGGAGAATGCGACCAGAGCCTATCGAGTTGCGGAGGCAAGTCGTAAAGCAGTGGAGGCGCAGCTCAGCTATACAGTGGTGAAAGCGCCTTTCGACGGTGTCATTACCGAAAAGAAAGTGGAAGCCGGCGAATTAGCCTCGCCGGGGCAACCACTGCTCAAAATTGAGGATCCTCGGCGTCTCCGGCTGGAAGCCACGGTGGCAGAAGGTGATCTGAAGTCCGTTTCAAACGGAGACACGATTTCTGTGGTCATTGATGCATTGGGAGTGGTTGCCTTGATCGGAAAGGTCAGTCAAATTCTCCCTGCCGGGGATCCACAAACTCATACCTTTATGGTCAAGGTTGATTTGCCCAACACTCCAGGACTGAGGACCGGCATGTTCGGTCGGTTCCGGCTCGACAAGGGCGCCACGCCAACCATTCTGGTTCCGTTGACCGCCATCGTCGAACGGGGCGAACTGACCAGCCTCTATGCCGTGGGAACGGATCATGTCGCTCGGCTTCGGTGGGTCAAGCTTGGGCGGCGATTCGACCAACAGGTGGAGATCCTTTCCGGCCTCAACGAGGGCGAGCGAGTCTTGATAGACGGCAGACGGGGCGTTGATGGAGCTACGGTCAAGATCGCCGAGGCGGCGGCCACGCCGCCAGGGAACACTCCGTGAAGTGTCGCTCGTGAAACGTGAAACGGAGGATGGGTTGCGAGACACGCTCCACGAGATACGAACGACGAGCGATGGTTGACGTATGACGAACTATCGCCCAGGACTCAGTGGCCGCATTGCCGCCCTCTTCATCGACAGTAAGCTCACGCCGCTCATTATGGTGGGTGTGTTGCTGCTGGGCCTATTCGCGATAGTCGGCACTCCGCGCGAGGAAGAACCGCAGATTGTGGTGCCGATGGCCGATGTCTGGCTGCCGTTTCCTGGTGCCGCAGCCAAGGTCGTCGAAGAGCAACTCACCAAGCCGTTTGAACGTAAACTCTCCGAGATCAAAGGCGTCGAATACGTCTATTCCATTTCACGCCCAGGCGGCGCGCTGATCATCGTCCGCTTCTACGTCGGCCGGCCGATGGAACAGAGTCTGGTCGATCTCTACGACAAACTGATGTCCAACCAAGAC
>CAZAKX010000327.1:0-2427 GCA_964485915.1 uncultured Nitrospira sp. | reverse complement strand
ACCCGATAGATCCGAATATTCTGCTCTAGTGGATTGGCCCTGGCCAGGTAGTAGTTGCGATCGTCTATGGCACGCCAGATCAGACCGCCTCCCATATCGGCTTTACCATCGATCGGCAGGAATGAGACGGAAAGCTCGAGGTTGGATGCCGTGGTCCCATTGATGAGCACGGTTTTGTATGCGTGCTCAGCGCCTTTTCGCATAAGCTGGCCTAGGATGCCTGGGGGACTCTTGGCCTGATCAGTGTGAAGCACTTTCCAGTCCCCGGCGGGCCTCCCATCAAACAAGGTGCCTATCTGGAATTCAGAGGGAAGAGTCTTTGGTGGCTCATTGTCAAACGTCCACATGTGGAGCGCACTCTCCGCGCTCTCAAGGGCGTGCCCATCCAGCGGCGCAGCTATAGCCAGAAGAACGATTAGAAGGATACGTTGGAAAGAACTCCACATTGCCTATCGCCAGGTCACTTCTTCCCAACAGAGATGGACAAACGTTTCAAAGGGAGGAAAGTTGTTTGCGTTTTGTTCCTTGGAGCGCACCCACAGGTCGATTTCCATACCAGCCGGATCGGTTTCGCCGCCGGGCAACGTGCGTGTGACCGGGTAGCGGACCTGATGTGTCTTGGGATCGCGCGACCGCTCCATCACCATGAAGTGCGCGTCATAGTCCTTGTAGAGCACGTGGGCATCCTTATACATTGTCGCAGTGCCCCAGCCACCCAGGTACAACCAAGTTTTGGGGAACAGCGGATCGCCGTTATTGGAATCACCGTGCTCATAGATCCTGGTCGCAATGCCTCCGTCCTGAAACGGGGCTTTCGCGGCAAACCGATCAAAGACGATTCGATACCGGTTTGTCCCTTCGACGAATTCGGCTACTACTCGTCCCGTGTTGGTACGTTCATTCACCTCAATCTCAATCGATCCCTTCACCGTATTCAAGTGCTTGCCCGCATAGTCCAGATGATCCCAGGGCGCCGTATCGCTCATACTTCCGACGAGGAAGGCGCGATCACCTTTGAGTCGAAATTCACCACTGTAAAAAGGGTGCTCAGGCGCTTTGAAAATCCTGGTGCCTTCATCTCCCTTAGGGGTCCCAAACTTACTCTCCTCGGCATGCCCCAGAGAAATAAGAATTCCTGAAGCCGTCGTGAATAGGATAAGAGCGAGGAAGGTCGCGAGATGTGTCATCATGTCACCTTTTGGCTATGGAATCCCTTCGTCCAGGAATGGATGAAGGAAGAGGCAGTCATGCATGATCGTAACATACGAGCATGCTTCCCGACCAACTCGCCTCGGCGGGACGCTGTCTTGTCTCCTGAAGGTCAAGTGGCCCCGCTAGAAAGCGGTTGTCTACACGACGCAGCATACGTCATATCGAATTATGAATGCGTGTGATTGGGTCCGCGTGGTAGGCTCGGGCGTATAGTAAAATAACGACAAACCGTAGGAGAAGCCCTCTTGTGAAGCTCAGTAGGTTCAGAATCGTGGTATGGGGAATCGTCGGCTGTCTGACGGTTCCGATTGCAGGCTTGGCCGCGACTCAACAGGTTCCGAAGACAAGCGGGCAAGATTTGCAGCGCCAAGTCCGGGGCACCGCCAATAAGGTCATTCCGGCGGTTGTGAGTATCGCATCCACTGTGATGGTGCGCGATCAAGCCTTCAGCGATGAAGCCCTGCCGTTCGGTCTGTTCAAAGAGCCGCCGACTCGTCGGCAATATGGACAAGGTTCCGGTGTCATCGTGTCACAGGATGGCTATATCGTGACCAATAACCATGTTGTTGCCGATGCCGTCGATGTAGAGGTGGTCCTGGCGGATCGTCGTCAATACAAAGGGAGAGTAGTTGCCACCGATCCAAAGACCGACGTCGCGGTGGTGAAGATTCAGGCTACAAATCTTCCCACTGCCGCATGGGGCGATTCGAGCCAACTGGCCGTCGGCGACTTCGTGCTGGCCATCGGCAATCCGCTGGGATTAAGCCGCACGGTCACGTTCGGCATCGTGAGTGCGGTCGGGCGCGCGGATGTGGGCGTGGCGGATTTCGAAGACTTTATTCAGACGGACGCACCGATCAATCCAGGGAATTCAGGCGGCGCGCTTGTCAACATCCAGGGTGAGCTGGTGGGGATCAATACGGCGATCGCGAGTCCCACCGGTGGAAGTGTGGGTGTCGGATTTGCCATACCCAGCAACATGGCTCGTGCGGCCATGCAAAGCCTCATCAAGACGGGTCGCGTAGTCCGTGGGTTTCTGGGCGCCTCGACGCAAGATGTGAGCCCTCCACTGGGGAAAATTTTCCACTTGCCGGACGTCAAGGGAGCGATCGTTACGGATGTGCAAGCGAAGGCGTCTGCCGAGCGAGCCGGTCTGAAACGAGGCGATGTCGTGGTGCGGTTCGACGGACAAGACGTGATGGACAGCGGCCATCT
>CAZAKX010000326.1:0-2450 GCA_964485915.1 uncultured Nitrospira sp. | reverse complement strand
AGTCCGATCCAGTCCGATCACGTGATGACCAAGCTTTGCGAGATGGCGAGAATCTTGTCCTGCCCCACAGCCCAGATCGAGCAGAACCGCACGTTCAGGTAGGAGCTTCAGCCACTGCACGATTAGGGCCGGCCGCTTGTACTTCTTCTTCCCCCAGTGTTTGAGAAAGATCTCGGCATCTTTCTCATAGGTTTGAAGGGTCTGCGTCACTTCCCGACTTGTGGTATGGTGCTGGGGTCTGTGGAGGGTCATTCAGATGACGACACGCATAGGTCAGTACTGGTTGAGTATTTCCGCTCTGCTCTTCAGTTCACTCCTCACCGCTTCAGTCTCGGCGGCTGCTGATCCACCCTGCGACAAGTATCCGGCCGCCAAACAATCACGTTGTGCTGAAATCTGGAAAGAGCTGAACAAGGAAGATGGGCCGATCATCGCGCAGTTTGGCCTCGATCAGCAAAAACGTCGCGATGAAGGGAAGATTAACGCCCAGCAGCACCTTGCTGAGAACATGATCTTCATCAAACAATCGACCGAGAAGAGGATCGACCGTCTGAGAGAACGCATGGTCAACGAGTAGCTGTCACGCGCGGACGAATTGATTCATCTCCTTTTCGACGCCGATCTCGGTGTCCGGCCCGTGACCGGTGATCACAACGGTCATATCGTCAAGCGTATAGAGTCGCTCGCGAATCGACTGTTCAATGGCCTCAAAGTTCCCGCCCCATAAGTCGGTCCGGCCGATGCTTCCCCGGAAGAGCGTGTCACCGGCCAGCACAAGCTTGTCATTGGGCAGATAAAAACTGATCGACCCAGGCGTGTGGCCCGGTGTATGGAGCGCCACGATCGGCACCTGCCCCAGCATCACCTTTTCCTCATCCATCAGCCAATGGTCAGGCGGCAAGGCAGGCACATAGGACACCCCAAACACACGACATTGGAGCTCCAAATTGTTCCACAGTTGAAGATCGTCCTGATGCAGACAAATCGCCGCGCCAGTTGATTTCTTGATTTCGCTGGAGGCCAGAAAGTGGTCGAGATGGGCGTGAGTGTGGAGAATATGGCTGACGGTCAACCCCAGTGCTTCCACCTCATGAAGAATTCGCTCCGGTGCGCCACCTGGATCGATGACGACCGCTTGCTTTGTGACCGGATCACCGATGATGGAGCAATTACAACCGAGTGGGGGGACCGAGAAGGTTTTCCGAATCAAGGCCGTCATCGTAGCGGCATGCTACAACCCATTGATCTTCTCGCGCAAGGCAAGAACCTCCAGCCTCACTTTCCCTATCGCATGGTCCAGACCACTTCCGTGTCGAACAGTTCCCACTCCTGTCCCTGGCGATGAAACCACACCAGGAACCCCGCCCCGGTCCCATCACGGCGCCTGTTCTCCACATAGACGAGGGATTGGTCGTTCTTCAGCGTCCGGCCCACGCGCGAGAATGCCAATCGGTCAAGCACCGAGGACGCTTGGACCGGCGCGGCGGGATTAGTCATGACAAGGAGTGCGGCACCGGCTTCCGAATCGTCTTCCATTCCCTCTGATACAAATCGATAGCGAACCCCGAACTGAAATCGATCTTCCAGGCGAGCAGCGCTTTGGTTGGCGCCGACAAAATCTCGAACAAGATCCTGCGGCAGCAAGCCGTCAAAATAGCCGTGCCGTTGAAAAACATCCATCGTCATAGATCCATCCTGTTGAGGCATCAGCCGAGAAACGGTCATACGTTCCAGTAGGACCAATTGGATCTGAGACGTAAGAAATTTGTCCTCAATGACTCGGTCGTACAGACTATAATCCTCCGCCGGCACAGCCACAGCCGCCTGCACTCTCTCCGCTGCAAGAGGCGACTGCACAACAAGAAAGAGCCACAACCCAATCATGAGCGCCCGCGAAGTCTTCATCGTGAAAAGCATACCGATCAGCCTTCGCGGCGGTCAAATATAAGATATCGCATGGACAAGTTGAGCAGAAGCGTGGATAATCCCACGACGCTCTTAGGAGGAATACGCGTGCGAGACATAACACTTGACGGTCGATCACTACTCGGACTCTCCGGCATCTTGTTCTTGGCCTTGTCAGGCTGCAACCCGGACGACAGCCCCCTTCGTGCCGACAACGAGATTCTCAAGAAACAGGTTGCCAGGCAAGAATCCTTGCTCGGTTCTCTGCAGGATGGCAACAAGGTCATGCAGCAACAGATTGATCTGCTCAATCAAGAACTCCGTGACGCCAAAAAGCTGAATGAAGAATTGGATCAGCAGCTGGATGAAGCCAAAGAGCTGATCGGAACACAGGTCGCGCAATCTCTGAAAGTCGAAGACAAAGATGCGCAGTCCGAGACGCTCCCTCGCCCTCTGGAGATTGTGGCAAAAGTCGCTGAGGAAGCGCTGGCACGAAACGGCTATCGGCTGAAGGTCAGTGTCAAAACGGATCAGCGCGCAGTCTA
>CAZAKX010000325.1:0-2451 GCA_964485915.1 uncultured Nitrospira sp. | reverse complement strand
AACCTGAGCGAATCACTCCATGCCAAAATTCAGGATTGGTCGGCGTTTGTTCGGGCGTTTCAGGAGAAGGATCTCGACGTGCTCAAGACCTTTCCGCCGTTTCTTGATGAATTGGTATGGGAGAAGGAGTATCGCAAGGTCGAATGGAAAGACGTGCCTTATCGGAAAACCATCGTCGAGTTTCTCCAGCGCATCGATCAAGATGTGGTCGTGCCTATCAATGTGGGCGCCTATGCAACACTGAAAGAGGCGAAGCGGCTCTTGGCTCCGGCCGCCATTGGATTCAGCGCCTTTGATGCCGGGACCGCCGACATGAATGTCTTGAACGATCCCGAGAAGCCCTGCTACGGCCAGTTCGGCGGGCAATACAGCTTCATGATCAACTTCGCGTTAGTCGACGCTGTGGCCAAACAGTTGGGTCTAAAGCAGACGACCTTTGAACCACAGCGGGAGTTCGTGGGACGGTCGCTGAATACAAACGCAATCACCCTCATGGAGCTGTTAGCCTCCCATCCGTCAGCAGGGCCAAAGCTTCGGCCCTGGGAACAAGACCGGCTTGTGCTGAAGACCATCCGGGCGTTGAACGAAACATTTGAAAGCCCCTATCGCCGGCGGCTGGAATTTCCGCTCGGGACGAACATGCCACCGGAAGAGCGGGAGACCCTAGGCGCCATTCTGCGAGCGCTGAAAGAAAATGGTATTCCCGACACCGTGGCCTATCTGACGGAAGAAGAGCTCACCCACGCGGAGAAGGAGTTAGAAGATCTCGGTTACGAGCACGAGGCCATCAAGATGGCCTTGAGCGCTCCTCCCAGTCCCATCGAATATTGCCACTTCTCCTGCCGGTAACGTTACGGGACCCAGCTGGTTGATCGACATCTTTGCTGGACTGTTTGGTAACGGAACGACTTGGAGAAGGTGCGATCATTGTCACCCGGTCGGAGTCAACGGAGCGACCAGCAGGGAGCTCAAGGGGCTGGCGAGCAGGGGAGCGAGTATCAATCCGAACTGCGGGAAGTGATCTTGTAACGATAGGAACAAGCCGTGATCTTTCAGCCATTGGTCCAGTTCCGGCTCTGCCGACTCAGAAGGCCGTTCCAGCAGCAGCGCCTCGGCTCGCCTCGCTAGAAGAAGGGCGGCGGGCAGGTAGGTAGCCACCAACATCAATGTAAAGGTCACGCCCCAGTAGAGGGTAATAGCGAGAGCTGTACCCAGTACTGCCTCTTGACCAGTTTTGTCGGCAACTAACGCCGCAGGCCACCGAAGCCAGGCGCCCATGTGCAAGATGCCGGAAACGAGAATGGCTGAGGCGGCGGTCAAGACCTCCTTCAGTCGCTTCATCTGTGATGCATAGAATTTGGGATCAGGCGGCTGGCCTGAAATCGTCGGCGCGAGAGTGCTGCAAGCCGCCAGCAGAGCCACCACGGGAACAATCAGGGCTTGCACATTGACGACGGACACCACCACCATGACATAGCGCAAGAGATGCTCGCTGATCCGCTGAGCGCCGGCCTGGCGGAGGTTATCGTAGCTAAAACCAAAGACGGCTCGGTAGAGCGTATGCGTTTCATCGAGTGCCCAGATAAAGACCACACCACCTAAGGCAAAGACCATTCCGATGGCGGTGACCGCCAGAAGTCGTTGGCGTGGATGACATTGGTAAATAATCATCGCGCACAGGATGAAGGCATAAATCCCCGCCACCAACGCCACTACCACCGTGGTGAGCCAGATATACCGCGACTTGACCTCCACTAGAAAATGGGTGGCGTTGAACGATTGTTCCGAAGCCTCTGAGGTTGGATGCATGAGCCGTTTGGTGAGGCCGTGAAAGTCATCGACCGTGATATTGGAACTGAACTCAAACAGGCCGATCGCAAGCAGCAGGATGAACACCGGCGGAATGATGAGGAGCAAGAAGCGATAGTCGGAAGCCGGTGAAGGAGCCGGAGGTGTCATGGTCTTCGGATAGCACTCATGCAGATCTAATACGCAAGAACGAGGTGAGGCATCCTAGCACAATTGCGCAAGAGGGACGAGGCAAGAAGTAAGTGTCTATCGTTCCTTGAGCCGGCCGAGCGTGCTCTCCACCGACCGCTCGAGTTTGTCCGCTGCTCCACTCAAAGCGAGCTCAACTGTGGCAGCCTGATGGGTTACGGCGATGGGTTGGTGACCGGCTAGTCTGGCTTCCAGCACACACCGGATGTCATCTCCCTTGGTCTTATGGCTGTTGGTATCGCTGAGATGCGCCTCAACTCGAGTGATTCGCTCCCGAAATCGTCCGACCGCTCTCTCGACGCTGGTCTCAACAAGTGCGACGATCTCCTCACGTCCATGAATATGGTTATCCGTATTGACCTGAATCTGCATCCGAATCCCTCCCTCACATGAACTATTTTAAGAATGGACCCTACTCGCCAGGGGCAAAAAAAGTCAATCGAGGCACGGCTA
>CAZAKX010000324.1:0-2455 GCA_964485915.1 uncultured Nitrospira sp. | reverse complement strand
ACCACAAGCTCCGCCACGCGCACGGTTGACTCCTCCAAACGGGTTGAGCCAACGGTCTTCAAACGACCGGACGGCATGTTCAAGGGCACACCATGCATCCTCGGGTGTTCGAGTTGATCCTGTCGGGATTGCGCGACCACGATCGATTGACCGTCCCGCACGTCTCGCCGGAGTTGTTCGATCAACCCATGAGAAAACACGCTATGGACGCTGGCAACCAGGGCAAATCCATGCACCTCCGCAGCCAACGATTCCCATGTCCGAGGATCATCGAGTGGAAACTCCCGAATCGGCATCCAGCGGACAGGAATCGTGACGCGCGGCCCTTTCCCCAACGTCAACTTGAGTTGTTCTTCCTCCGAACCCGAGAGGACGATTAACTGACGAATCCCAGCCCGTTGCAGAGTCAGCACCGTGCGTTGAAAGAGTCCGATTCCCACCACACTTGCCAGGGGCCCCAGCTCCCCGATCTCCGGCCCGATCGGTCCGCCGAATACTCCGACGGAAGGCAGGAGAATCGCCGTCGCCAATCCTTGAATCTCTGCTCTCCGTTGGAGAATGCTCTTACTCATGGTCTCACATTCAGCTATGCTTGATGATTACGCCCTTCCCCTCACTCGCGCGCTTCCGTCATCGTACCATAGGAAAGACTTTCTCATAATCTTGGCAAAACTTCCAATTCAGCTTTCTTTACGTCATCGATGAAATCAATTTCGGTCCAGGGGAGTCCTCCGATTTTTTCATGACCGACTCGTATGTCCCGAAAATACGCCAGTAGCGCGTCTTCGTACTCCATATCCCATGACCCCTTGTCGATGTAATCGCGGAGCGAGGAGATGACACGCGGCGTGTCGGCATGCCGAACCTTCAAAAATCCCACGCCCTCGCCGGCATAGTCGTATTGTTCCGGCACCTTTTTGGTCAGCGCAATCACACGGCCACCCGCCACAACTACCATGCATTCTTCACCGGTTTGCTTCACGGTCTCATCCATCAGCAACGCGTTCTCATGAGGCGACGAGACCAGCCGTCGGAGAATTTCCCGATGAAACAGCACATCCGCATCCATCACGATGGTATCGTCGTCGAACACATCTCGGGCAATCCATAGAGATGAAATGCTGCCCCGGTGAAACTCTTCGTTCACTAAAAACTTCACAGTGAGACCACACGAATCCTGTTCGACCGCCGCGCGAATCATCTCCTGCTTGTACCCGACGACGATATCCACTCGACGAATGCCGACGCTCGCCAGAGAGTGCAGATAGCGATGCAGCAGCGATCGACCGCCGATCTCAATGAGGCACTTGGGGCGATGTTGCGTCACCTCCCATAAACGCTTCCCGACTCCGGCTGCCAGAATGATCGCTTTCATACGGGCTTACACGCTTGTTCAAACGCGTCGAGAAATCCGCCGAACTGTATTTCGGTCAATGCCCCCATATTGGCAACGCGGAAGATCTTGTTTTCTAGGTTTCCTTGCCCGGCATAGATCACATAGCCTTGCTGTTTGAGCCGGTCATGCAGCGATTGGTACGTCACTCCATCAGGCAAATGATAAGCCGTAATGGTATTGGATTGCCGATCCGCGGGAAGCAGCGCCTTCACACCAATCGACGTCATTCGCTCACGGATCAGCGTCGCCATTCTCTTGTACCGTTGGACGCGCTTGGAGACACCTTCCTCAAGGAGTTCATCGAGGGCCTCGTTGAACGCGTAATAGACTTGTACCGCCGGCGTGAACGGGATTGTGCCTCTCCCTTCATTATCGATGTAATGGGTCAGATGGAGATACCAGGATCGTTTCGGGTAGGATCGCATCTTCTCAATAAACCCCTTTCGCACCAGCACGAACGAAACGCCTGGGAACCCCTGAATGCATTTTCCAGCCGTGCCCGCCACCATATAAATATGCGACTTGGCGATGTCGAGTGTTTCTCCGGCGAGCGCACTGACGGCATCCAACACAAACACACGATTCTGGCTATCGACAATCTTCGCGATCTCATGAACAGGGTTGAGCAGCCCCGTCGTCGTTTCATGATGCACCATGCCGACCACATGGACTTCCTGATGTTGGCGTAACGCGAGCAACAGTCTTTCCGGGTCCGGTCGAACCGTCCATTCACATTTCAACTCACTCACGCCCAAGCGATGAAGCCCGATGATCTGGGACATCCGCTCTCCATACACGCCGTTGTTGAGGATGAGGATCCGTCGGCCATGCGGAAGCGACGACATCAAAGCCGCCTCGACGGCAGCCGTCCCTGACCCAGTCATCACAACGGCGACGTAATCCGACTCAGCTCCAGGAACGAAGGCTTTGAGCAGCTTGGTTTGGATCCGATGCAGCAACTCGGAAAATTCATCTTCTCGATGGCAGATATCTGGATGGAGTAGAGCTTGTCGTACGCGATCAGAAACGTTTACCGGCCCAGGATTCAGGAGAATCACG
>CAZAKX010000323.1:0-2475 GCA_964485915.1 uncultured Nitrospira sp. | reverse complement strand
CTGATGAACGGAGCATCGGCCTCCGCAATCAAGTTCATACCGAGAAAGCCGGTCGTGGCCATACCAATCAAACCGACCGTGGTCACGACGGTCAGGCGCACCATCGTCTCTCCCTGCCGACGCAGGACATCGCTGTCCAGATACTGACTCATATCTTCAATCGCCTCCCGAACCTCGGTATAGAGCTGAGCCGTTCCAAGGTGCCTATTCGTCATGCGAAACAATTCCTTCACCTGGGTATGTTCCGAGACATCCTGGAACCAGTACCGATGGGTGAACCGCAGAAATACGCCGAGAATCTGTCGGATCTCGTGCCGGAAGCGCCTGATCGATTCCAGATTGTCGGGTTCCAACCGGTTGAGGGCATCCACAAGGCGATCCGACAACATGAGCATGGCGGCTTTATGAAAATGGGCGATCAGGAAAAGGACAAAATACTCATGTCGGAACTGTTCAAGACCCGTTTTTCTCGTGGCTAAAAACCGGTCGCTAGAATCGCTGATTTCCGTGAACACTCTCCCGCTGCAGATGAAGCGGGTTCCGGGGCCCTCCCGTTCCTTTTCGGTCCAGTAGCGATCATAGAAGTAGCGATTTTCAAACCCGCGCAGATGCCCTTCAGAATAGGGGAGAGAATCCGATGGATCAGGCGGGGCAGCCAATCCGAGCCGTATGAAGTCTCCCCGGGTCAGCGCAGCCGGATTATCCATCGTCAGATAGGCCATCAACGGCAAGAGATGAGATTCGATCTGCCGGTAGCGGACGAGGCCGGTTTTCCCTGAATGGTGGTGTACCAACGGCATAAGCAAAAATTCCCAATGGGAGGCGATACACGGCGCCCGGTACTGACAAACAAAGGACAAGTATTTCTCCTTGTGTTCGTAGTCGGAACACGATAGCACCGTGTTATCCTTCGCCAGCCATTCCGCCTTTTTGAGACAATGGCCGCCATGCCCATCGGATTCCCAGTACGTGGGATACCCTCTTGCAAAACGAAGCATGGTCTCCTCCGCACAAGCCAGAGGGAGATCATCGGCGAAAATCTCCATGGCCAGGATTACGATGTCAATGTCGTAGAAAAAATACAAATCGATGTGCGCCACATCGAAGACGACCGGTGCAACTCCGGGATCGGGGTAGGTCAGCCGCACCCGTGCGACATCGGCACGGCGGAATACGCGAATGGGTGATTCTTGGTTGACACCGGCCCCCCGACCGGTACCTTCGCCGTAAAGAAACCGCTGAACAGAAGGGAGGAAGGTAATGAATTCGCTGTAATGTCGTTCCTGGAACAGAGATGGATCCCCGGTAAACTCGTCTTCCACTTCCTGCCAGAGATTGTCGAAGCCCTGTGCCTGAATAAAGTCACAATGCTTCTGAATCGGCATCTCGTCGTGAATCGGCATTAGCTGGAGCGGCCAGAGCACAATCTGTCGGAAATGCCTCACCGTGAGGCCAGGGTCGCGAGAAACCGTGCCGCATGCGTCACTCGTTTTGGATAGTGTAGATGGCTCCATGTCTTACCTTGAATTGAGTGAACGCTGCGAGATAGCCGGCAGCTCTCTATGATCTGGATTTCCAGTGATCCAAAAGCCATTGCTGTGAATTCACGGCGGCTTCATCGGCTGCGGCATGGATTCGTTCATACGTCCCATCGGCGAGCAATCGTCTTGCCTGCACATTGTCGCGTAGCCCAACCGTGAGAATGTCATTGATGATGAGCTCGCGCCAACGAGGATGCTGTACGGGGACAAGAAGTTCTACTCGATGATCCAGATTGCGCGGCATCAGATCAGCGCTCCCGATCAACACCTCATTCTCCCCGCCGTGACGAAAATAATAGATCCGCGCATGTTCCAGAAAACGCCCAACTACTGAGGTGACCGAGATGGTTTCGCTGACCCCGGGGAGGCCCGGTCGCAGGCAGCAAATGCCCCGCACCTGAAGATCAATCCTGACTCCCGCTTGCGATGCGCGGTAGAGCGCCTGAATGCATTGTGTATCGACCAATGCATTCATCTTGAAGGCGATATATCCGTCACCGTGCTGGCGATGCCGGCTCGTCTCACGCTCGATCCGATCAAGCAATTGTTGCCTCAACATCGTCGGTGCGACGAGGAGCTTGGAATAGGAATTCATGCGGGCGTACCCGGTCAAGGAGTTGAAGAGATCGGAGACATCGTGGCTAATGGCGGGATCGCATGTGAAATAGCTCAAATCGGTATAGATACGACTGGTAACCACGTTATAGTTTCCGGTTCCCAAGTGGACATAACGACGAATCCCCTCAGGCTCCCGCCGGACGACGAGACAGACTTTCGCATGCGTCTTGAGGCCGCGCACACCGTACACAACATGCACACCTTCGTCTTCAAGCTTCCTGGCCCATTCGATATTGTTTTCCTCGTCGAATCGCGCTTTGAGCTCGACCAAGACCGCAACTTGCTTGCCGTTGACGCGTGCCTCCATGAGCGCATC
>CAZAKX010000322.1:0-2486 GCA_964485915.1 uncultured Nitrospira sp. | reverse complement strand
GAGAACCTGCCGGCGTAAGGCCATTGAAGGATGGGACCGCGGCGAAACCAACAATCGCTGTGCAGGGGATTGAGTTTGGTGAAGGCCAGGCTTCCCGAACTCCTGCCCCTGCAGTGTTGGTAGAGATGGTCGAGATTGCATCTTGTACTCCTAGGCACTGCGAGCTCTCGGAGCTTCATTCCGAGAGCCCGTCGCCCTTGTGACCATTTCAGCTCCCAATCCTGCCACCGTCGTCTTTTGTCACCACGACTAAGGCAGAACGAGGGCGACCCCCGGACGGCCCATCCGGCCAGGAGCTGAACTGTTTCGGATTCAACGGATCGCCCGGCAGATCGTCCGGTCGCTCGCCCGGATGCTGAATCCCGACGAACATGGTGCGCCGATCCGGCGTCATGAACACTCCGGTAATTTCGCACTGACTTGGGCCGACAAGGAAGCGTCGAGTCTCTCTGGTTTCAGGATGCGCCGCCAGCATCTGGTTGTTGCCGAACCCGGCGTACGCCCCGGCATTGATCGTCGAGGTGGAGACATCGGTCTGAATCCAGAGCAAACCGCTGGGATCCACATAGATCCCGTCCGGTGAGCCATACTTATCGCCGGCGATCGTCGACCCGTGAGCCGGATTCGTGGGATCGCCACAGAGGGCGAAAATGTCCCAGCCAAACGTGAGTTCCGTCCAGTCCTGGCGATAGAACCAGCGGATGATGTGGCCATAGTTGTTGACGGCGCGAGGATTCGCCGCGTCCACCGGCGGACGGGCAGAGCCTGCGGCGGTAGACCCGTCGGGGTTGTTGACCGACTCTGGGGTCGTGCCACGTCGGCTGTTGTTGGTCAATGTCGCAATGGCCGTCAGATCCTTGCGGAACGTATCGATCCATTCAGGTCGATCCATCATGGTCGCCCCGGCGGCATCGGCGGCCCCGCGGGTATTGATCAGAATGTCGTTCAACGACCATCCTGCGAGCCGCGGATTATCCGGAACGAGCGGCAGCCATTCTCCGGTGCCGTCCGCATGAAACTTCGCGACATAGAGGATGCCATCGTCAAGTGGATTGATGCCCTGACGGCGAGCCTGACGCCATGGTAGGTTGGAGACATAGCGGTAGATGTATTCGTTCCGTTCATCGTCGCCCATATACACGACGACCTTTCCGTTCCGTGCTTCTTGCACCCAGGCACCCTCATGTTTTAACCGGCCGAGAGCCGTGCGCTTCACCGGCGTCGAGTGCGGCCGGAAGGGATCAATTTCTACCACCCATCCGAATCGGTTCGGTTCGTTCTGTTCCTCATCCACGCGAAATCGCTTGTCGGTCGTGTGCCACAAATACCCAAACCCAGCGGCTGTAATACCGTAGCGCTTTTCAAGTACTGTCTGCGGACCGTCTTTCCGGAAATAGCCGTTGAAATTCTCCTCACAGGCCAAATAGGTCCCCCAGGGGGTATAGCCCATGGCGCAATTGTTGAGCGTACCCAGCACCCGACGCCCGGTTGAATCTTCACTCGTGATCAATCGAGGATCCCCTGCAGCCGGCCCGCCGATCTCGATCGGAGTCATACCTGTAATACGGCAAGCGAACCGAGACGGCCTCACCACATCCCACTTACCCTTGCCTCGACGACCTCGCAGGTCAAAGTGAGAGCCGGTCCGCCTAGCTACTTCGATGATCGATACGCCATGAGCATTTAATGATTTCTTGGTCTTTTCCGGCGTCCAGTTGTTCACCCCGTCTGGGAACAGCAACCCATCATCGGTATATTCGTTATTTTGGACGATCAATCCTCGTTGTGATCCAGAGATCGGAAAATAGACGACCCCATCATTGTGCATACCCCACTGGCGAGCCTGTTCGTCGGCGGTGTTGCTCGCATCCGGTTTGAAGATGGGACCGCTGGAGACTGGATCACCCCAGGCGATCAGCACTTCAGCGGTATACCCTTTCGGCACGACAATCTCGTCGGCAGAGGAAACCGGCACACTTTCGAACCCTAACACCGGCTGCCGACCTCCACGACTTTCCACCGCTGAATCTGTATCGTCCTCTTCCTCTATTTCCTTTGCTGCTGCAGGGACAACCTGCAACAATGCTTCGACGCCTCCTAGTGACGCGGCTGCGGCCGCCGCAAAACCACCGGTCAAAAAACCACGTCGCGATAAGCGTGTGTTCACAATATCTTGGAAATGTTCATTGTCAGACGTGTTACTGACGCTTTCATCATCGATCATCGACATAGAGCCTCCTCTCATCAAAGTTCGGACGAATGTTTTGTTGGCAGCACGAGGGACGTGGCTTTATAAGCGCCATCACCTTCTCATGTACTCGTTACCGATCGATAAAAGACTCGTAACGATTTCGTTAACACTCAGTGGGACCGAGCCGGAATTAGGTGGGGGGATCTTGACTACGTTAGCTATGTAAGCGTTGGGCCAAGCTGGACGACAGTTTCACTGTTCTCAGCGGATTCCCCGATCAGGCAGGCTCATTTCA
>CAZAKX010000321.1:0-2491 GCA_964485915.1 uncultured Nitrospira sp. | reverse complement strand
CTTGATTGGCCGATCCTGAAGGAGGATAATTTGACTGTGTGAGGTTAGTCCATGCCTATACCGCAAGCGAGAACGGGGAGAGTCGTGGCCAGTATTGCCGCCTTGATGGTCGGATTGCTGATCTTCCATTTTCCAACCGAAGTAGCCAGATCTCTTCTGGAACTATTTCCCCAACAAATATCCACGCCATTCGGAGTGGAAAACCTGAAGTCAATGGCAAGGGAAGATGTCACAGTCCTCCCACCTCAGGCTTCCGACGAGCCTTCGTGGAAGCCTTTAGTGACTCGCGTCTTCGGGATGGCTTTGATCGGATTGCCGATATGGTACCTTCTACAACGTCGTGAACGCGAAGAGGAACTCCAGCGACTCGATGAAGGTTGGGCAACGCGCCTGCACGCACGTACGCAAGAGCTTTTAGCTGTCAATAACGCACTTGTCAGCGAGGTGTCGAAACGAATTGATACCGAACAATCGTTGGAATCCAACCGTCGGGACCTTCGCCTGCTTGCCTCGCAACTTCTTCGCCTCCAGGAAGAAGAGCGACGGCGGATCTCGCGCGATCTGCATGACGATATCAATCAACGGCTGGCGCTCTTGTCGATCGACATCGAAATGTTGGAACGGCAACTCTCGAACGCTGCCGTCGGTACTGTCAGAACGGTGCGCAGTATTCAGGACCGTATCGTCGAGCTTTCTGAAAGTGTTCGCCGACTGGCCTATCAGTTTCATCCATCCATCCTTGACGATCTAGGTTTGTCCATTGCGCTCCGACGCCTCGTCGATGACTTTCAGACCCGTACCGGTATCGATGCCCGGTTCATATGCAAAGACATACCCAAACATCTTGCGCAAGACGTCGTTACCTGCTTGTACCGCGTCGCGCAGGAAGGCTTAGCGAACATTGCTCGCCATGCCAGGGCCAAGAACGTTTGTGTTGAACTTACGCGATTGCGAGACGGGCTGCAGCTTATAATGAGCGATGATGGAGTGGGATTTGACATCAGTCGTTATGATGGTCGGCGAGGAAGCCTCGGGTTGGTGAGTATGAAGGAACGAGTGTCCTTAGTCAGTGGGACCCTGGACATACAATCGATGCCGGGTGAGGGAACACGTGTCTGTGCCTGGGTACCCTTTAAACAGGCGCGCGCATGAGCAAGCCGCGCGTACTCTTGGCTGATGACCATACGCTGGTATTGGAGGGCTTCAAAAAACTGTTGGAAGAACATTGCCAAGTGGTAGGTTCCGCGGAGGATGGTCGTGCTTTGTTGGATGCCGCAAAACGATTGCGGCCCGATATTATTGTCTTAGATATTTCGATGCCGAAGCTGAACGGCCTCGATGCGGCGCGCCGGTTGCGGAAGATAGTTCCTCAAGCACGATTAATTTTTGTCACGGTTCATGCCGATGCAGATTATGTCAACCAAGCTTTCCAGGCCGGTGCATCAGGCTACCTGCTTAAACGATCAGCCGGGTCTGAATTGCCGCAGGCTGTTGAGGCGGTGAAGAACGGCAATTATTACATTACATCTTTGATTGCAAAGGATCTTGTCCACTCTGCGATTGCTGGAACCGCGCTAAAGGCAACCGACAAGAATCGCTTGACGATGCGTCAGCGAGAAATCTTACAGCTGGTAGCCGAAGGGTTGGCCGTGAAAGAAATCGCTTCAACCCTGAGTCTTTCGCCGAAGACGGTCGAGTATCATAAGTCAAAGCTGATGGAGCAGCTCGGTCTTCACACGACTGCCGAACTCACAAAGTACGCACTCGTCCATGGCCTCACTCCTTCACCCGAATAAGCCCGCTCCAGTTCTCTTGCCGCATTCCATCCAGTGGAATTTCCTCTAGGCACCTTAGGGAAGCCCCTCATAGCCGACGCAATAGAGTCCTGCTAAGTATCTATTCAAAAGACTTCTCATCGAAAGGAGGTTGGATCAATGGCAATGTTGGCGCGAGCAGCGAGCGTTCAGCATATCCATGAATTCGTGCGATGGGATCTACTGACCTGGGGCCCGGCGTCCTTTTCATGCTGTGCAGGTGTGTAACCTGACAAATGGGATTTCTATTACCATTCGTATCGCTCAATGAAGAATGAAGGAGGAATCGACATGGCGGAATCAACTCAAACAGTCAGAGACAAGGGGTATGACATTTCGCAGTGGTATGACTCGAAGCCGGTGAAGATCGGCTGGTTTGCCATGCTGGCAATCGGCGTGTTTTGGGTCCTGTATCAGCGGGCGTTTGGGTACTCCCACGGGCTCGATTCGATGACCCCGGAGTTTGAGTCGGTGTGGATGGGGCTGTGGCGGTTTAACATTCTGGCCAATGCCACGTTCTTTGCCGTGACCATCGGCTGGATCTGGGTGACGCGGGATCGGAACCTGGCGAACCTGGACCCGAAACTGGAGCTGAAGCGGTACTTTTACTGGATGGGCTGGCTGGTGTGCTACATCTGGGGCGTGTACTACGCGGGCAGCTACACCCTGGAGCAGGA
>CAZAKX010000320.1:0-2499 GCA_964485915.1 uncultured Nitrospira sp. | reverse complement strand
GCGAGGGCTTCGCGCAATTTCATCATACCCAACCGAATTCTTGTTTTCACGGTCCCCAGAGGCAACTGTAGCTTCTCGGCAATCTCACTTTGGCTTAAACCATAGAAATACGCGAGAGCGATCGCTTGCCGCTGTTCCTCAGCAAGCATGGCCAAAGCCTGTTGCACATACCGTCGACGCTCTTGTCCTTCCACATCCTGCTCCGGCGTCTCATCGTCGCTGGCAAACAAATGCGCGGCATCCAACGATTCGGTCCGCGCATGTTCGGCGG
This sequence comes from uncultured Nitrospira sp., assembly GCA_964485915.1. GTDB lineage: Bacteria > Nitrospirota > Nitrospiria > Nitrospirales > Nitrospiraceae > Nitrospira_D. The sequence continues at coordinate 2,228 of CAZAKX010000320.1, read as the reverse complement.
CCCCGGCGCGAAACCGATCGATCGCCCTCGTTCGAGCCAACATCATCAACCAGGCGCCAGGTGCTCCCCGGGTTTGATCATACGTATGAGCTTGCCGCCACACCTGCGTGTAGACGTCCAATGTGACTTCTTCAGCTGCTTCGCGATTGGTGAGAATCTTGAGAACCAGCCCGAAGACTTGTGGGCTTGTCCGATCGTACAGCGTTGCAAGCGCGGCCTGGTCACCCTGCGCTGTGCGAGCAATCAATTGTACCCACTCTTGGTTTTGAGCCGACTTGGTCGTTTCCGATGACATGAACAACACACCGTCTCCCCCATTAAGCTGTACGAGGAAACGGGGAAGATTGGATTGCTGATTGCGCAGTTTTTTGCACGTTTGATAGAGACAGGACTATAGCACCGCAGCGCCGAGAAAACAGCTCACCAAGCAGGCCTATCACCAAGAAGAGATCCAAACGACAACCTGTCTCGTAATGGAAAGCAGACCGCCTGCAGGTGCTGATGCCAAAGGCAGATTCACAACAGCAGCTTTTCACCATGGAGAGGAGAGCCATGAAACCATCCAAGTTTGGGTCATTAGGAGTCGTCTGCGCCGTGGGACTCTTGTCCGGCTGCAGTGGCAGTGACAACGTGCCACTCATCACCCCAAGCGGGCCAACTGCCGCCGTGGAGGACCAACGCGTTCCACAGTCAGATGCGCTGACGTCAGAGGAGGCCGCGCTGGTCAGTCAGGCTGAATCCGAACCCGCTCCGGCTCTACTGCCGGACCTGTAATCCAACCCGCTCATCAAGCGGATCTACTCAGAAGAAGGAGGAGACCATGTTCGCTCGAATTCGACCACTCATGTTGACGCTACTGGCAGTGCTCACAGCGTCGCCGGTTTTGGCCGCCAGCCATCGCGAGGCTCCGTTGATCGCCAATGACCCAGCGGCCGATATCACCGACTTTTATTTCTTCCGAAGCTGGCAGGACTCCGACAAAGCCATCCTGATCATGAATGTAATCCCGAGTCAGGAGCCGGGATCCGGCCCCAACTATTTCAACTTCGCGGATGACGTCCTGTACGAAATTCACATCGATAACAACAAGAACAACATCGCAGGAAATATCGTCTATCAGATCAGATTTAAGACGGAGATCCGTCAGCCCGGCAATGTGTTTCCCTTAGCCTATGTTGCCTTGCCGCCCATCACAGCCCTGACCGGTGGAGGATCGGAAGGGCTACTCGTACGACAAAGCTATACCGTGACGGAGCAGCGCTTCGGCCAGCCACCGCGTGATCTCGGCACTGGCCCCATGTTTGCCGTGCCGTCCAACGTCGGCCCACGCACGATGCCGAAATACGAAGAACTGGCCGCCAAGGGAATTTTTCCCTTGAAGAACGGCGGGAGAGTCTTTGCGGGTCAGCGGGATGAGACCTTCTATATCGACCTAGGAGGAACTTTCGATACGTTGAATCTGCACATCTCGCCGATCCTGTCCAATGCCGACGATGCCAACGACGCGATCATCGTCGGAGCGCCGGGCGCCGGTACTGCCGATACGTTCAGTGGCTTCAACGTCAACACGATCGCGCTGGAGATTCCAATCGCCGAGCTCATCGGCCCAAACGGCAATAAGCTGCTTGGCGCCTATGCCAGCACAAGCCGACCCAAAGTCAGCGTCATCAAGAAAACCGGCGATCGTGACAACAGTGCGCGCTTTGTCCAAGTGGCGCGCATGGGCAATCCACTCGTCAACGAGTTGATCATTCCGACGAACATGAAAGACAAGTGGAACGCCACGGATGCGGAAGATGAGAATAACTTTGTCTCGTCCTACTGCAACTCAGCCCTGGCAACGGCGCTCAATACGGTGTTCGGCACCGGCTTCCCGACAACGAATCGTGAAGATCTGGTGAACGCCTTGCTTCGCTATGCACCGGGTCCATCGGTCTGCGGCGCCGGCAAAACCAATGAAGCGCTTGCCGATTTCCTGCGTGTCGATCTGGATGTCCCTGCCACTCCGGCTGCAGGTCAAAAACGACTTGGCCCACTGGCGCATGATGCATCAGGCAACGCTACGCCGGACAAAGCCGGCTGGCCGAATGGTCGAAGGCCGAATGACGATGTCACAGATGTGGCATTACGTGTGGTTGGTGGAATTCTGACGAACCCGGCCGTGCCGAACCTGGGCGACGGCGTGAATTTCAACGTCGGATCAGTCGGCAACAACAAGACGGCCAACG
>CAZAKX010000319.1:0-2505 GCA_964485915.1 uncultured Nitrospira sp. | reverse complement strand
TACATTTGGGTAGGACTGAGTCATTAGCGTCCCGCTTCGCTATATCGAGATGAGCTGTGAGTATCGCTGCCCCTCCTGACCGGTTCGCCGGAAGCGGGCTTTGCGAGAGTTGTCCGCGAAGATCTTTGATGCCGAGCAAACGCATAAGGATGAACAATGTAAGTCTTTTCAGGATGCCGTCATAACCCATAGAGAAACTCCTTTCGTCCAGAACGTCGATCAGAAGCCAGACGTCAATGCTATTCATGGCCTTGCCAGTCAAGGCATAGAGGCAGTCGGCGGTAAATTCTCAAAGCAAGGATATGAGTGGTGTGTTACAAACCTGTTGCGGAGCAGTAAAGTCCGGGTTAAGAGGGTATAAAAACTTGCCCGGTGGCCTCTCATCGCTTGTGCGTTCAGAGGTTAGTCCGTAGAAACCTGACAAGCCACGATAAGGTATTGCGTGGGGCCATCAATATTAGATATGGATCAATCGGGTCGGACGTATTTAGCCACCGGTGACGGAGTAGGTCGATCGTAGGGCCTGAAGATTAAATTCATTTCTTGCGCGTGGTGTTCTCTTTTGCATTGAGGCGTTTCAGCAACGCTTGTGCCATTCGAGTTCCGTTGCCGATTCGTGCCGCGCGCTGACTTTTCTGTGATGGGCGCCAGCCTTGGAACAGTCGCCAGCTCGGCGATACGCGTGTCTCGACTAGAGCCCTTCCCGCAGGGAACATCGATGAGCGGAAGGGACGAGAATTGTACGTGTCCAGAATCATAGCCTCTACCTCCTCTATGAATGTGCAGGTGGTGGGAGAAGCCGATGATGACACTCTGATGTTAAACGGAGGTTACCTGGGCGTTAACATTCCGACACATCTTCCCGTGTACTTTTTGGGTAAGTCTACAACGACAGTCTGACCCAGGCTCTAAGGCCTAGTGTGATGATTCGCGAATTGGCGGGAACAATAAGGATGGTATGAGGCCAAATCACTCGAATTCATCCCACCCGCTTAAGCGGGCGCCGAAGACCAAGGTGCGCCGATTGCTCGAAACCACGATAAGGCCGTTTTCGTTATCCACCCCCAGGATGTGCTCATGGACATGTAACGGCTTCGAGGCAAAACCGCCGAGAAGTGGTGTGAACCCCACCAATCGCTCATTCGTGATGAAGACGGCCCCATAGTCATTGCTATGGAAGCGGGCGACTTTTTCCCGCATCCCCAACGGTTCCTTAAGCCACAAGCCATTGACGCCGCGAAATCCATACAGATGCCGATCCGTTCTGATCAAGCTGAAGCTTGGGAGGATCCTCCGCTCGAGGACCCTTTCATTCACGTCCAATTCCTGCTTGCTCCAAGTGAGAGCCCGGCTTGAAAACCCCAAGAGCCGACGGGACGTTACCACGATGCCATTGATCCCATTCGTGCCGGAGCTGATGACCACTTCCTGAGCACCCAACGGTAGCTCTCTCCGACCACTCAGTTGACTAGTCGCGATGGCTTGACCAGACTCCAGCCACAGTGTCACTTCAGATTGGAGCTCTGCTCCGGCGACACCTTGCGAGAGAGGCCAAATCAAAGCCAGGCTCGTGATGAGGCATCGTTGAACTTGAGAAAGAAGAGTACTGAATGTGCTCATGGGCAGGCTGGTAGTTCTAATCAATCTGTGATCAAAGATTTCCAACATAGCTTATCAAAGAACGCATTGAGAAGAAGAGTGAGTTTCAAGAGTTCCTCGTTGAGATGGTTGCTCTGACCCACGGTAATCGATAATCAGTACCAGGCAATCAGCAGACCCTCGTAATCAGTAAGTGTTCTTGCAGCAGGTATCGATTACTGGCCGAATGGAAAAGAATGGCTAGGCTCTTGGTAGGATGCGAGACAGGGATGTTACGCATCTGTAACAGACGCGCAACAGCATTGTGACCTAGGTAGCATAGAGTTCCTCGGTTTTTGAGGCCCAAGCTATAACCTCTTAATAGCGAAGGAGTTTCCATGACGGATCATTCTGCTGAGCTGCGTGATCCAGTTGAGGAGGGTTCGGAGGGGGGAGAGAAATCGATCCATTTCTTGAATCGTGAGATTAGCTGGCTGCGATTCAATCTACGGGTCCTCGAAGAAGCCGAGGACAAACGGAATCCTCTCTTAGAGCGAGTGAAGTTTCTGACTATCTTCGCCACGAATCTGGATGAGTTCTTTATGATTCGAGTGTCCGGTCTCCGTCGCCAAGTAGCGGCTGGGACGGGAGGAACGACGCCGGATGGCATGACACCATCCGAGCAAATATTGGCGATCAACCGAGAGCTGAACGTCCAGTTTGGGCGATACGATCGGTGCTGGAAGCAAGACGTGTTACCAAGCTTGCGGGAAGCCGGTGTCCGGATTCTGCATTATGTGGATTTGACGGCGAGGGAGCAAGAGGCGATTCAACAGTACTTTCAGCGCGACCTCTTTCCAGTGCTCACTCCACTGGCATTTGATCCAACCCATCCCTTCCCACATATCTCAAGTCTGAGTTTTAATC
>CAZAKX010000318.1:0-2509 GCA_964485915.1 uncultured Nitrospira sp. | reverse complement strand
TTCGTCCTCGCCCATGCATCCTTGGCGGCTTCAGGTCGATACACCGAGGGATCCGTGTCCCGAAAAAATGCATGAGGCGCACCGGGATAGGTCTTAATCTCGCCAGTTTTCCCGTACTTCTTCAACGCCGCTGCCAGTCGCTGCACATCGGCCTTGGTGATCCACCCATCATCCTCTCCATAAATATAGAGAACCGGGCAGGCCAGCTTCTGAATCGGGGTATCTGGATTGGGCACTTGGCCGTAGAACGGCACCGCTGCTTTGATCTCCGGATTGATGCAGGGCAGCATGAGGGCATAGGATCCACCCATACAGAACCCCGTGATACCGATCTTTGTCGCGTCGGCTTCAGGGACTGACTTCAGATAGGCCACCGTCGCATTCAGATCGGCGAGCCCATCTTCCTGCTTCAATGTGTTCATGAGTTTGCCGGCTTCCCCGGCGTCTGTCGTCAGCGCATGTCCCAAGCGGGAATACAAATCCGGGGCGATGGCCACGTAGCCTTCCGCCGCATATCGCCTCGCGATATCCTTCATATGGTCCGTGAGTCCCCACCATTCCTGGACGATGATAATGGTCGGCCGTTTTCCCGTAGCCTGTGGAGCCGCCACGAACGCCTTGATTCCCACTTTTCCACTCTGGTACTGAACGGTCGTCTCTCGAATAGATTCAGCCATACGCCACCTCCGCACACAGGGTACTGGGGCTAAGTATCAAGTACTGGGTGATACGGTATGAATTCGAAACGGAAGACTTCGTTCGGTCTGTCATCCCCAACACTCAGGACTCAGTACTCGCGTTTCGGCACTGATCTAGTTGCCCGCCACCATCATTTCTGAAATTTTCAGCGTTGGGCTGGCAATGCGTCCCCGAAACACAAGATCGCTTCCAATGACTTCGATATCCTTGAACATCTGTTTCAAATTTCCCGCGATGGTGATTTCTTCAACTGGATAGGTCAATTCCCCGTTTTCAATCCAGAACCCGCTGGCTCCCCGCGAATAATCGCCGGTGACCATATTAATTCCGAACCCGATCAACTCGGTGACATAGAGCCCATCCTTCACCGAAGCGATAATCTCTTGGGCGCTTTTCATTCCAGGAACCAGATAAAAGTTCGTTGGACCGACTGAAGGACTTTCTCCTACGCTTCGCGATGCGTTTCCGGTGGACGGCAGTCCGAGCTTCTTCCCAGAATAAGTATCGAGTAAATAGCTCTTGAGCACCCCTCGCTCCACAATCGTGTTCTTGCGAGTGGCCAACCCTTCACCATCGAACGGGCGAGACCCAAGGCCTCCGACCATCCGGCCGTCGTCGTAGATGGTCATCAGATCTGAGGCAATGGCCTGACCCAGTTTATCCAGAAGGAAGGAAGCCCGCTTATAGAGTCCGTATCCCGACACGGCGCTACACAGGTTAGCGAGCAGGCTTCCGGCTGTCTCCTGATCAAAGACCACCGGCACTCGTTTCGTCGCGACCTTGCGCGCACCTAAACGGCGAACGGCCCGTCTCGCAGCTTCTTGTCCGATCGATTCAGCGGAGGCCAATCGCGCAAACTTGCGTTGGACCTCATACCAGGTGTCCCGCTGCATGGCACCAGTCCCAGACTCAGTCGCAATCGGAGAAACGGAGAGCGAAAAGTTTGAACTCTTGTAAGATCCGACGAATCCATGGCTGTTGGCCAGCACGACGCGTCCAGAGGACGAATCGAACTCCGCCCCCTCCGAGTTCGTCACGCGCGAGTCGGCTGCAAACGCTGCCGCCTCCCCCCGCTTGGCCCAGTCGATCTGCGTCTCCGTATCGAGCACAGTCTCATCATACAGATCCAGACTCGGCTGATCCGTGGCCATCTGAACGGCATCAGGCAATCCTGAAACCTCATCCTCGACCACCGCCCCAGCCAAGGTACAGGTATCGGCGACGAGCCGTTCAAGGGAGTCTTGCGAAAAGTCTGATGTGGATGTCGTCGCCGATCGCTTTCCGATGAAGACACGCAGGCCAAGCCGCTTTTCTCGAGCCTTCGTCAATCGATCAACGGCACCGACCCGTACTTGGACGGAAAAGGTTTCTCCATCAGCCACCACAATATCGGCTTCTGTCGCACCGCAGGACTTGGCGCGAGCCAGAACATCAGCCGCAAGCTGAGCGAAACCGTTCGCTGTTTCGCTTGGCGATAAAAACTTGCTGGACATCAGTGCGTCTCGTCAATCATGGTTCGAGAGATCGGCAGAACCGTTGTCATGGACCACCTAACTCCGCGTACCGCCGACGGTAATTTCGTCGATCTTGATGGTCGGCAATCCGACCCCGACCGGCACCGACTGGCCGTCCTTTCCACAGGTGCCGATGCCGTTGTCGAGCTTCAGATCGTGTCCTACCATCGACACCTTCGTAAGAATCTCCGGCCCGTTTCCGATCAACGTGGCACCCTTCACCGGCTTCGTGATCTGACCATCCTCGATGAGATAGGCTTCACTGGCCGAAAACACGAACTTCCCATTGGTGATAT
>CAZAKX010000317.1:0-2518 GCA_964485915.1 uncultured Nitrospira sp. | reverse complement strand
AGGAGACGTGGTTTTCAAGGGAAGCTCGATGGGGATGTGACAGCGCATCTCACGGCAATCGATTTGCCCAGCCTTGCGCCGCGATCCAAGCTGCCTCGCTTGTCTCTCCATCTGTTTGTATCGAAACCGATACGGCTGCCTGTATCCCTTAGATTCATTCCCCTTTATCGGCATGCGCCGGATGGAGGTCTGGCACATTCTCCTGAGCAATGTTGTTCAATCATTTTCACAACTTGAGGCTGCTCATCTTGCAGAACTACTAACGCAACGATTGTTGGCACACAAGTTGCTCGTGTGACCAGCAGTGACAATCATAAGATCGGCGGCGCCTCTGATCTTCTGTATATGCAACCATTTACGATCATAGGAAGGAAAGGTGATCATCATGTTTGAGGATATGGCGATGCTGACCATCTACGTGTCGTTGAACGCTGCGATCATCCTGTTGGCGATTTTCGCGTGGCACGTCTTCAGAATTGAGTCGCATTAGGTAATGGGCAATTGGGCGCTACGAGAGGCAACATGTTCGATCGTGCTGATCGAGGCAACAGCATGAAGGACCGTGGTGATCTATGACCCCGCGCTTGTATGGCACGCCGGCTGTCCTTGGCGGCGTGCCGCACGTGCGCCTCGAAGAGATGCTGCCATCATTTTGCCATGATTCGGCGACGGTGAATGGCTCCGCATGCATCAATTTGGAGTGGTACTGTTGTGAGAACAAGGATCATTCGTACAATAGCTGTTGATTCTCCCACTATGTGCTGAGGCTACTCCTTTGTAGCCAAGATCGCTTCCGGCACGCCGTGCCGACGCCGCTCATCGTCGGTCAGGTCCCTGCCGATGGTTTTTTGCAATCTCTCGGCGAGCTCGTCAATTGGGGCACAGACTTCGCAGCGCCACAACCGCGCCGTGCTGATCCTCAACCTCAATGGAAACGGGTGACAGCACTCATCTAGTAAGTCAATAGTCATCGATTTAAAAACGGGATTACAACGAAAATCCTTAGTTGCATCGTTTCCCCAGACGGCGTATACGATTAGGATCTGTCCGCTGCGAGATCGCTCGTAGTGAGCACAGAACATTCGTTCCCAAAATTTCAACGATCACATTTCTCGAGACGATCGTGGAGTCGCGGTCACCTAATCATCCAGTCGTGAGGTGAGACATGAGTAGGAAGTTCGTCGCCTTGGCTTTTCTCGTCGCAGTGGCAGTGAATGGACAAGAATCGAGTTTGGCTGCCGCTGATCAGTCCATAGCTGAGAGTCAGCCGACCGCCGTTCGATCGGACCATGGTCAACGTTCTCTCCTAGCCATGCTTGTTGGGTTTCTGAGGCCGGCCGATATTCAGCATGCTCAACAGGGCAAGGAGCTGGACTCATATCTCCATCAAGTCGACGGCGACGAGACCGCTCCTGCCACGTCAATTATCCCTATGACGTCCATTACTGTGGACACTCCCGAGAGCCAACTCTCGGAAGCAGATAAAGAACGGGTTCGGCAGGAGCAGTTACAGCAACAACTGAGTGCCAAAGAGAATGAGCTGGCGATTCTGAGAGACAAGGCGGCGGCAGCGACGAGTCAATTGAGCGTCCAAAAGTCCCGCGCAGATGAGTTGGAAGCGCAGCTGACGCAAAAGGAACAGGAGCTCTCCGGCATCTGCGCCCAACGTGACACGCACCAACAAATGTCGCAAGATTTGAATCGGACGAAAAGCAGTCTCGAACAGATCAAGCAGCAAGTGATCGACAAGGAACGAGAGTTTATCGTCGCCAACGAACATCTTGATGCCGCGTCGCAACGGTTGGCTGCCAAGGAGCAAGAACTTCAGATAAGCAAGTCCAATCTCGACAAGATGACCCATACGCTCGCGGATCTCGACAGGGAACTCCTCGAGCGGAACACCCAGCTCACCCAGGCGAAGCAATTACTCGCGAGCCTCGGACGCAGCCTGCCGAAGGAAGGCACTCAGTCCGCATCCGGCAAGGGTCCTGTGCCTGGCCCAATTGGGCCAGGCGAGCTCGGCAAAGTCAGCGAGAATTTGGCGACTGCCCTCCAGAATGAGCTCAAACAAGGGACGGTAGCCTTACGACAACGCGGCAACAAGTTGACCCTCGCGTTGGCGTCCGGTGAGCTGTTCGCCCTTGGGGATGCTACCATGACATCGACAGGGACGTCGTTGCTGGAGCGAATCGGAGCCGCCCTGCAACAGTTCCAGAATCAACGCATAGAAGTCGCCGGGCATACTGACAGCGTCCCGGTTCGGAGCGACAATCGGCGACCGTTCCGCGACAATCTCGAACTCTCTCAGGCACGGGCCCAACATGCCAGCCAAACCTTGATCGACAGCGGATTGGGTGCCGACCGAATCAAGACCGTTGGGTATGCCGCCACCAAGCCCATTGCCAGCAACAAGACAGCAGAAGGCCGAAGTAAGAACCGCCGCGTCGAGATCATCGTCACCCCGTGGTCTGCTTCGCCGGGTAAAGGCAAGAAGGTTGAGCAAGTCGTGAACAAGCCC
>CAZAKX010000316.1:0-2523 GCA_964485915.1 uncultured Nitrospira sp. | reverse complement strand
GAGTGAAGAAATTCCCGTGGGCGATGGGCCAGTTCCGAATATCCGGAAAGACAGGAGTCGTTCCGAGGACGATCGTACTCCAATTCTTATTTTCTCGGATCACTTGAAGGACCGAGCGAGTCGCATACATCACCGCGGTGACGCTTGCGACTTTCTTCTCAATGTCCTCTGCATCCTCGACCGTCAGGGTCGAAATGGAGCCGAGCCCCCCGCGGACCCCGCCGACCGTGGTTGCTCCCGGGACAAGAATCAGCACATTGGTTCCCAGGCTCGAGATTTCAGCCTGCACGGAGGCTGTGGCTCCCTGGCCCAGACTGACCATCGCCACGACGGCGGCAATACCAATGATGATACCGAGCATCGTCAGTCCCGCTCGCAAGGGATTCCGGCGGAGAATACGGAGCGCGGAAAGGAGGGTGAGCCAGAAAAAAGACATAAGAATAGCCATCAGCTGTCAGCGCTCGGAGGTGACTCTTTGGTGGCTGGCTTAGAGCTACTGGCTGATCGCTGATAACTTCTCTTCCTCATCTCATTCCTCGACTCGGTTCGAAGCCCGGCGGCAACTTCTTCTGGGCCTGCTCTTCCTCTGTCTCAATACCCACGATGACGCGGTCTCCTTCCTTCAATGCACCATCCGCAATCTCAGTGGAGAGTGAGTCTGCAATGCCGGTCGTGACATCCACTTGACGGGGTTGGTTATCGCCGTCCAACACCCAGACTCGCGTCGCTTTTTTGTCGGGCGGTACGTCTGGCATGCGGAATCGCAGCGCGCCGTTCGGCACCCGCAGCGGATGTTCCTTGCGGGATGTGACGATTGTCACGTTGGCCGTCATGCCCGGCTTTAGCTTCAGCTCGGGATTGCTCACGGTGATGACCACGTCATAGGTCACGACGTTCTGAATACTGATGGGGGCGTTGCGCACCTGTGTCACCACACCCTCGAAGAATCGCTTGGGATAGGCGTCCACGCGGAAACTCGCTTCCGTGCCTTCCTTGACACCTCCGATGTCGGATTCACTGACGTTCGCGTTGACCTGCATCTGGGTCAGGTCCTGGGCGATCACGAAGAGGATCGGCGTCTGGAAGGCTGCGGCCAAGGTTTGACCGACATCCACGTTTCTGGACACCACGATGCCGTCCACCGGTGAGTAGATCGTGGTGTAGCCGAGATCCAATTCTGCCGAAGCTAACGCCGCCTGGGCTTGATCGAGTTGCGCCTGCAGAATCTCGACGTTGGCCGCCGCATCTCGGTAGTTGGTCTCAGCGAGATCGACGTCCGCTTGTGAGACGAACGCCTGTGGTCGCAGTGCCGCCATACGATCAAATTCCCGCTTGCGCTGTGTAGCCGACACGTTGGCCTTTGCGAGGTTCCCCTTGGCGCTCTTCACGGCAGCGCGTGCTTGGCTCAAGCGGGCCTTGAACGATTTTTGATCGATCTGTGCCAGGACCTGCCCCTTTGTGACCTGTGAATTGAAATCGGCGAACAGTTGCGACACTTTGCCGGAAACTTGGCTGCCGACCTGGACGGAGATCACCGGATTGACGGTGCCGGTCGCGGTCACGATTGCCGTGATCGGACCTCGATCGACGAGGGCTGTTTTGTATGGGACAGGTGGAGTGCCGGAGGTCCACCAGTACCAAAGTCCCCCACCGCCAGCGGCCATGACCACCACGATGCCGATGAGCCACGGCAGACGAGATTGTCTCGATCGTGTAGGGAGCGGGATCACTGGAGTAGGTCGTCTCTGCTCAGGTAATGACTCGGACTGTCGATGTGCTGGTGCAGTGTCGGTGTGACCCTGAATGACTTCCGTCATTGGAACAGAGGGTTTGGGCTCATGGGGATCAGTCGTCATGATGCATGTGTTACCTTGGTGGTTTCGGTATGAGTATGAATCTTCCGATTGCGCTGGTTCGCGATGAACTTCCGGCCCTCTTCCGTCAGCAAGAGCACGAGAGCCCCGAGCACGAGTGGCCCGAAGATCCAGAGAGGCAAAGGACTGGTTCCGAAGATCTCGTTTCCAATCGGCGTGTAGGCAATCAGCGACAGAATGATGAGTTCTGTAAGTATTCCCCACAAAATCAATGAATTGGTCCGCCATCCCAGTTTGGATACCGAGAGATGATCAGACCGGCAGGCGAAGACGTTGGCCACCTGGGCCAGGACGATTCCAGCAAAGGTGACGGTTGTTGCCTCCCTATATAATGGAGAGGACCAATCCAGGTGTTCTCCCCACGTCCAGCCTTGACTGTTGAGATAGAGGAAGAATCCTCCCATCGCGATCCCTGCTTCCATGAGCCCGAGAAACAGATAGGCCCGCAGCAGGATCGGGAGGCTCAGCAGTCGTTCGCTTCGTGGGCGCGGTGGAAGGTCCATGACATCGGATTGTGGCCGCTCTGTCCCGAGACCCAGGGCGGGGATCATGTCGGTTCCGAGGTCGACTGCTAAGACTTGCGGAATTGTGAGAGCCAGCGGCATGCCGATGAAACCATAACCAAGAAATGGGACTATTTCCGGGACGT
>CAZAKX010000315.1:0-2530 GCA_964485915.1 uncultured Nitrospira sp. | reverse complement strand
CGAGTGAGAGTCCTGAGTTTCCCGCGCAGATCGCTGAGCTCCAAGCCGTGTCTTCCCAGGGTGGGGAGAATAGTACCGAGCAGCGGAGCGAAACCGCTGTTGAAACGAATGGAGAGATACCGATTGAAATGGTTCGTGAGCAGGCGGTGGACCTCACCCATGCCGGTAACGTTGCGCCATCGGATGAAGGACAAGCGGTCGGAGAGTCGCACGATGACCTGAAACAAATACGCGGGGTTGGGCCTGGGTTAGAACGGTTCCTGCACAAACGGGGCGTCTTCTGGTTTAGTCAGGTGGCGACCTGGAGCCAGGCGGACATCGACAAATTCGAGTTCCTCTTACCCAACTTTTCAGGGCGCATCCAGCGAGAAAACTGGGTGTACAGTGCCAAGGTCGAATACTACAAAAAGTATAAGCAGTGGCTCGGCGACGATCAGCCTCCAAGTACAGCACCCGAGACACACTAGGTTTGCCCTTCATCGCGAAGGCAAGTGGAAGAGGCTGAGCCTCCTGACGCAGGTGCTGCTTCAGTCATCGACGAATTGAAACGCCGGGGCATCTTGGTTCAAGGTAGCTGGGCGCAACCGGTCTTCCAGTATTCGATCTAAGTAGGATGCTGAAAAAGAGGGGATGGAGGCTGATAAGCTTCTGTGCTCGCGCAACGCGCGGTCGCGTACTCCCCTTGTTGGACGCGCGCAGTTGAGATCATACCACCCACCCCTTTACAGTAACAGGTCGCTGCAGCCTTGCTGGACGAACTTTTTGAGCATCCTTCCTAGGGGTCGTCTCTTGTTCCATACGTGCAGGCCCTTGATGGCGTGTTGTTATATGGATAGGAAGTCGAATATCCTCAGCTTATGCGGATCGACCTAATCATTGTCGGGGCGACCCCATGGCGTCAAAGGTACTGGAGCGCATATTTGTCGAAGGTTTTCTGCAGCGGCTTGACCCGGGCTACGTGATCCTCGAGGAGCGAGAGTCTCCCGACTTCCTCGTTTCCGATGGGACTGAGAAGTTCGGCCTTGAGGTTGCGCAGGTCTTCCGAGATCAGGGACCGGCAGGGTCGCCATCAAAGGCCGCCGAGTCGCGGCGCGTGCAATACCTATGGCGACTGGCATCTGACTATTACTCACGGTCCGGGTTGCCGCTTCTCGTCAGAGCGGAGGTCCCCAATCGCTTCGACATGGACACGGGCAGCCTGGCTGATCGCCTCAAGGCAGCGCGTCCTGCTGCACCGTGGGCCAGAAGCCGGTTCAAGGTGCGTAGCTCTGCGTTTCACTTGACGTCGCTACCGGCAGAGGCTGGCCAGTACTGCCGCTGGGAGTGCATCAATAACTCGGTTGGGTGGCGAGGATGGTTGACAGCCGAGAACGTGCAACCGGTCATCGGCGACAAGGCATCGAAGCTGTCCAATTACCGCAGGGCGATCGTCCGAGTGGAGCTGCTGCTCGTGGTGGATGTAACGCGGACTTCTGGCATGGTTCGCTGGCGCGATGAGACTCCGTTTCCGATGGGGCAGGGCTTCGATGCCGTGCACCTGTATTTTTATCCGGACGAGGCAAGGCGGCTTCTGTAGGTTAGCGGCCCAACAAGCTGCAGAAGGCGACAAGCCGCCAAGCTGGCTCGCGCCTCAGCAGCAAAGACGTTAGGCCAATCGCGCCGCGAAAGATAGGGCATCTCTGATGCAAGACGAAGTCGAGCAGCAGTACGTGTTCCTTCGCTTTGCCACGGCCGATCTTGAGCAGTCGCTCCGTTCGCTTGCCATGATCAGTCGTTACCGCAAGTCAGACATCATTAGCGTTCTGATACGTGATGCGGTGGTCGCCTATGGGCGTCCGTTTTCCGACAACTATGGCCCGATTGCGAACAAGAAAAATCTTCGGTTGCCCGGCTCGTATGTGCCACCAGCCCTCAAGAGTGTTCATAATCGGTCGCTCTCGCTTCGCAACCGGGCTTTCGCTCATACCGATCTGGCGCCACTTAATCCTCGGCTATCGCGATTCGGTGCGAAGCCCAATCACTTCTATCCCATCAGGCTAACGCCCGTCCCCTTCGCATCGCTTCGGGCTCATGCCAAGGCCATGCTGCCACTCATTCGCCTGGTCCACGAACGAATCGTCAATGAGATCCACCGGCTTGAGCGATCTGAGCTGGATCATCGATGAGAATGCCTGACCAGCCCTTGCAGCCGATGGGCCGCGCACAGCATCTGTGTCGTCCAGACGTTCAGGTAAGCGGCCCGCAGCGCTCAGCTCAGCTGTTAGGCATCGGAATGTGCGCTATCTGATGGACTGCTATGTACGCAGTTTGACTCTCCTGAAATCCATATGTTACGGTTCATTCTCTGTGTATTCGTACAGTTAGCGAGGGGTTCTCGTTATGGCGATTGAAAAAAATTTGAAGGCCATTCTTCGCAATTTGAAGTATTCAGACGACGCCAAAGTGCTCAAACAGATTTCAGAAAATACTCAGCATGTCCGTGCACGCATGGCCGGCATTAAGCACAAGCTGGTGGTCATGAGCGGAAAAG
>CAZAKX010000314.1:0-2532 GCA_964485915.1 uncultured Nitrospira sp. | reverse complement strand
TCGCTGGCTTGAAGCGGGAGAGTACGCAAGCCGCCCTCCCGGAGAACAGCATGGTCCATTTAAAACCGATGTCGGGTGTGTAGTGCTGGAGATGTCATTCCCCAACAGGGTGGTGGGCGGAAAGAGCACCTAATGGGGAGGAATGCGGGAGCGTCTGAAAGGGGTTGGTCGCCGTTCTGAAACTCCACTCTGACTCTGATTCAGAGTCCAAAGTGATAAACTGCCAACATGCAGTTTGAGTGGGATCGTGAAAAGGCCAAGCGGAATCTACGGAAACATGGCGTGTCCTTTGACGAAGGCGTCACCGTGTTTTATGATCCCTTGACTGCGACATTCGATGATCCTGCTCACTCCGTTGCCGAGCGGAGATTCGTGACTATTGGCTACTCCAAGAACGGAAGGTTGTTAGTCGTTTCACACACTGAGCGCGGCAAAGCTGTGCGCACCATCAGTGCGCGACCTGCGACGTAAACGTCCTGTGGAAAGCGACGATCTTCGTCCGGAATATACCTTCGACTATGGAAAGGCAGTCCGAGGAAAATATTATCGGCGCCTTTTAAAAGAAGGAGCGAATGTCGTCGTTCTCGAGCCCGATGTGGCAAAGGCATTCCGCGATTCCACCGCAGTGAATGAAGCCTTGCGTTCCCTCTTGAAGATTGCGCAGTCCTCTCAGGGTCTCACCACCCGGTCAGGCCGTCTAGCACGAAAACGCACCGCCGCGTAGAGAAGTCTGGGCCAGAGAGCCATTTCACTTCCGACCGCTATTCGCAGTGCAAGATGAAATTGGCAGCCAAGTCGGCAGGCGACTGAAAGGGTGAAACGCGGGGGCGTCAGAAACGGGCTGATCGCTCCGCTGAAATTGCACTGACCCCTATTGCTGACCACTGTAATGCGAATCGGCCTAAACAGTGAGAGGCGTCGTGAATCAGTAGTGGAATCGAAGCTGCGCAATTTCTAGCGCATCATTGACCACGCGATACACCATGCGATGTTCGTCCGTAATCCGCCGCGACCAAAGCCCAGAGAGCGCATGCTTTAATGGTTCTGGCTTGCCGACGCCACCGTAAGGTTCGCGTTGTGTGTCGCGGATGAGCTTGTTGATCCGTTCTACCATGCGTTTGTGGTGCTTCTGTCAATACAAGTAGTCTTCCCATGCCTCGTCCGCGAACAACAGCCTCACGGGGACACCTTCCGTTCTCCTTTGCCTGCGTTCAGTTGCGCAACGGCTGAAAGAAGTCTCTTGGCGTTGGCGGGCGTTCGTAGAAGATAGGCGGATTCTTCCAGCGCCTTGTACTCTGCGAGCGACAGCACCACAACGGACTGTTTGCCATTGCGGGTAATAATCAAAGCTTCGTGATCATCGCACACCCGATCCATTGCGCGAGCGAGATTCGCACGAACGGCGGTATAGGTCATCGTATCCATGACGGGCTCCTCTGAATGTATGAGTTGGTCTATAGTGTAATGCGGGAAATGTCCAGTGTTCCACAACGCCCAACCCCGTATCCCACCAGGCGCAAGGTGATAAGGCCGTGCGATGCCGGTGAATTCACATGTACGGCCGATGGTGGCCACAACGGAATTTGAGCAGTCTGACTCCTACTTTGTTTCAAAGGAGAGCGCGAGAAATGGTCTCCCAGCCAGCTCTCATTGAAACGTCAACGAGCATGGCGGCATGCTCGGACCATACGATAGCGTGTTGTGCAGACAACAATTGGCAGATTCGGCGCTTATGCTGATCAGCACAGATATTGTTACCCGGCATGCTATCCCGATAATTGTCCAGGAGGTGGAGTGGCGTGCCAAGCAATTCTGTCTTCGTCCTCGGCGCCGGTTTTACGCGCGCGTTAGTTCCTAAATCACCGCTGCTTGTTGATGATTATGGTCTCCCAGAACTGGCGGAGCGCTTCGAGCCGTTTCGATGGGCAAGCGCGATACTCAAAGACGCCATGTCAGAATCCGCAGATCGTGTCGACCTGGAACAGCTAATGACGCGGCTGGGTGGGATGCCGTACGACCATGACGATGCACGACACGAGCTGACGTTATTGGAATCCGAACTTCGTCGAGCACTGATTCGACGCCTTCAAGCTGCGAAAAATGCAGGCTTCGACAAAGATCGCTTGCTGGCCTTTGCACGCTTCGTTATCGACACAGGTGCATCAATCGTGACATTTAACTATGACGATGTCATTGATCAGGCTTTGTGGGAGGTCCGAAAGGTGACGAGACCGTTTCATAATGAACCATATTGGCATCCAGATGGTGGATACGGGTTTTTCTGCAGGCCAGCAGGTGTTTGCGTAATCGATGAAAAAGTTTTCATGGACCGCCCTCAAAGTCTACTTATTAAGCTCCATGGATCTGTGAATTGGCGCTCGCGCTTGGGCGAGGCGGCCTCGCGCGGCCCAGCGGCACTTCTACACCATGAGGCATGGATGCTGCAGGCGACTAACTTGCCTCTCAAGTATGAGGATCATGAAATTGAGTCACATCTCGATCCGGACCCATTCATCGTTCCTCCAGTTCTAG
>CAZAKX010000313.1:0-2552 GCA_964485915.1 uncultured Nitrospira sp. | reverse complement strand
GGATGATGAGACGCGCAAGCATCGCCAACGACCCCTGCCAGTCGTTGTGAGGTTGATGGGGGTAGATCGTTGTTGTTTCCAATAATTTCCCCGTCGCATCCACTACGGCCGCCTTGCACCCGGTCCGAATGCCTGGATCCAAGCCGAGGATGGCCTTCGGCCCGGCCGGCGCCGCCAACAACAGCTCATGCAGGTTACGGGCAAAGATCTTAATCGCCTCGGCTTCAGCTGCTTGACGCAACTGCACCAATAATTCGGTGCTCAGTTGCAGATGCAACTTCACGCGCCAGGCCCAATCACAGACACCGATCAGCCATGCGTCGGCAGGCCGCCCGCGATCCTCAATGTGCGCATGAGCCGCGACCATCGATACGCAGGGGTGAGGAACGAGCGCATCAAGCACCTCCCCCAAGCCCAACTCCAGCTTCAATACCCCAAGAGCGCGACCACGAAACAGCGCGAGCGCCCGATGCGATGGAATGGTCTTGATCGGCTCGGCATATGCATAGTAATCACGAAACTTCTCGGCCTCGGCCGTTTCCTTGTCTTTCATCACGGTCGCGGTGAGCACTCCCTCGTCCCACAGCCGCGTTCGCAGCACGGCCAACAAATCGGCGGTTTCAGCAAATCGCTCTGTGAGAATATCCCGCGCCCCTTCCAATGCGGTTTTTGCATCAGGCACATTGATCGCCTCCACGCCTTCTGCGGCAGCTACCACACGAATGTACTTGAGCGCTTCTTGTTCGGGATGTAGCTTCGGATCGGCCAAGAGGCTGTCAGCTAGCGGCTCCAATCCCGCCTCGCGCGCCACCATTGCGCGAGTGCGGCGTTTGGGCTTAAACGGCAAGTACAAGTCTTCTATGGCTTGCTTCGTCGTCGCCGCCTCGATATTCATGCGCAATGCATCCGTGAGTTTTCCTTGTTCTTCGATTGAGGCCAGAATTGCCGTGCGCCGCGCCTCAAGTTCACGTAGATAGAGCAACCGGTCTTCCAGCGTCCGTAGCTGCGTATCGTCCAGATTCCCGGTCGCCTCTTTTCGATAGCGGGCAATAAATGGAACCGTCGCGCCTTCATCGAGCAGCGAGACCGCTGCCGAAACCTGATGAACTCCGACGCCCAGCTCATCGGCAATAATGAGCGGAATCTTGCGTTTCTCCATGTCTGATGAAGCCTGAATTGTTGCAGCCGTCATATATCTAATACTCGACCTTTCTGAACGCGTGAGCAATACGCGCCCTCTGACAATGTTGTGAGATGACTCTTCGCTGGTGGAGGATGGAGTGCCGTGTGCTCAGGAAGCTATACAAAACCTTCGTCGGAATCTCAACGAGTCAGAGTGCCAAACGCCGCAAACAATTGCCCCGACAGATAGCGGGTTCCCTGAACGTCACCCCTATGTTTGCGACGCAGGAAGTGGTTCAGCACTCGCCCATCGGGAGCCTTGTGAATGTCCGGATGCTGAAGGTTCATTCGATAGCGTTCAATACCCCTTGAAAGCGAGCTGACGAACAGCACGGTTCCATCGGGCTCTACCTTCTCCACAACACCGACATGTGTCAATGGATCATTGGGCAAGCCGTCTCTGTTGAAATCCCAGGTATTGTGAAAAAAGACCAGGTCTCCCGGATGGACGATCGGTCCGTAGTGAATCCGTCCGTGCTCGACGACATGGGTGTAGATACGCCCGACGCCATTCCCTCCATCCAGTTCCCCCAATCCACCGTACAAGTCCACACGCTGTGACGCGTACACGCCCCGAACGAAGCCGGAACAGTCCGGGTTGTAACGCCGTCCATCAACTTCAACTTGGGACTTTCCGACAAATCTCACAGCTGTCGTCGCCAGTGCCTTCTGTTTCTGGATTCCCTTGGCCATGGCGCAGCACAGTGCTCCGCGAGCACCCATGGTGGGAATCACGAGAGGCTCATCGGATGCCGGCTGACGTCCCGTCGTGGCACAGCCAGCGAGCACAGCTGAGATCAACAAGGTCACACAACCGAGCGTGAAGGAATACCTACGGTTATCTGAACTCATAATGCATGAGTATACAGGCCCGCTGCTGTAAGGCAAGACCTACTTGCCGCTTAGTCATCCCCCTGCACTCCCGACTGGTCCGCCCGGCTCAGTCATGCGCAAGGGATCAAGAAGTTGAGTGAGGCGTTTATCAGGCAATACTTTTTGCTCTTTTGCCACCTGCCTGACAGTCTTTCCAGACTTGTAGGCCTCTTTGGCCAACTTGGCCGCCGCTTCGTAGCCGATCTCAGGAGCCAGCGCCGTACACATCGCCAAGCTTTCCTCGATCAAGCTCTTACAACGTTCCTCGTTCGCCTTGATACCCTCGATACACTTTGCCGCAAAGTTCGTGGAAGCCGATGCGAGAAGCTCAATCGACTGGAGCAGGTTATAGGCCATGACCGGCATCATGACGATCAGCTCAAAATTGGCTGCCTGGCCGCCCACTGTGATGGTCACATCGTTCCCAATCACCTGAGCACAGACCATCGTGACGGATTCGGCAATCACAGGATTCACCTTTCCCGGCATGATGGACG
>CAZAKX010000312.1:0-2555 GCA_964485915.1 uncultured Nitrospira sp. | reverse complement strand
GGTCGTCCGTCGCACGTGCTGGATTGGCGCGCCAACGTCGAGACCGATATCTGGGCGGGCATGTCGCAGCGTGAGATTGCTGAAGGCTGCTCCATGTGCCATACGAATCAGAACAAGTGCGATAACTGCCATACCAGGCACGAATTCTCCGTGGCCGACTCGCGCAAACCGGAAGCCTGCGGCACTTGCCATAGCGGCGCCGATCACAACAACTGGGAAGCCTACAACGGCTCCCAACATGGATTGGGCTATCAGGCCTCGAAGGACAGATGGAATTGGAATTTACAGCTCAAGGATATGGTGGTGAAGGGCGGGCAGAAGTTCCCGACCTGCCAGAGCTGCCATTTCGAGTACCAAGGGAAATTCAGCCACAACACGGTGCGGAAGGTTCGCTGGGCGAATTATCCCTTCGTGCCAGGGATTCGCGAGGCTGTATTTGACAAGTGGGGTATGCAACGGTACGAGGCGTGGGTCAAGACCTGCACCACGTGCCATTCCGAGACCTTCACGCGAGCATACTTGGACTTTATCGACAATGGCACGAGCCATGGACTCGACAAATATGACGAGGCGCACAACGTCGTGCATAAACAGTTCGAGGCGCGCCTCCTGACCGGGCAGAGGACCAACCGGCCGGCCCCGCCGGCCCCGGCGAAGGCGCTGTTCGACCAGTTCTGGCAGATCTACTGGTCCAAGAACAACAGCCCGACCGCCATCGAGCTCAAGCTCTTCGAGATGGCGGAAGACCATCTGGTGCAACTGCACGTAAGTTTGGCGCACCAATATCCGGGGTTCACCTATACGGTCGGCTGGGCTGCGATGAACCGGGCCTATGTCGAGATCATGGATGAGGACACCAAACTGAAGGACCGGATGCTGTTGATGGATCGGGTGACCAAGCTCGAAGAAAAGAGCAAAACGAGCAGCCTGCTTGATTTTGACAGCACGGACGGTAAACTTACGATCGGCAGTCTTGGCGGAGGTATGATTCTGACTGGTACCCTCGCCCTTGCCGGCTGGAGCAGGCGTAAGAAGAGCCAGCAGTAACAGTGAGTGCCGCACAGACGATGGAATCAGCGCTGACGCGGCCAAGCAGTAAAATCCTCCCGTCGCTAGGGATCATCCTGGTGGCGGGAGGATTTTTATTACTGGGGTGGTTTGCATTTTTGTGGTTCGACCCGGGCCCGGCACCCTATCACTATCGCTTAGTGGAAGAGGGCGGGGCAGATAAGTTTCCCAAGCTAGGATTAAATGCTTGGCCTGACCTGAAAATTAGTAAGCAAGAGATACATGTAGAGGGGATGGAAGAACCGATCGCCTCTGCCTATGTTGCTCGCCGAGAAAATGCAAAGCCCGTGATGATCGGATGGGAGAATCACGTTGGCGAGCCCATGTTCTCTCTTGATAGTAAACTTTCCGAGCTGTCTATATTGGTGCCTGCGATTTCTAAACATATGCCGAAGGATGCGGCTATTCTGGCATGGTGGGACACCTCGCGTCAGATTCAACTTTTAACCGGGTTAGAGCCGGTTTTCACCTCCCATCTCAGTGAACCTCTCATCACGCCGTCGGTCTGGAAACCGCGAATCGAGGCAATCCAGAAATACGAACGCGACTTCTGGGGGGCTCCACCCAGTGAAGAAGAGAAGCGAAAGTTCCAACGATTTGCTGACGCACTGTCGTCAGAGCCAACAGAGGGTGTGGCGATCTTGCGAGAACTGACCGACGGCCGTGAAGGCTATATCGTGGTTCACATCGCGGATCTCTACAAACTTGGGCTCATGCGTCCTGATCGTATTGGTGTTGCCTACAAGGACTTCCCGGTAAAGGGGAGCGGCGATGTGCATGGACTCAACGCGATGGTGAAGCGTTGGGAAGGGGACAACAAATTTACCGCCCATACGGTGCATGGATTCTCCGAGAATATCATGCGCGCCTACTTCCTCACAGACGAGAAAAGTACCAAGACGCTGCTCGCGCAGATGCTGCCCCTGACGACCTCTCTCATTCTCGATTTCGAACCTCTCCAGATGGTCTATAAAGAAGGTGGCTATTTGGTGTATAAGATTCCGTCTCCACAGCCGGCGACTAACTGACTTGTTGAATGGCAGAAATGGAAAGACCGTTATTGAAAATCTGTCACAGTCACGATAGAGTAATGCACACTTGATTTTTGAGCACGACTAGGAATAGTTTTTCAGAGGATAGAGATTTTCATAGGAGAAAGGAGTTGCTACCGTGAATCATCGTATGACAATCGCACTCGCCGCTACGGCGTTGTTCGCTGTCTTAGTCGGAACGGCCTCTGCTGAAGGCACATTTGAAGGCAGGAAGAAGTGCTATAACTGCCACAAAGGCGAAGGCGAGTCGTGGGACAAGACCCTGCATGCCAAGGCGATGGAGTCGCTCAAAGCCACACGAGGCAAGAAAAAAGACGAAGCCATGGTCAAGGCAAAGCTTGATCCGAAGAAGGATTACAGTAAAGACAAAGATTGCGTGGGCTGCCATGTCACTGGCTTTGGGCAAGAGGGCGGTTACACGATTGACGACCCGGA
>CAZAKX010000311.1:0-2579 GCA_964485915.1 uncultured Nitrospira sp. | reverse complement strand
GGGAAAAAGAGCGCCATCCGCATCATCATGTCGCGAAACGCTTCCACGATCGCGTCGCCCCATACATTACTCATCGCTCCACCTCCATCGCTGAATCAGGTACGGCTTCATGGTTTCATATTCAACGGCCAACCGCTCCAGTTCCTCCTCCACCCGCTTCACGGGTTGCCCGCGCGTCGTCAAAACCAGCGACGCGGTATAGCCGAGATACAGAGGCGTCAAGGCCTTCAGGAGATGTTCGCGATGCAACAGGCGATCATGATAGGCCAACGCGAAGTCGTAGACGACTTGGACCCACAGGCTGGAAGGAAAACGAAAGCCCTCTGTGCCTTCAACACCGAGCTCCAGAACCTGTTGGAAGGTCTCAGCGGGTAGAATAATCTGCCAAACCGGAAGCAGATCACGAAGCCCTTGGCGAAATCCATTGACCATGCGCTCCACGTTGATCGATCCGGTCGCTGTTCCCACTCCCATCAGAGGGCCGACCGTAGGGACAACCGCCGAGTCCTTTACCGTCTCCCACTTCTCCTGATACCGCTCCATCAGATAAAAGAGACAGCCGACTGACTGCGCCACCAGAGCTGATAATTCACCGATCGGCTTGGCCTGCTGCAGGCGTGGCCCCAGCCCAGCACGGCATATCTGAAGCGATTCGGCAGCCGCCAGCGTCATCACCCATCCGTCGATGCCATGGCGCGCGATCTCTTGGTCCCACGGCTGCGGCAATAACGTCGAACGAATCATGTTGCCCGAAAAGGCATACGCACCCCCTAAGTGATAGGGGATGCGCTTTCCATAGAGGGCGGCTGTCAACGGCGCGAGCAGAGTATTCGTCAGGGTCCCTTCGTACCGATTGCGGAGGAACCACGGCAGGACGCAATCGACCCCTTTACTGATAATCGGATCGACAAGGAGCTCCGGCCAGTGCGCGCCCGCCGATTTCACGTTCCCGTCCACGACCAAACAGGCAGCCGCGTTGAGCTTGTCGGTCACAGTGGCGAGAATGCGGACGGCCGACTCACGTCCCGGCACCCCGGACTCCGATACCAGCTTGTAGGAGGAGCTCGGAACAGGATGATGGATTGTCCAGAGACGCGAAGTCTTGCTGATACTTTGTTCGATCGACTGGACCGTCCCGTCCTGCGAGCCCGCATCGCAATTGACCACGAGGAGGCGTTGCTGTGGAAAGGAGCGGGCACAGCCTTCAATCATCGCACGTACTAGCGTGGGGGCCGTCGCCGTATCGTTGAACGTGAGCAGCCCGATGACGATATCGGCCTGTTCGGCTTCCTCCAGCCACGTACGAACCGACTCCGGAAGAAACGAGTCTTCCACCGATGCATCCCCCACAGAACATGAACGATTTTCTCAGATGACGAGCACAGTCACTCGGTGCTGAGGATTTTCAGGATTGTGAAATAGTCGCTCAAATGCCTCGTGATCAGGAAGTTTCGCCTGACATGCTCCTTCGCCATCGCACCCATCCGGCTCATCACGCCCGGGTTGTTCAGAAGATAGCGAATTCGAAAGGCCGCACCCTCAACGGAATGGACGATGAATCCGGTCGCCTCATTCACAATCTGGGTGGACACCCCACCGGCGGTTCCCCCGATGACCGGCTTGCCCTTCCACATCGCCTCAGACACGGCCACTCCGAATCCTTCCTTGAGGGCCTTTTGGATCACAATCGTGGCGCCACGCTGCAAGGCGTTGATTTCGCGGTCGGCCTCCGGCGGCAACTGCAGGACATGAATGTCCGGATCATGCTCCGCCGCCTGCTGCACCTCAGCCAGCACGGCCTCACCTTCCGGATCATGCAGCACACCGCTGCCGGCCAAGACAAGCTGACAATGGTGGTGTTTCTTTGCCATCCGGTAGGCGCGAATCGTGCCGATCTGGTCCTTGAACCGGTCAAACCGCGCGACTTGCAGGAGGATCGGTTTCCCTCGCGCGATTCCGAATTGATCGAGCACCTGGGTGATCTCGGCGCGTGAGAGTTCACGGTTCTTTTCCGTCAGTGGATCGATAGAGGGGTAGAGTAAAAACTTCGGAATCGGCAGACGCTGCGCAAATCCAGGCAGCGAAAAGACAGCCGCATCATATTTCAACACATGACGACGAAACAGACTCCACACCGGTCGATGAGGCAGACCGGCATCCAGGTGGCAACGCCAGACCCACTTGCCACCTTTACGATAGTCCACGAGCGGAGCTGGTTGCGGATCGTGGACAAAAACGAGATCTGCATCGAGATTCAATACCTTGGCATTCCTGGCATTGACGTCCAGATACGTCTGGTACATCTCGTTGGTAATGGTTTCCTCACGTCCTTGCAAACCGTCAGTGATCCGGCGCGTGACATCGGCGAATTCTTGCGTCCCGGCAATGACTTCCCAACGCGCCTCGGTCCCCATTGCCTTCATGATGGGAACGATCCGTCGCAAGATTTCAGCCATCCCGCCGCCGTAGCGTACGGCGCTGATATGGAGAAACCTCTTCCCCTGTACCAGATGACTCAATCGATATAAGAAATCGATGGCCCCCTTCGGAGCCACCGCACGATATTGCTCCAACTCTCT
>CAZAKX010000310.1:0-2609 GCA_964485915.1 uncultured Nitrospira sp. | reverse complement strand
GATTCGTCCAACGCCGGGCCGCCACATTCTTTGTGAACGAGGACTAGCATCAGAGTTCCCTCATCACCAATCGACGAAAGAGCTCAATGTGTTCGGGACTACTGAGCCGATGGTCGCCCGGAATCACCCGGAGATCAAGAGGAAAACTGGGATCTCGACGACGCAGTTCTTCGGCAAATCGCTTACTGCCCTCCGGCGGGATAACGATATCCTCCTGTCCGTGAAGAATCGTCGTCTTGATGTGGCGAATGAGATCAAACGTCCTGGCCCAATACTGTTCACTTTCTTCGACCCACTTCCAGGACAACGGCCAATCTCTGTGCATAGGGTCATCATCCCAGGGCATCCATCCGGCAGTATGCCAGTCATGAAGACGATCTTTGGAGATGGTCTTGGCTCGCTCGCCCATCATGTTGAAGGCCGGTGCGATCAGAATGAGCTCTTCCACGACGGGGAACTCCTGCGCAACCAACCAGGCGATCCAACTGCCGAGCGAATTACCGACGATGGTGACGGGTGGCCCAGCCTCTACAGATTTCACCACTGTCTGCGCATCGGCGATCCAATCAGAGAGGGTATAGTCCGTAAATTCTCCTTCCGAGTCGCCGAACCCGCGCACGTCATAACAACAGAATCCCCACCCTCGCTCCCGGCACCATTGCGCCAGTGCTTTACTTTTATTGCCCCACCGCTTGGAGAGAAAACCGGTGATGAAGAGGATCTGGCGGTTGCTCCCGTTGGTTCGATCGCCCTTGATACGTTTGCCGTCTGCGCCTGTGAGTTCAAAGGGCTCCATGGTCATGCCGAGAGTCTCTTTTCAATGAAAAGACCCAGTCGTTGCAAGACCGGTTCGGGAATCGCATGCCCCCCTCGGAAGCTGTGCCACTCTATGTCGAGACCCGCTTGACTGAGCGCATCGCGAAGGCGCTCAGCGCCAATGTTCGGAAGGATGTCATCCTGAGCGCCATGGCTTTGGAAGACCACCAGGCCATTGCGTTTGGGCATGAGCGGCCCCCAGACCGCCTGAGCTAGCAAGTTTCCTGAAAGCTGCACCAGGCCGGCGAATGGATAGTCGGTATGCAAGACGGTGTCACACGTAAGCATCGCTCCCTGTGAGAAGCCACCGATGACCGTCTTCTTATAGTCGATTGGGAGCTGCCTTGGGAGTTCCTTGAGAAAGGTCAGGAACCGTTCTCGTGCCAGGGCCAGGCCTTGCGGAATTTCGATCGATAAATCACGAATGCGACCAGCTTCACGATCGGCTTGAATGCGGGCGAAGTCGATGATCCACCAGGCACGCGACTCGCCGAAACCCATATTCAGCGAAAGGGGCGCTTCAGGGAAAAGCCATCGGGTTCCTCTTGGAGCTTCGATCCCGTCGGCCAGCGGGACCAGATCATCACCCGGCGCGCCGAAGCCGTGCAGGAGCACGACGACGGGACCATCACCACCCCCATGGCCGTCCGAGCCACCGACTAACCGTACGTTGAGCCCGCCGAGTACGACTGCTCGCATATCGTGTTTTCCGGATGAGATCCTGATCGCTCAAGAATCATGTCGGAGTCCGGACGCCGACACTCTACAACAGACGCGTGAGAGAGTGAAGCGGATGAGGCTCACGCTCGCCTTTATTATGATGAGCAACTGACTGAGAGATGTTTACCCCAATTCGGTGGAGGAAGCGCATAGGCCTTCATGCCCGGGTGGTCGGTGAAGGGGTCTTGGAGGAGAGTGAAGAGGCGGTCGATCTCAGAGAAGTCCTTGTGTTGCGCTTTCTCAATCGCTGTTTGAGCAAGATAGTTGCGTAGCACGTATTGTGGATTCACCCGATTCATGCGGTCACACCGTTCCTTGTCACGACTGCGTTCGTTGCGTAGTCGATCCCGATACCGCACCGCCCATCCGTCGAAGCGATCTGGATTGAGAAAGTGTTCCCGCAGTCTATCGTTCGACGCCCCCGCAGCCGTCGAAAACGCGCCGAGCTCCCGGAACACGATCGTGTAATCGGCATGGCTGCCTTGCAGAAGACCCAGAAAGTCGCGAATGAGTTCATCATCCTCTGGTTTCTGCTCCGCGAACCCCAATTTTGCCTGCATGCGCTGGAGATACTCCCGTTCAAACCGTGGAGTATAGGCATCAAGGCCCGCCTTCAGCTCATCCTTTCCCGCCAAGGGCAACAGGGCTTGAGCCAAGCAGCTGACGTTCCATAGCCCGATGTAGGGCTGCTGGTTGAAGGCATAGCGGCCGTTGTGGTCCGAGTGGTTACACATGAAGCCTGCGTCATAGTCGTCCATAAATCCGTAGGGCCCATAGTCGAGCGTGAGACCAAGGATCGACATATTGTCTGTGTTCATGACCCCGTGTGCCCAGCCCACAGCCTGCCACTGAGCAATCAACGTGGCGGTCCGTTCGACTACTTCGCTGAAGAAGCGTGCGTATTTGTCGCCGACCTCGCACAGATGAGGGAAATGTTGTTGAATCACGTAGTCGGCCAGCGTTTTCAGATGCTCATGCTGTTTTCGGTAATAAAAGACTTCGAACGTGCCGAAGCGGACATGTGAGGGCGCCATGCGGACCAGCATCGCGCCGGTTTCGATCTGTTCGCGATA
>CAZAKX010000309.1:0-2611 GCA_964485915.1 uncultured Nitrospira sp. | reverse complement strand
ACCGAAACGTGACCTTCTTGAGCACCTTTGCGCCCACGTAGGCGCCGGCAAAGGCGGAGATACAGGCGCCGATGACCAATGGCCACTCAATGGCATTATCATGCGCCGAAAGATCTGCACCATAGATGACCATCCGAGAGAGATCCACCATGACAGCCAGCACAACCCCTGTGGCGACAAACGACTCCTTCTCAAGGCCTGCCTTAATCAGGAACATACTGCGAAAGGCGCCTTGATGGCCGGATAGTCCGCCGAAAAACCCGCTGATCACGCCGCCGAGCGGGAGCCATTTTCGATCAAGTCCCGTCCTCGAAAAGGTTGGGGAGAGTTCCAAGACGACGAATAACACAATGAGTGTGCCAATGACTAATTTGAGGACTGATACCTGTTGAATGCGACCAAATGCCTCATAGGCATAAATGGGTTCTGCTTCCCCCAGATACAACAGCAACGCCGCGCCGAGAAAGGCCGAGCCAATCGCCGGTAACCCAAACTTGAGCAGCACAGGATGATCTGCTTTTCTGCCCAGCAACCCAATCTTGAAGAGGTTGTTGGCGAGATGGACGATGGCGGTCATCGCAATCGCGAGTTCCAATGGGAAAAATAGGGCGACCACGGGCATCAGCAGCGTGCCAAGCCCGAAACCAGAAAACAGGGTAAGGGCCGAAGCCAGTAACGATGCGATGCAGACGATGAGGAGTTCCACGGTGTCTCCTAGAAACAACGCGCTTCAGTAGCTGATAGGTTCCCGTGTCGCTATCTTCTGCAATAGCCCCGGTAGCGCAACGCTGTCTTGATTATCTGTCGGGGAGTGGGCTATTGGAAAGGGCGATGGCCTAAAGTGGTACTTGGGCAAAAGAAATGCCCGAAGCTCTATCGTTGTCGAAGGTCAGCCTGACACTACAAACTCGCCGTATCGTGACACAACATCGCGGCGAGCGTTCGCAGGCATATAGTGCTTAGCCCATTCCGCCTCGAACTGTTTCAAGATTTCTACTCGTTGATCTCGTCGATGTATTCGCCCTCGTCCCATGCTTTGACGATTGCTCCGTCGAGGCGGTCAAGGAGTTCCTCCAAGGATTCCCAGGTTGGCGTGCAAGCATCGCGAGCGATTGGTCTTCATCGGCGGCGCTTGCCGCACAGCGGACCGGGTCGATCCTCCCGATTGTGACCTCGCCACCAGATTTCACCAGAGCGTCGATATTCTTGAAGCGCGTGGACTTCATCTCCTTATTCATAATCTCCGGATCAAGACCAATATGTCATTGGTCTTCTTGGGGTTGCTTAGTAAAGTCGAAATGGTGTGGTTGCGCGATGAGGTTTGGCGTCTATGTACTCATGCACAAAGTAAGATCCGAATCCCATTTCGATGTTCTGCTGTATTAGGCCTCTGATCCCTATTCTAATTCCAAGGTCGCGCTTCAGGCTTCAGCTTTGGGAGGCCAATTTATGAGAAATCGGCAATCATGGCTGACACCAGGCTGTTTCTCAAATAGGGGAGTTAGATGTCTCGATGCCACGTTCGGTGAACGACGTTTGAATGGCATCCGAATACGAAGATGTGGGCAAAGAGGCATTCCTTATCGAGTGACTCAAGGTACGCGTCTAAAGCAGAAAAACACACGTCGTCTGGAGGCATCGGGTTGCCATCTATGTATGCCAACAAGTTGAGCTCACCAACCGGCTTGTAGGTCTTGGACATCTTGCTCTTGATTCCAGGAACAGATGGGTCTCCCATCCATACCGTCGAAGGTGCATCGAAGAGTGGACCAATAAACCTACCACGATGAACCACAAGAAATTGAAGGTTTTGTGTCAGCTTCCTGTTAGTAGGCACGTCTCCTTGAAAACCGACTGGAAGATTCATGAGGATCTGGAACACCTCCGGCAGCAAGTTCTTCCGCCGTTGCATACTCAGTCCGGGCTTGAAGCCAAGGGCGATCTCTGCGTCTGCGAACGCCTGGTGGAAGGCCGCTTGCTTTCCTTCTGGGAGTGATTGAAGATACTGGACGCACGCCTCCTTGGTGTCTCGTTGGCGGGCAACAGAGCCTGAGTAGGATCGGTCCACTAGCTCAACCAGTTCAAACGCTTGTGGCGGACCTGCATCCGGCGTGTATAGGATGTCAGGTTCCGAATCCGAATCAGGTCGACTCTCGAACGACCCACCGGGGAGGAAGCCGGACGCCATTCCGAAACGCCGAAAGACTTCACGCTCTCGCTCCGCTTTACTGAGTGCTTTTGTGGCAATCCTAACCATATCGAAAAAGAGAACAGGGGGTCGGAGTACAATTACTTGACACCTCGCACGCGAATGACATAGGACTTGGCTTCAATGTTGGTTCGCTTTCCCTTTCCAGCTTTGATCTCCCGGACGCTGTCCAGAACTTCCTGCCACACATCACGCTTGGCGTCGGATTTGGCGAGGGCCTTACTGGTCAGCTTCTTACTCATTCGAAATCCCACGACGGAAATCTACGCTTATAGTGCGTAACTGGCAAGAGTAGGAGTCATCACCGATGCTCGTCTTGACTCCCTCCAACTCCCTGTGATTAGGTCCCGCCACCACAATGACGAAGCTTCGTACCATCGTTCTATTGATCTCATTTGTCCT
>CAZAKX010000308.1:0-2613 GCA_964485915.1 uncultured Nitrospira sp. | reverse complement strand
GCCGGTGTACGTTCGCATTAGGCGGCCATGCGATACACCCATCGGTCTGCATCGCGTTTCATTTGAGCGTACGCCTTTGCTTCTCGACTGTGCGCTGCCAGCGTGAGCCCTCCGAGAAAAACCACTGACAACATTAGCCCGGCGATCAGCAGATACCCCATCGGCATCTCTGGCCACGTCGCCTGTTCTGGAGAGATGCCAGCGATATGCTCAGGGCGTGCCAGGACAGTCGGCAGCGTCGTGGGATCCGTCGCTATCTCGCTGCGCACGGCGGCAACGATCAAGCTGGCCAACTGTTCCTGCTGCACGGCCTGTCCTGCTGCGGCACTCATTTGTGCCTGGACCACCTGGACCAGAGCCCAACCGAGTCGTTCCTGAAGGGTTCCTGCCTGCAGCCAGTCGTGCCGCGCAGCTTCCACGATGCGACGCCCGATCGTGGCCTGCCAGGTAGAGGCGAATGCGTCGTGCAGGCGCTGCCCTTGAGCTTCAATCGCGCCGATCATCCTCATGTTGTACAGTGTGCCATCTCGCTCCACCGACAAGAGGCCGTTTCGAACGCCGCGCGTTGTGAAGTTGACGATGGCCCTGCCCATGACACCCTGGACGCGAGCCAGATGATTGGCTGGGGCGGTTATTGCCTGGTTGAGGACTGCTCCGAGCAAGCCGCGTGAGCCTGATCGCCACTCGTGATAGGCGAGCGTTGCGCGATTCCATTCAGAGACCGATTGAGCGATGGTCAGATTGGTCTCGCGCTCCAAGAGCGCGTGATCGATGATAGCTTGACCGATGGCCGGCTGCAGCAGGCGGATTCCCTGATCGATGCCGGTCGACTGTTCTGAGGCGATGGCCTGTGGCAAGACCGTCTGATAGGTCCCATTGGCAGCAAGGAAAAACAGGAGCCCACCAAAAAGAATGGCGCACATTCCGACGCCCACGACGATATCGGTCGTGTTATAGCGGTATGACATGTTCACCTCCTTGCCACGTGGTCGATCGTGCGTGTGGCGATGTGCAGCAGTGATAGGAAGTCGTCGGGCTCACAGTCCCGAGGAGAGTACGCGAGGGTAGTTGAGCACAAGGACCGGGAAGAAGCGAGCTGGAGAGAAGGCCGTATGTGCCAGGTCGCTCGAGTCGGTTCCGTATCCGAACCATGGCCACCACCTCCTGCTAAGATGAGGCGGCTTCGAGATTTCACTCTACGCCCCACGAGGAGGGCGGTCAAGAGGGTTCACATCACACGAAATCCGTCTCGAACCCATGCGTCAAATCGAGAAATAATTGGCGAGATGATCCAAGATGGGTAGCATAGGGAGTCATGAAAATGTCTCACCTTTGTTTGGGCCTGATGTTCGCACTGCCCGGTCCGGCAGTTGCTGGATCGGAGTTCGTCGCACGGGTCATCGCCGTGCACGAAGGGGATCGGCTCACGATTCACCATCAGGGGCGGAAGGATATGGTGTATCTGGCCGAAGTCGATTGTCCTGAATTGAAACAGCCCCACGGAAAACAGGCAAAGCACGCGACCGCCGCCTATATCGGCAATCGAGATGTGGTAATCCGGAATTTGAAGCAGGATCGACAAGGCCGGATAACCGCCGAGATCGTCTTGCAAGACGGGCGGTTGATTGCGCATGAGCTGGTCAAAGAAGGACTGGCCTGGGTGCAACCGAGACCGGCAACTGATCAGACGCTGAAAGATATGGAAGAGCTGGCCAGAGCCTCCGGTAAAGGGCTGTGGTCGGAACCCAATCCCACCCCACCCTGGAAATGGAAATCCACGAATCCTGCCCGTCAGGATCGTTAAGGGAAACACACTCTCCTGGTGTCCTACAATCAGACGCATCCCTCCTAGTCCTTCAACCATAGTGAGGCAGGTCCAATCGTTAAGGAGTCTTGGAATCCTGTGGGGTTGGCAGAAACCATCCCATCGGTGAGAGGTTGGCATGAAAATATTCATTCCACATCTTCTGTGTATAAGCCTGTGAATAAACCTCTTCATTCTGGGAATATGGCTCGAATAGCCTGTCTATTCAGCAAAGTGCCTATTTTCTAGGCATCCGCCCCACCGAGTTCTTCCCACAAGTAATAGTGAGACGAGCACGAATTCCTTACATTTCTGCATATTCCTAGAAATATGCCTTGACACGACTAATTGGCTTCCGCGCGCACCTTTGGTATTGCCACCATTTGGATTGCTATCCACAGGTTCAAGACTTATCTGTGGATGACTGCTTGCAGCGTCAGGAGCGGGTTCCATATCTGTCAAGGGGTACCAAGAAGAAAAGACGGCTCCATCGACTCGCGAAAAAGCTCTAGGCACTACCGTCTCAAGACCAGAGCCGAACGGCTGACTTCAGGCACTCATCCAACTTGTCGGTCTGCGGGGTGGAGGGCGTGATGTAGATTGAGACTTCAATGCAGTCGAGGCCCCGGATGAGGATTGGCCCCATCCGGGGTCTGGGAAAGGACGATCAGCTCCCGCTGACTGATTCCAACGTGGGTGTTAGATCAGAGGGAGGGGGAGGAGTACCCTCGGTTGTCGAACCGCCATCCTCAGTGGTCGATGTGGAGCTGAGGGATGTGTCAGACGGCTCGGACGGTGCTGCGGGGGCT
>CAZAKX010000307.1:0-2643 GCA_964485915.1 uncultured Nitrospira sp. | reverse complement strand
CGCGGCAGCCATAACAAAGACATCAAGATTTGGGAAGTCACCACCGGTACCGAGCTGATGACCTTACTCGGGAAGGATGAGTACGATCACCACTGGTCGGTCTGCATCGCGTTTTCCCCGGACGGTATTCATCTGGCCAGTGGAACAGACATCGGAAAGATCAAAATTTGGGAGGTGCTCCCGAGCGGTGAGGAGAAGGTGCTCCATGACGGCCATTGGCGGAGAGACCAGGAAGATTCTACCGAGACCCGCGGCTACTTCATTGAGGATGACGGTGGATTCCAAAAGCCGATGGACTACTGGATCGGTGCCATGACCTTCACGCCCGATGCCAGACTCCTGATTACCGGCAGCCGGGATACGACCATCAAGCTCTTCGAGATGCCGAACGTCGTGGAGAAGAAATCCCTCACCGGCCACAAGGGCTGGGTGCGGAGCCTTGTCGTCTCTCCGGATGGGAAGGTCTTGGTCAGCGCGAGCGATGATCAGACGATCAAATTTTGGGATCTCTCAACCGGTCGCAACTTCCGGACGCTCAAAGGCCATAGTGGCGGGGTGCGTTGCCTCACCTTTTCTCCGGATGGCAAACGCCTCGCAAGCGCGTCCTGGGACCGGACCGTGAAGCTGTGGGAAGGGGGAGCAAAGAAGGAAGAATAACAATTCACGGATTATCAATCAGTAGCACTATCGGTTGACGACAAACCCCGCGGCACCTTCTCCTCATCATTACCATTGCGAACATTCAAGCAGTGCCGAGTTGATTTTCTCAATTATCCCTTGATGGGCTTGCACGTTGCCGAACTCTCCGACACCCAGCATATTGATTGACCGAGGAACTGGTCCCTGGACAGTATCGCGTCCGGTACATGTCGGGCAGTAAGCTAGATACCCAGGCAAAGCCTTTTTACCGGCAAATAGTTTCATGATGTTAGGAAGGCCGATCTCAGTAACTACCTGGTCATGCTTTTGCTTGATAGTTTCAACAATGCGCTCACGAACAAACTCTTCCGGTCGACTGTATGCGGCAAAAATTGGCTCTGCGCGAGTACGATACTCATCATAGTTAAGAATCGGCCAGCACTCATCGTGAGGTATTATGTTACGAAAACTTATGACCACAGCGCCGACTTGAGCATTAGGAGCTGCTTCAATTTGCTCCACCCCTTTTTTCAGATTGTCATAAAAAGTCTTCCCTGAGGACCCATATATGGTCTTGCACGCGAAGCCCCAGCATTGTCCGTCAATCGTTACCAAAACATCGGGGTTATCACCCTTAGCCTCGGAGGGGTGGTCAAGAATTACTTCATTGCTAAGATCGAGCAGTGCCAAGGCAAATAAAAGCTCAAAAATCTTATTTCTAGCCTCCTGACACAAGGGAGTCCGCGTGTTCTGAACTACAGTTCCCTTGTTCAGCAACGCTAGATGCGGTGCAAACTGCGGGAAACATGCGTGGTCCTTCAATCGAACGATTTGCCGGAGGAATACCCAAATACCCAGCACTTCTCTGAATTGATGGCGGATATCCTTCTGTGGATCACAGATATTGGGATTCTGATTCTTGTGCATCACTTCCTGAACAGAAAGGCATGCTTTCTCAAGCTCCGAGCCCGATTGTATGGAAATGCCGAATCGTTTCGGAACTCCTTCGAACGAATAGACAAGTTGCTCAAGCTCTGGATAAGTCACGACCTGGCCGGTATGGCCGATGTTTCGTTGGATATTAAGATTTGTTGGCATGACGGATTTATGAAGATACCATTCAATCGGTCAACACGTCATTTCTGACACAAGAGTTCGTT
Source organism: uncultured Nitrospira sp. (assembly GCA_964485915.1). Classification (GTDB taxonomy): domain Bacteria; phylum Nitrospirota; class Nitrospiria; order Nitrospirales; family Nitrospiraceae; genus Nitrospira_D. Next base: position 844 of record CAZAKX010000307.1, on the reverse strand, counting down.
AACGATTGCCTAGACTGATTGTAGGTGTCTCGATAAAACATCAAAACGTCCCGCGAGTCATGCAGTATACCTCTTCTCTCGAACCCATTGGGGTCACGATAGAAATACATCGCCGGATGGCGTCCAGGCCTCCGCTCCGGCGATTCGCCTTCCATGATATGCCAATGTTCGGTAGGTTCGGCGAAGGGGGAATTGAGAAGAGGTTCGGGGTCTTCGTAGCTGCAGAAGTGCTGTGAGTAAGTCGCTGCTGATCATCAGCCTTCTCTCCTTTCAATTAGCCAGGGTCATGCTCTCGCGGCTTCTTGGCTCGAAATTTTTCAATTCTCAAACGCAATTCCTCTTGTGAAGCGGCTCCGTTCTTTTCTCCAAACGCTTCCCAGGCCAATGAAAGAGGCAGGTTGGAATGCTTGATAAAAAACCCTCCCCCTACAATGAAATTATAGGGGCTATGGAGTTTGAATAAGAATAGGGAGTCGGTCGGCACCGCCTGAAATGAACCCATTCCACTTGGACGCCAAAAATTCACCTCATCTGGTGACCGTGCAGACAGGAACTCGAACCATTTGTTGTCCGTTACGCCAATCCAGAACTTCATGGCTTCAGCACTTGATCGGTAATCGACCGCTGTGGGTCGCCGAACAGGGCGAACATATCCTCTTGCTTATCAATCTTGCGCCCCGCCAGCGTTTCGATGATGGCTTTGGTGGAGAGCCGCTCGTGGATGAAGAGCGGCAAGGTCGGCACATCGAACGACAATCGCTCGGCCTTGCCCGCCCAGTATAGATTCCTCCGCCTTTACAGGCGGGGTTCTCTCAGAATTCAAGCTGCGCTTGTCCCGCGTCTT
>CAZAKX010000306.1:0-2672 GCA_964485915.1 uncultured Nitrospira sp. | reverse complement strand
GGTTCCTCAGTCTGAGGATCTCGTTGAGCCACGACCACGATCATCTTTTCTTCGGTCTTCATGGCCGCGTTGACGGCCGCAATGGACCGTTCCCGCCCGATCGTCAAGGGCATCATCACTCCGGGAAACAAGACCGTCCGTTTGACAGGAAGTATCGGCAACGTCGATAAGACATTATTATTTTCCATCGAGACCTATCTCCTTGCCTTGCTGAGAGTTCGCAACATTATACCAACCTGATAGGTTCCCCTGCACGGAAGTCAAGGGGATGGATACCCTGCTGCTGCCTGACCATGCCGATGGAGTAGGGGGCCTGGGGTAAGTGCTTTAACGCTTTGCCATTCCTGATGCCAGGGCAAAGAAGGGAGTCGGGATCTTATTGTGACTGCGCTATACGTTCTCAGAATGAGCGGCTAGGTTCGCGTCGGCGGAGCGAGACGTCGTCTTGCGCCGCCCTGGACGATCACGAACTCATAGAGCCGGCATTCCAACGCTCCGTTGAAGAGGGGAATGCGTTTCGATGGCGTCAGGCCAATCAGCTTCGGCACGCGTGCATCGCCGGTCAGCACATAGGCACGCCATCCGGTGAAGCGCTGCTTCAGCCAATCGCCCAGCTTGGGGTAGAACGATGCCAGCTCCTGTGGCTTGCTCAACCGGACGCCATAGGGCGGATTGATGACCATGACGCCCTGCGCGGAGGGCGCTTCAAGATCCAGAATGTTGCTCTGCTTCAACTGAATGTCGTTGGCCACGCCTGCGCCTTGAAATGTACGCTGCGCGATCTTCACCATGGCGGGATCACGATCAGAGGCATAGATGGCGGATGGGACGGCAACCACGTGTTTGGCCCTGGCTGCTTCGCGTTGTTGTTTCCATCGTGCTACATCATGGACGACCAGCCGTTCGAAGGCAAAGTTCCGTGAAGTACCCGGAGCGATCTGACGAGCCATGAGGGCGGCTTCGAGAGGAATCGTTCCGCCACCGCACATAGGATCGAGCAGGACATCATTCGGCGTCCAGCCGGCAAGACGCAGGATGCCTGCTGCCAGATTTTCTCTGAGCGGCGCTTCGACGTGGCCTGTCCGATGGCCACGCTTGAACAAGGGTTCGCCGGACGTATCCAGGTAGAACGTGACGAAGCTCTGATCGAGAAAGGCATCAACTCTGATATTCGGGCGTTCTGTATCGACGCTCGGTCGCTTGTGCCGTGCGGCGACGAACTTATCGCAGATCGCGTCTTTAATGCGGAGGGTCAGAAAGTCCAGGCTTGGGAGGGGGCAGCGATGGGCGCTCACCTTCACCTTGATCGTCTGCGCGGGGGTGAACCAATGGGGCCAAGCAAGCGCGGAAGCCGCGTTATAGACATCACGTTCCGTTTTGTAGGCACTTTGGCCGACTTCCCAGAGAACGCGGCTGGCGATGTGTGATTTAAGGTTGACCCAGTACATGGTCGACCAGGACGCGTGGAAGGCGACGCCCCCCTCTGTCTTGTTCGTCGCCGGCACACCAAGGCGATGAAGCTCTGCCTCAAGCACGCCTTCAAGCCCACGTGGACAAGGTGCAAAGAAGCGATGGTTTGTGCTATCCATCCTTATCCATTTCTTTGTGAGAGCCCGCCGTGAAATTCTGTAGTGCCTGTGGAGCCCCGGTCAGTCAGAAGATCCCGCCCGGCGACAATGTGTTGCGATACGTCTGCGAGCATTGCCAGGCGATTCATTATCATAATCCAAAGATCGTCGCAGGCTGTATACCTGAGTGGGAGGACCGGATTCTCCTGTGCCGGCGGGCGATCGATCCCCGGGTGGGGCTCTGGACCTTTCCCGCCGGATTCATGGAGATCGGCGAGACGACGGAAGAGGCGGCGACCCGAGAAACGAAGGAAGAGGCGTTGGCCGACGTGGCGATGCTCTCGCTCTATGCTGTATTGAGTATGCCGAACATCGGCCAGGTGTATATGGTGTTTCGTGGCCGGATGCTCGCCCCGACGTTTGGTGCCGGAGCTGAAAGCCTGGAGGTGGATCTCTTCAAACGGGAAGACATTCCCTGGAAGGAGATGGCCTTCCCGGTCGTGGCCGAGGCGCTCCGCTGCTACGTGCGCGATGCCGAGACCGGCCGGTTCCCACTGCAATTGGGTACAGTGCTTGACCGCTATCCCAGCTAGGGCTGTGGTCATCGTTCAGAAGCTATTTTAATCCTGATCGTGGAATGATCGCGTGGACGTCGACGAGCTGTTCCGCGCGGTCGATGGCATAGAAGATCCGCCATTCCCCCACGGCATACTTGCAGAGTCCCGGAAGGTCGTCCGCAATCGGTTCATGGCGCAGGTTGTCGACATTGGAGGCCAGCCACTTGCACTTGTCGAGCAGCCGTTGGGCCATGAATTGGTCGATTGCGGCGAGGTCTTGCGCGGTGTCGGGTTGAAAAGCGAGGCGGTACCAGGGCATGGGGCCCTACCACCGAAGGCCGAGCCGCTCAGCCATGTCTTCGCCGGAGAGGCGCTCACCACTCACGAGTGACTGCTTGAGACGGGTTCTGAGTGAATCGCCGAGCTGGAGGCCGAGATCGGGATCGCCGATCAGCTCACGAATCCGATCATCCACGAGCCCCTGTACCAGTTCCTTCAACTGTTCCATCGACAACGACGAAAGGTCCATGGGATGAGAATACGGGTC
>CAZAKX010000305.1:0-2673 GCA_964485915.1 uncultured Nitrospira sp. | reverse complement strand
TTGTGCAAGATACGGAGCCAGGCTCAGTGCCAAGACCTGGCTCCTGGACGTCTTGGTTCGTCTCTCAGCGATGCGTCAACTGATCGCGCGCGCAGGTTTCTTCTGCCAGCATCCGTTGACCGGCCGTGGCGTCTTCAGGGATGCGTGCCATGCAGGCCTCGAGTGAATCACCCTGCGTTCCGGCGGATGCACGACCACCGCTCTTTGCGACGGCTGTTCCGACCACACCTTGGCGGAGGTCTTCGTTATCCTGACAGCTCTGCTCGGCCACCATCTTCGCTCCGTCACTGGAATCGCTTGGAATCCGCTCCAGACACACTTTGAGCGAATCCGCGAGTGTGTCAGTGGATGCCTCGGCCGACGTCGCAGGGGCCGTCTCAGTCGTGGCCGACACTGGTGAGTGTTCCGATACCGGCTGCACCGCAGCCCTTCCCGATGCGCAGCCAACCGCTCCTAATAGGCAAACGATGCCAATCAGCCCAGTTTCAACCTGGATCTTGTTCATAAATACGATTCCTCCTTCGGCGCAAAGAGTGGGCGAGGCGCTGTCGATGCACTTCTATATAGCGAAGTCTCCTTAGTGGCGCAAGCGACATCCTGGGAAGGTCTGCCGTATCCGCGGGGCGCACTCCTGTATTTCTTTAAGGATTTCTGCTGTTGTGGTACGCTGAATCACCGATTGTCCCGAGCACACGAACAACGTCGACGAGGGCTATCATGAAGATGCTGCACATTGTCTGTGGGAAGGGGTTTGAAGACGAGATCGTTGCGCTATTTAAAAAACTTGGGATCAAGGGATACACGGTGATTTCAGGGGTAGGAGGCAGTGGCGTCACCGGGACCGTGCCGGCTTCCAGCTCCTTGACCAACCACGGTACGAATACGCTGTTTATGGTCGCACTCGGATATGAGGCCACCTTTCTGCCGCAGATTGTGGCCGCGCTCAAGGAGCTTCGCGCCAAGCATATTCAAGGGCATGATGACCGTGCAATCCCGCTCAAAGTCTTTCTGCAGCCCTGCGAGATCATCATTTAAGTGGCGGTGCATGGTGCCTTCCTTTCATGAGGAAGAACTGACCTGTTGAATAGGAAGTACCTTATCGAACGAGGGAAGGTGCCTGGCCGATGATATGAACTCTTGGGCCATGAGGAAGTGGAATCACTTTGTTGTCCTCGACCTCACGACCTAATACCCATTCGAACAGCCGCTTCGCGTCGTTCACTTCCGGATCCTTTGGAATGCCATACTGCTCTTTCTGCATCGGTTCATCGTAGAGGCCGATACAGCCGTGCAAGGCGGGATAGCCTGGCAAGTCTCGACCGTGAATCCAGTAAGACACACCTTCGCGATTGACATAGAACCGGAGCGCGTAGTTCATGGGATACGGGCGATCGGTTCCTTCAATCGTATAGAGGCAGGACTGATGAGCACGACGAGCAACGGACAGACGAAACTCGCCAGTCGGTGTTTCGTCGTGGCCATTCCCGGAGGTCATCGGCATGGCAAGGCGAAGAGATCCATATTCATAAGCGCCGAGGAATTGTTCGGAGAGATCAATCAGGATGAATTGTTTGTCCGGTTCCGCCGGTAGATAAGAAAGGGGCACTGGTAAGAATGCTTGCAGATCATAAAGCCGCTTGGGGACTTTGATGGACCGACCGGCTCGTGCATGGCGCCGATCGATACGGTTGAACCGCGCCACGTCGGTCCACTGTTCCCCGAACAGCTTTTCCAGCGATTCGCCGGCATGGAGGGTTCGGCATTCCCACTCCACCGTCGCGTCGCTCGGATAAATGATGCTGCAGAGATCACGGTACTTTCGAGCCGGTTCCGCCTGAGCGTCAGCGGAAAGAAGGATGATTGTCAAAACGAGTATCAGATGCCTTGTCAGGCGTTTGAATTGATACCTCGACTGCACACTTCTTGAAGTCAGGACCAGTGCTGGGACGCCTTCATATAGCCGTACAAGAGATCTCGTCTGGCCAGAATCCCAACCAACTTGTTATTTCTGACCACCGGCACGCGGGTCAGGTAGCGATCTTGGAACAGATCGGCAACTTGGGCGAGCGTTTGATCTTCGGTCACGGCCACAGGGTGGGCCGACATCAATTCCGTGGCGAGAATCTTCCGTAGATCTCGCCCTTCGAGCATGGCCTGCAGCAAATCGTATTCGGTCACGATGCCAACCAATGTCCCCTCCTCATCGACAACAGGCAAGCTCCCGTAGTTTCGGTGAGTCATCAGATGGGCAATGGTCGAGGCGTCAGTGCGCGCGCTGCATCGCGTGACCGCGTCTTGCATGAGCTGTCCTACGGTCAAGGTCTTCGGGTCGCAGGCCTTCATGAAGAACTCGGTTTGTCTCATACACCCCTCACTGTTATCGTTTGCCGCCAGTGGCGAGATAGGTTCGCAAGACATCGCGTCTTGCGATGATGCCGATCAGCGTATCCTTTTCGTTCACGACGGGGACGCGCACCAGATCGCTCGCGCGCAGGACGTGGACCAACGTTCCGAGTGTCGTTTCAGGCCGGACCGAATAGGGGTTGGAGGTCATGATGTCCTTTGCCGAAACCACACCCAGATGGTGACCATCGTCGACGGCCGCCAAGAGATCATGTTCGCTGACGATCCCGGCCAGTTTACGCCCGTTCTCCACGACCGGAACGGCCCCGA
>CAZAKX010000304.1:0-2679 GCA_964485915.1 uncultured Nitrospira sp. | reverse complement strand
CACCAGCATTACGATGGCTCACAGCGCCCCTGGGAATTCAAGCGCGTGTGGCACCTGGAGCCGTCGCTGACCGACCCGGATACCGTCTATGCCGGGGTGGAAGATGCAGCCATCTTCAAGTCTATGGACGGAGGCAAGATGTGGACAGAGCTGGCAGGGCTTCGGAGTGCCAAGGGCCAACTGTGGCAGCCGGGTGCCGGTGGAATGTGTCTCCATACCATCTTGCTGAATACCGGACAGCCGGACCGCATGTTCGTCGCCATCTCGGCAGCCGGGTCATTTCGTAGCGACGATGCAGGGCAGACGTGGCGGCCCACCAACAAGGGACTCATGTCGAAGTATGAGTTGCCAGATCCGGATGCGGAAGTCGGCCACTGTGTGCATTGCATCGCGATGCACCCGTCTCGGCCACACGTCCTGTTCATGCAGAAACACTGGGACGTATTGCGCAGCGATAATGGCGGCGAGTCCTGGCGAGAAATCAGCGGGAATCTCCCGAGTGATTTTGGATTTCCCATCGCTGTGCATGCGCATGAGCCGAACACGATCTACGTGGTCCCCATCAAAAGCGACTCCGAGCACTACCCGCCGGAGGGCAAGTTGCGCATCTATCGAAGCAAGGTGGGTGGGAACGAATGGGAGGCGTTAACAAAAGGGTTACCCCAAGAGAACTGCTACGTGAACATCCTGCGCGATGCCATGGCGGTCGATCAGCTGGATCCCTGCGGCATCTATTTCGGCACAACCGGCGGACAAGTCTATGGCTCAGCCAACGGCGGAGATAGTTGGACGCCGATTGTTCGAGATCTTCCGGCAGTCTTATCAGTGGAGGTCCAAACGCTCAGCTAGAAGTGCTGAGGACTGAGTGCTGAGGTGGGCTGCTTGCTAGGAGATACGAACGCCGCTCGCCTCGCTGAGTCGAGGCAGGCTTCACAGATGACGGAGTACAGATGATACGTGTGATTCTTCCGCAACATTTGCGAACGTTGGCGCGTGTAGGTGGCGAGGTCACGCTGGACGTCGTGAGTCCAGCAACCATCGCCTCCGTCCTTGATTCATTGGAGGATCGCTATCCCATGCTCCGAGGAACGATCCGCGATCATGTCACGAAACGCCGCCGACCATTTATCCGGTTCTTCGCTTGTGAACAGGATTTGTCCGGTGAACCAACAGATCTTCCCCTCCCCACCACCGTGGTGAACGGAGCAGAGCCATTGCTCATTGTCGGTGCGATGGCTGGAGGCTGATCGGCAATAGACAAAAATGGGCTAAGGATTCTAGATCTTTATTGAAGTACCTAACCACAAGGAGGCCATCATGCTCTTTATGACTTTTGCTATTAGCACGTTGTGCATCACATTGAGCATCTCGCCCGTTCTAGCCAAAGAGAAGAAACACGAGAAACCGATGGACCCGCAGGCGATGATGGAGCTCTGGAAACAGGCGGCCACGCCTGGCAAACCACATAAGCTGTTCGCCACATTAGCCGGCAGCTGGACGACCAGCACCAAAGAGTGGATGGAGCCGGGCAAGCCACCGATGGAATCCACCGGCACGGCGGAGATGAAGATGCTGCTGGACGGACGGTTTCTGTACCAGGAATTTAACGGCCAGATGATGGGGCAGCCGTTCAACGGCATCGGGATCGATGGGTATGACAATATCCGCAAGAAATACGTCACGGCCTGGATGGACACGATGGGCACCGGCCTCTTTCTCATGGAAGGGACGGCCAGCGCCGACGGCAAGACCATCACCCTCAAGGGCTCGCATCCAGAGCCGGGCGGTGGACACATGAGCCATCGCGCCATCTGGAAACTCATCGACGACTATCACCAGACCTTTGACATGTACGGCGCGCACCACGGTCAGAAAGAAACAAAGATGCTGGAGATCACGTACACAAGAAAAGAATAGCCCTCACAGGTTGGTGGATGGCTTCGATACCGGAAGCCATCCACCAACCGTTCATATTCCGCTTGTTGCCGCGTCGCGATAATTTATCGCCCTGTATCGAAGTAGAACGATCGGAAAATTGTGGGTAGCATCACCTGGACTCATGTGATAGCGTGAGTCTTATCCAAACAACTGAGTCTGGAACCGATCGCTTTCCTCGCGTAGTCGTCCTGCGACCCTTTCCAGTCTACAAACACACCACTTCTCACAGGAGGTCCCTATGAGACATACATCTCTATTTTCCGCACTCTGCGGTTGGAGCACCATTCTCTTCTTTTCTGCGGCTTGTGCCACAGCAGGCGATATGAAGAAAGGAGGATCGGCTATGACAGTCTCAACCGGTAAACAAGTTTCGTTGGAATACACCATGAAGCTGGACGATCAATCAGTCGTCGACTCAAACGTGGGCGGAGAACCCTTGAAGGTGACGCAAGGCAAACATGAGCTGGTTCCAGGATTGGAAAAAGCCATCGAGGGAATGGTGCCTGGAGAACACAAGAAGGTGACCGTCGCCCCAACGGAAGCCTACGGCACAGTCGACCCCAAAGCGTTTCAAGAGGTGGACAAGAAATTGCTCCCGCCTGATTCCGTGAAAGTGGGGACACAACTGGAGGGAAAAACCGCCGATGGGCAAAAGGTGTTTCCGCGCATCTCCGAAGTGAAAAACGACACGGTCGTGTTGGACTTCAACCATCCGCTGGCCGGCAAGACGCTGCACTTCGA
>CAZAKX010000303.1:0-2695 GCA_964485915.1 uncultured Nitrospira sp. | reverse complement strand
GGGCTTCATCCCGTGGATGAGGGTTTGTTCGACCGTCTGCATCGTCTGGAGTATCGACCGACCATCGCCAAACCGAAGGTTGCGGGCGAGTATTTCGCGACGAAAAACTCGATTGAGATTTTTTTGCATGCGCAGGAAGAGCATCGGCTTCCTGCCCGGTTAGTCAAACTGGCCTTGATGGACGGTATTGTAACTGAGGTCTTATCCGGCAGTGATGGACGGCCCGTCTCACTGGTGGCGCTCGAACCGGTCGTGATCAGTGGCGTGCGGGCCGGGACGAAGCAGCTTCGGGAATGGATTCCACTGGATCAGGTCCCTCCCATCTTGATTCAGACGCTATTGGCCATCGAAGATCGACGTTTCTTTTCTCATTTCGGAGTTGACCCGATTGCTATCGGACGAGCGCTGTGGACCAATATCACTCGGGGGGCAGTCGTACAGGGTGGCAGTACACTGACGCAGCAATTGGCGAAAAATCTCTTCTACTCTCCCAAGCGCACGATATGGCGGAAGTTTAAGGAACTGGTGGCTTCGCTGGCGCTCGAGTTCAAGTACCGCAAACAAGATATTTTGGAAAGCTATGTCAACGAGATCTACCTGGGCCAAGCCGGTCCCGTGTCGATCTATGGGGTGGGGGAGGCGGCCCATCGGTACTTCGGGAAATCGCTCGACCGACTGTCGGTCGAGGAAATTGCGTTGATCGTTGGATTGATCAAAGGTCCCAATATCTATTCGCCGGTGAAAAACCTTGAGTTGGCGACCAAGCGTCGGGATGTGGTGCTCCACCGTTTGCGAGCAGAAGGGGTCGTGACAGAGGAATCATTGAACGCAGCCGTGGCTCGTCCGGTGAAGGTCATGCTGACCGATGACGCCCTCACCGATGCCCCGTACTTTGTCGATTTCCTGCTCAAAGAAATCGAGCAAGGGACCGGAGTGGTCACTCCGGAAGGGTTGCGAATTTATTCGACGCTCGATTCCAGAGCGCAGCAAATTGCCACGCAGGTGTTACACGAAGGACTCACAAGGCTCGAGAAGAACTATCCCGCGTTGGCCGACGCTGAGCCGCCGGTTCAAGGAGCTGTCGTCGTATTGGATGTAAAGCATGGTCATGTGCTCGCGATGGTCGGCGGACGCGATTATCGAGTGAGCCAGTTCAACCGTGCGGTGCAGGCGCATCGATCAGCGGGCTCTCTGTTTAAACCGTTTGTGTATTTGGCCGGCTTTGAGGCGGCTCGAGATCAAGGGGCGGCCGGTCTCACACCGGCGACATTGCTGGCAGATGAACCGGTGACCTTGGAGTCAGGGACGGGTCAGTGGTCGCCGCAAAATTATGACCGACAGTATCGAGGGCAGGTGACGGTTCGAACGGCGCTCGAGCAGTCATTGAATGTTCCGGTCGTTCGAACAGCCCACCGAACGGGGATGCTGGCGCTCACGAACCAGCTCCAAGCTTTTGGAATTACCACTCCCCTGGCCAATAACCTCTCCCTTGCGCTCGGCAGTTCTACGGTATCGTTACTGGAGATTACAGCCGCGTATGCCGGGCTTGCCAATGGAGGGGTCGTGATTCGTCCCGTGGCGCTGTCCAACATGACGCGCGAAGGGGGAGAGACGATCTGGAGTCCATCCTTGGATCGAAGTCAGGCGGCGACTCCGCAGGGGGCCTTCCTTGTCACGTCGCTGCTGAAAGGAGTGGTGGATCGAGGCACTGCCTCCAAGGCCAGAGCTTTGGGGGTGAAGGGGCCCGTCGCGGGCAAGACCGGGACGACAGATGGATATCGAGATGCGTGGTTTGTCGGGTATTCGCCGGACATTGCGATCGGTGTGTGGGTTGGGTTTGATGATGAGCGAGCCCTCAAACTGACCGGTGCGCAGGCTGCTTTGCCCATATGGAGTGAGCTGGCCGTTCGGCTTATTCCGAGGGATCTTCCCGATTTTAATGTGCCCCTCGGAGTCGTTCAGCGGCGGATTGATCCAAGAACCGGTCAGCTTGCGACCTCGCGCTGTCCGGAGAACAGGGCAGAGTACTTCATTTCAGGGACGGAGCCCAAGACCTACTGTGAAGTCCATGGTGGTGGGCTGTGGGAACGCCTGAAGCAGACGTTTGACTTTTCCTCGTAGATGCGTCTCCACCACACCAGGGTGCTGGATTCCACAAACTGTTAGGCGTATCCCCGGTCCTCAGGTAACCTTGGGGGGAGACTGGCCTGCACAGAGGAGTCCCCATGAAAAAGACCGGCTACGCAGACGACGGCAACATTACGCTGTTGGCAAAGGGAGTCGAACTCAAGGGTGAAATTAAGGTTGAGGGTACGGTGCGCATCGATGGGCGTCTGGACGGTGAAGTGCATACGAAGGGCGAAGTGATTGTCGGCGAAGACGGCGTGGTGAAGGGATCCATCCATGCGGATTCGCTGATCAGTAGCGGTCGCATCAAAGCCACGGTCACGGCCACCGGGAAAATCCAGCTTCTCAAGACCGCGATTCTGATCGGTGAGATGCATTGCCCCACGATTCTGATGGAGGAAGGGGCGAAGTTTCAGGGGGTGAGTGATATGGGTGTCACGGGGTGGCCCGAGGAAGCGCCGAAACTGCCCAGTAATGTTCGTGATATGAATGCTCACCGTGGGAAACCAGTCGCGTTGATCGGAAGAGAGGTCGATCTCTAAGCAACTCTGCCCCAGGCTCCTCGTGC
>CAZAKX010000302.1:0-2708 GCA_964485915.1 uncultured Nitrospira sp. | reverse complement strand
ATACCACTGCGAAATGTCATACCCACGATCACTTGCCATGGTGTCGCCCTCCTTGCGCTAAAAACTAATCAATATAAAAATATACAAAAGATATTCTGAGCAACAGAATCCTGGGAAATTAACCTTCCCCTTTCTCTCACACTCAAAGAAATTCTACTCCAATCAAACATGCCATTTCAACACCCTTTACTATCCCAGATTCATCATTCATCCATAGTTCCTATACTGATCATCCCGGTGATAAGAAAGCCACCGTTGCCCCACCAATGACCTGGCAATAACCTTGCCCGCTTGCTGTTCATCTTTTCACTATCAAATGGTTTACTTCTCTATAAACTCAATAACTTGACGTATCACCCTGAAGCATATCCTTCACACCTCCACTTTAGTCTTACCGATGAGGGAAAGAAATGCGACATTGATCGCTCCTTCGGTCGTAGCGTAGGATTGAAACCTTAGAGTTCGTATAACTCTCTCGCAATTCCGATCCATATGATATCGAGAAACTTAGCGTTGAAACTAGCTCTTCTTACAGTGAGCGGAGTTGCATGCCTAGCTCTCTACCAACTCTGGAACCGCCCGGCAACTCAAAAAGAAGTGTTAATCGCTAGTATCATCGATAACTGGCAACAGGCGCACACATCGGATCACCGATTTAAGATTTTGCCAGAATTCAACCATAATGCCGTCCTCGACACTGAAACCGGGCTGATATGGGAAATCTCTCCTAGCCCAACAGCCATAACGTGGAACGAAGCCCGCTCCACTTGCCTCACCAGATCCACCGGAGGCCAAAAAGGCTGGCGCCTACCGGCCCCCTCTGAAATGCGCAGCCTCGTGGGACCGGCAGTGGACTCACCGATCCCCAACATCCCCCCAGGGCATCCATTCTTGAACATCCAGCCGACATCCTATTGGACCGTAGTCCCGGAAGACAATCAGCCTTCCTATGCTCGATATGTGGATGCATTTCTCGGTAACGTACTGAGCTTCATCAAGGTCTATACCTATCCGGTCTGGTGCGTTCGCGGGCCGATCAAGTCCGATGACCATTGAGCTCAGCAGTCATTGTACTGGAGCAGTTGCCCGACATGTTCACCAATGGTCTTCCTCGGACAGTCGTTTACTCACAGCTCAACTCTCTCATTTTCCCCGTACGGCACATTTCCCAAAGCTCTCTTCCATTGCGACTCATTATGAAGTCGATGATGGACATCGCGAAACTCCCAATTGGTGTGTCGGTATTACTGATACACGCGCTGGCGCATCGAAAGAAGCATCATCAGGCGGTTGTGCAGAGAGGTGAGATCATCGAGCAGCTCGATCTTGGTATCTCGAAGACGATCTCCAAAAGCCCGGGCACCCTGACCACCCACGGCGACAGGCCAGCGGGTGACCAGTTGTTCAAATTCCTTCAGCTGTTGTTGCATTGCGGCCTCAGACTTTGCTTCAGTGAGAGAGAGAAGCACGAGATCTGGACTGATCTTCTCACAGAAGGCTATGAGGTCTGACATCGGAAGGTTAGGGCCGAGGTAATACACCTGGCAACCTCTGGTCGCTGCGATATACGCGACGGCTTGGGCCCCGATTTCATGCGTTTCCCCTTCCGGACAAGCGATCAACACACGCGGACCGAATTCATTTACCGGCAGTTGATTCATAACCGAAAACAACTTCTGCTGGATGAGCTTCGTCACGTAATGTTCGATGGCTGTTCCAAGACGACCCTCGTGCCACTGCTCGCCGATTCGTCGTTGCAGTGGGAGTAAAATCCGCTGCACAGCTTCTTCGAACGGAATCACGGCCACTGCACCGTTGAGTTTCCGCTCAAACCCCGCCTTATCGATCGGGTTAAGCAATCCCATCAGTTCATCTAAGAGATGGTCATGGGGTTTCTGGTCCTCCACTGTAAATGGGGTTGCAACACGCATACGCGCGACGAGGGAATCGCGCCCCTCCGATGCGAGCCCACCGATTGTTGCGCCTTGTTCCATCTGAGCCTTCAGAAAACGAAGGAGCGCGACATCCTCATCACTGTATTCACGGTAACGATTCGAACTCCGCGATGGTGTGACTAGCCCATACCGCCTCTCCCAAACACGAATGACGTCCTTTGAGAGCCCAGTCAATTTTGCAACTCTATGAATTCTATGCTTATTCATAAACATCATGTATATTGTATTGTAATGTCTAATGTTTGTCAAATATATTAAACTGTCACTATTGACAGTATGGACATCATCCATTATACATTAGACATACAAGATACAAACATTGCACATACGCCAGGAGGGTCATCATGATAGGGAGGTTCAGGCAATACTTGAGCGTGTCGGGTGGTGCCCTGCTTCTTGGCGCCGTTCTTACAATCGGAGCAATCGCCGTGGTATTCGGCGGTGAGCACGCCCTCTCCAGAACCGAGTTCTGTGTGAGCTGCCACTCCCAGACCTACCCCTATGAAGAGTTGAAAAAGTCCTCGCACTATGGCGCGCTAGGGGCCGATCCCGGATGCAAGGATTGCCACGTGCCCCAGGGCTTAGGGAACTTCCATCTGGCCCTGTGGACACACATCTATGACGGAACCCGAGCAGTGCTCGCGGAGATGAAATATGACTACTCGACGATCGAGAAATTCAACGAGCGCCGGCCAATTATGGCCCACTATGCTCGCATGTCTCTAAAAAGCTGGGACAGCGTCACCTGCCGGG
>CAZAKX010000301.1:0-2716 GCA_964485915.1 uncultured Nitrospira sp. | reverse complement strand
AAGCTCCAGGAGGCACTGCAGGCTGCCTCAGCCCACGCGATGCGCCGAAGCCATCAAGGCATTGACATCGAGCACCTGCTGCTCGCGCTGATGGAGCAAGAAACAGGTCTGACTGGTCCGTTGCTTGAACAGGCGGGTGTCTCTCCGGCCGCGGTACTGAAGGCCGCCGAGGCGGCCTTAGCCAAGTTACCACAGGTGCAGGGACCCGGATCAGCGCCAGGCCAGATCTATGTGACGCAGCGCTTATCGCACGTGCTGACCCAGGCCGAACAGGAGATGCGCGGGCTGCACGATGAATACGTGAGCGTTGAGCATGTCTTGCTCGCGATGGTGGGAGAAGGAGGCATTTTTAGACAGCTCGGATTAACTCGCGATCGGCTGTTATCCGCGCTTCAACAAATACGGGGAAACCAACGGGTGACCAGTCAGGACCCTGAAAGTACCTACCAAGCGCTTGAAAAGTATGGGCGTGATCTCACTAGACTGGCCGGACAAGGCAAGCTGGACCCGGTCGTGGGACGAGACGAAGAAGTCAGACGGGTGATTCAGATCCTGTCCCGCCGCACCAAGAACAATCCGGTGCTCATCGGTGAGCCCGGGGTGGGGAAGACGGCGATCGTGGAGGGATTAGCCCAGCGAATTGTCAAAGGAGATGTGCCCGAAGGCCTGAAGCACAAACGCCTCATCGTGCTGGACATGGGAGCCTTGATCGCCGGAGCCAAGTATCGTGGCGAATTCGAGGAGCGCCTCAAGGCGGTCCTCAAGGAAGTCCAGTCGGGCCATGGGCAGATTCTCTTGTTCATCGATGAGTTGCACACCGTCGTTGGGGCGGGCGCGGCTGAAGGCGCGATGGATGCGGCCAACATTCTCAAACCCATGCTGGCCCGCGGTGAACTGCATATGATCGGGGCGACCACACTCGATGAGTATCGCAAACATATTGAAAAGGATGCGGCGCTCGAACGCCGGTTTCAGCCGGTCCTCGTCGGTGAACCGACGGTTGAGGACACGATCTCGATCCTACGAGGACTCAAAGAACGATACGAAATCCACCACGGTGTGCGTATCAAGGATGCCGCACTGATCGCAGCCACCAAGCTATCGCACCGATACATCGCGGACCGCTTCTTGCCTGACAAGGCCATTGACCTCATGGATGAGGCGGCCGCTCGCCTCCGGACTGAGATCGACAGTCTCCCGGCAGAATTGGATGAGATCTCGCGGAAGGTCCTGCAGTTGGAGATTGAGCGGGAAGCCCTCCGCAAGGAAACCGATCCTGCCAGCCGTGCACGATTAGAGGCGCTCGAAGAGGAGTTGGCCGAGAAGGTGCGCGATCGGGATGTGTTGAAGACACACTGGGAAACAGAGAAAGTGTCTGTCGGTCGCCTGCATAAGCTCCGGCAACAAATCGAAGGCATGAAACAGGAGATGGAACGGGCCGAGCGGGCGTACGACCTGAACCGGGTCGCGGAGGTGCGGTATGGCGAATTGCCCAAGCTGGAGCGGCAACTCACCGCAGAGGAGCAGCACCTGGTGAAGAAGCAAAACGGACACCGGTTGCTGAAGGAGGAAGTGGATGAAGAGGACATTGCGGAGGTCGTCAGCCGCTGGACCGGTATTCCCGTCGCGCGTTTGGTGTTGGGTGAGATGGAGAAACTGCTGCATCTGCAGGACCTCTTGCACAAGCGTGTGGTCGGTCAGGAACAGGCGGTTCGGGCCGTTGCCGATGCTGTGATACGCGCTCGGTCGGGAATCAAGGATCCCTCTAGGCCGATCGGCTCATTCCTGTTCCTCGGTCCAACCGGCGTTGGGAAAACAGAGCTCGCCCGGGCCTTGGCTGCCACACTCTTCGATGATGAAGCGAATCTCATTCGCATTGATATGTCGGAATACATGGAGAAACACACCGTTGCTCGGCTCATCGGCGCGCCACCCGGCTATGTGGGGTATGAGGAAGGCGGTCAGCTCACTGAGGCGGTTCGGCGTCGTCCGTTTTCCGTTATTCTGTTCGATGAAATCGAGAAGGCGCACCATGACGTGTTCAATATGTTGCTCCAGGTGATGGATGACGGCCGACTCACCGACTCGCATGGTCGCACCGTGGACTTCAAAAATACGGTGCTGATCATGACCTCGAATATCGGAAGTCAGGACATCCTGGAGGCCCAACAGCGACAGGTACCGTATGAGGAGATGAAGAAGGTGGCCATGACCGACCTCCGCCGGCACTTTCGGCCGGAGTTTTTGAACCGCGTTGATGAGACGGTGGTGTTCCATCCGCTCTCCACGGCGCAATTGGTCGCGATTGTGGACATCCAATTGGCTCGCTTGGAAAAGCGTTTGGCCGAGCGGAGGATTGCTCTTGAACTCACTGCTCAGGCGAAGGCCGACCTCGCTCAACGCGGCTATGATCCCGTGTACGGCGCGCGCCCACTCAAGCGATTAATCCAGCAGGATCTTGAAACACCGATCGGTTATGCCCTCGTGAAGGGGGAGCTACGAGACGGCGATACGGCTCATGTGGACTCCAAAGACGGGAAGATCGTGCTGATTCCAACGGTCCGGCCCCAAGTCGCCTAACAGGTTGTTGACAAACTCTATGAGGACCCAGAAATGAAGCTTCGTTTACGATCACAGACGGAACCCGAATGTCCCGCAGGCTGTTCAGAAAGGCCGTCCAGCAAGGCCGCAGCAAGCGAAGAGGCGAATCGTACTC
>CAZAKX010000300.1:0-2736 GCA_964485915.1 uncultured Nitrospira sp. | reverse complement strand
GCCCTTTTGTCCAGGAAGTGCAAACCCGTTCTCATGCCAATATTCCCAAAGAGAACGACCCAAAGAGCCAGGCGGACAATGTTCCAACCCCTGGTAACGAGCGGCCAACTCCTTGTTCTCATACCGTCCCATCATCCCGCGAACAAACTTGAAAAGCCCCCTGATTCCCTCCCTATTCCAGACTTCGGTCACCTTTTGCCGCAACCAAAACCGGCGGACCAGATCGAGGCGAAGCTGGAGAATTTCTCCCTTCAAGACATGCCGTAGATTCTTCACCTCTGGAGGATCGACCCCCAGCGCCTGCGCAAATTGTTCCACATGAACTGTTTCGTTTGGGCTGGCCTTCCCATCGATCAGCGTCATGATGACGAGCCCTTGCACGAGCTGCCTTCTGAGCTGTGGATCGGGAAACGCTCGTGCTAGATCAGTCGGCGTGATAAGAACAAGCTGCTCCAGATCATATGCCGTGCCGAAGATCTCCTGGATGGATTCCAACATGTGACGTTCGGACGCATCCATCACTCCGTCTGCCATGGCAACGGTCTTCATGGCCCGCAATCCCCAATACGCTTGTTCCGGACTCGGTAGTTTTAGTTGCATCGTAATCCTCCGTGGATTCTCTTGCCGGGGCACAACACTGCATATGGCACAGAGCGTGCCGATGCTGACGACAAGGGGCCACAAGCGGAAAGCTATTGATAACGCAATGGATTGTTAGGTTGAATCGAGAAGGCGGCTATGTGAGGGGGCGTCACTGGCAAGCGGCATCTGCCGAGTCATCGGCAAGTGCCGAAGCGATCGTCATCAAATGGGGCGGACGATACCGAGCCGCTGCATCTTGGACTGTAGGGTCGTTCGTTTCATGCCGAGTTGAGCTGCCGCGCCGGTCGGACCACCGATCACCCACTTGGTTGATTTGAGGATTCTCAAGATGTGTTGCCGTTCCGTTTCCTCCAACGTTGCGGGAGATAGCATCTCGTTTCCAGCCCGCGGTTTCAGTTCGGCCAGTGGGACATAGAGTGCGGTTCCCTGCGTGAGAATGATGCCCCGTTCAATCAAGTTTTCCAGCTCACGAATGTTCCCCGGCCAGGCATAGCAGGACAACGCCGTGATGGTCTCGATGGGGATCGTGTCGATGGTCTTGTCCATGCGGCGAGCCAACTGTTGGACAAAATACCGAATGAGAAGAGGAATGTCCTGGCGGCGATCTCGTAGCGCCGGCACGGTGAGCGGAAACACATTCAACCGATAATACAGATCGCTCCGAAAGAGTTTCTTCTCCACCATGTCTGCGAGGTCTCGGTTCGTGGCCGCGAGCAGCCGCACGCTGACCTTGATGGTTCTTGTGCTCCCGAGCCGCTCGAACTCCTGTTCCTGCAGCACACGAAGCAACTTGGACTGGAGTTCAAGGGGAATGTCGCCCACCTCGTCGAGGAAGAGCGTGCCTCCATCTGCCAGCTCGAACCGTCCCACTTTGGTCGCAATCGCCCCGGTAAACGCTCCTCGTTCGTGTCCGAATAGCTCACTCTCGAGCAGTCCGGTGGGAATCGCCGCGCAGTTCAGCTTGACGAAGGTCCGTTCTCGTCGCTTGCTTCGGTCGTGGATGGCACGGGCGAGGAGTTCTTTCCCGGTACCTGTCTCACCAAGAATCAGCACAGTGGAATCCGTGGGTGCGACGATGCCCACTTGTTTCAGCACCTGCTTGATCGCGGGACTCTCCCCGATGATCTCCTCGAAGTTCAATTCACTCCGGATTTCGTCTTCCAGGTAGAGCTTTTCTTTGTTGAGTTTGTCTTTCAGATTCGCAATTTCCTGATAAGCAAGCACGTTCTCGACCGCAATGGCGATTTGCTTGGCGCACTGGCTGAGCAGCCCGGCATCCGCTTCACCGAACGCATTTTCGTGCGCACTCACGACGCTCAGTGCCCCAACCGTACGGTTGTGTGTGATCAAGGGAACCGCGCAGCCCGATTGCACGCCATTCTCAACCGCGTGCCGGACCCAAGGAGATGAGAACCGGGTGAGATCAACGATGGGACCTACTAGAACGGGTTGACGTGACGCGATTGCTTGTCCTTCGGGTGTATCGTGCAGCGAGATAAGCACACCTTCCTCAAAGGGAACGGTGCCGAACATGTGCAAATCCAGGGCGTGAAGGCGAAGTTGATCGCCCCCGGGCTCATGCAGTGTCAACAGTGCCGCATCGTGGGGAATGACGCGACGTAGGCTGAGAGAGATTGCTTTGAGGAGGTCACGAAGACTGAGGTGCGACACCACGGCGTTGTTGATTTCCAGCATCAGCCGCTCACGCTCGAACCGGCGCCTTGCTTCCTGCTCTGCCTGGCGTGCGCGTTCGAAGTTCATGGTGTTTTCAACCGCAACGGCGACTTGCTTGGCGACCTGCTGGAGGAAGTCGATCTCAGCTTGTTGGTAGTGATGGTCCTCCAGGCTTCCGACACCCATGGCCCCCAGACGTTCGCGTGCTGTTGTAAGAGGGACGATGCACAGTGACCGGATGCCCGCCTGGCGAATCATCGGCATCACCTTGGGGAATCGGGTCTCTTGGTCGAGATCCGTGCAGATCAAAGGCTGCTGATGTTGCCACACCCAACCACCCGGAACGTCTTCGACGGGAAATTCAAGACCCAGCGACACAGGTATCGGCCGCGGGTCTTCCAGGACATGCAGGCGCATGACATTTTTGCTCGAGTCGTGCAGTCCCAGAACCATGGATGA
>CAZAKX010000299.1:0-2740 GCA_964485915.1 uncultured Nitrospira sp. | reverse complement strand
GCTGCACGTTCTGGCCGTCGGCCTGTACGACGGTCATCGTCAGTCCAGGAATACGGACATCGTAAAACGTCATGGCCGCAGCATTGATGAAACGCAGCCGCACCCGTTCGCCCTGTCGAAAGAGCCCGGTCCAATTCCCTGAGGGAGGCAGGCCGTTCATCAGGAACGTGAAGGTCGAGCCCGTCACATCGGCAAAGTCGGTTGGATCCATCCGCATTTCGTCCCACATCACGTAGTTCCGCAGAGCCGCCCACAGTCCCCACTTTCCTGCATCCGCGAGAAACTCCTGAGCATCGCGCTTCTGGAAGTTATAATAGCCAGAGGATTTCTTGAGCTTGTCGAATAGAACATCCGTCGGTTCAAAGCTCCACTCCGAGAGCATCACCACATATTCCCTGTCATACGGAAACGGGTCCGGCTTAACCGGATCAAGAACGATCGGCCCGTACATGCCTTGCAATTCCTGACCACCCGAGTGGCTGTGATACCAATAGGTTCCGCTCTGCTTGACGGGAAATTGATAGGTGAACGTCGTTCCGGGCTCGATGCCTCCGAAGCTGACCCCAGGCACACCATCCATATGAGAAGGCAACAGAATGCCGTGCCAGTGAATTGATGAAACTTCTTTGAGACGGTTCGTGACGCGGAGAGTGACCTCTTGGCCTTCCCTCAAACGGATGAGAGGACCTGGAATCGTCCCGTTGATCGTGACGGCCATGCCGGTTTGCCCGTCCAGAGCAAAAGACCGTTCACTGATCACCAGCTCGATCAGCTCACCACTCAGCGTCGAATGCTGTGTGCCGGCGGGAGTGACGGGCATACGAGGTATCATGGCGCAAGCAGGCAAGAGTTGTTGCATTGCGGCCAAGAGCCCCAGAGTACCGGCACGTTTTAGGAGCACGCGTCTGGACATCAAGTCCATTTCGGCTTGTACGTTCCTTTTTAGTTGCATGATGATGTACTTCTCTTCGTTTCGGAAGTGTTGGCGCCTTGAAGGCTGGTTGCATGCAGTTTGACACAGTCTCCCTCGTTTGGACCTCGAACCGTCCGCCGCAATAGGTCTATGATAATCGGACCAGGCAGTGAAGTTTTGGCGAGCAAGTCTTCCCGCCGGCAGCCGTGTATAGCAGCCCTGGATCGACAAGAGGTTGCACCTACCCAGCCTCAACAGGAAGTCATGTTTTCGAAGTGAGTCTCTTGCGCCACATCGCGACAATCCAGAAGATCAGCGGCGGGAGCAGCAGCATCTGAACGACCGGACTGACGCCTACCGTAAGCCCTGGAACGAGATACATGTCCGCCGTATAACTCCACCACTCCACCCCATACATCAGGATCCATTCCAACGGAATGATCATGACAAGCCCGGTAACGGCCATGAACATATATCCTCGAAGACCAGGATACTCAAACCATGCCGGTTTACCAAGGACCGCCGAGCCGGTCCAGAACATGAGCAGGACGAGGAGGCCGTCAGCGAGACTTGCGAGCATGCAATGCCACCAGGGAATCACGCTTCCATCCGCTGCCACGTAGAGCGTGGATTGCGCGCGCTCCCAAGGATAGTTGAGGATGACCGCTATGACAAAGATACGGCTAGAGTCACGGCTGAAGAATTTCTTGATGGCGTATCCCATACCCCCCTTATCCCCTGGCGTTAATCGCCGATTATTGGCGTGTGACAGAACGCGCATTCAGTAGGAGATCCAGCAGGCCCCACTGAAATCGACACACTGCATCTGGAGTCGCGGCGCTTCTCTACATTCTCACGTGTGTTGTAGGGATCTGCCCCGCCACAAGGCATAGAGCACGGGAATGACCAGTAACGTTAGCACTGTGGAGGACACCATGCCCCCGATCATCGGCGCAGAGATCCGTTTCATCACATCAGCCCCGGTGCCGGTCGTCCACATGATGGGGAGTAACCCGCCCATGATCGCCGCCACCGTCATCATCTTGGGCCGTACTCGCTGAACCGCTCCCTCCATGATGGCATCGCGCAGATCCTGCGGCGTGGTCATTCGACCTTCGCGCACGCGCCGTTCATACACTTCATCGAGATAGACGAGCATCACCACGCCCGTCTCCGCCGCAACTCCGGCCAGCGCGATGATTCCCACCCACACGGCCACGCTGAGGTTGTAGCCGAGATAATGGAGATACCAGATCGCGCCGATCACGGCGAAGGGGACAGACAAGAGCACGATCAGCGATTTCGCGAGCGAGCGGAAATTGAGATACAGGAGCAGCAGAATCACGGCCAGTGTCACGGGGACTACCAGCTTCAGTCGTTCTTCCGCCCGCACCAGATGTTCGTATTGTCCGGTCCAAATCAGCCGGTAGCCGGATGGAAGCGTGACCAGCTCGTGGACTACTCGCTGGGCATCTTGAACATAGCCGCGCAAGTCGCGGCCGCTGACCGACACCGAGACTAGGCCGGCGAGCGATCCCGCTTCGTCCGCGATCGACGGCGGTCCCTGGGTAACCACCATCTCCGCGATTTGTCCAAGGGGGATCTGCGCGCCGGTCGGCGTGGGAATAAGCACCCGTTTAAGCCGGTCGGGATCGTCGCGCAACTCGCGTTTGTAGCGCACGTTGACCGGATACCGTTCCCGTCCCTCCACCGTGGTCGTCACGGTTTCTCCTCCGATGGCTGAGGTGATCACCACCTGCACGTCTCCCACCGTCAGACCATAACGGGCCGCCTCACGTCGGTTCACGATTAAATCCAAGTAATAGC
>CAZAKX010000298.1:0-2755 GCA_964485915.1 uncultured Nitrospira sp. | reverse complement strand
GCTCGGTACCGGTGGTGACTTCCCAAATCTTGATGTCTTTGTTATGGCTGCCGCGCGCCAGCATGAGACCGTCCGGCGAGAGTGACAGGCTGCAGACATTGTGATCGTACCGCGTGAACAAGAGCTTCATCGGCTCGCCGGTCTTGCCGTTCCATAAGCGAATGGTGCGGTCTTCACTGCCGGTGGCCAGAATTTGTCCATCGGGGGTGAAGACGATGGCGCGAATGTCATGGGTGTGGCCACGCAGGGAGCGCAGCAACCGACCGGTTTCGATGTCCCACATGCGCACAAGGCGCTCAGCACCGCCGCTGGCGAGCATGGTTCCATCCGGTGAAAACGCGACGGCCCAGACTCCGTGCGAATGGCCACGAAACGTATTCGCCTCACGGCAGTCGGCACTCCAATACTCTAAAAAGTCGAGAGGAGGTGTCGATGCTGGCGATGTTTCCGCAGGGACGGTCGCGAGCGAATGGGATATCATCGGTTCCGGCATCGGGCGCATCTTTCTTCAGCCGTCTGGTTCTTGATTGGTCGACAGACCGGCCAGTATAATTCTGTCGGTCGTTCGGATCGTAAGAGATGCCTCGCGGCCAAGTCAAGCCGGCTCCAGGCGCCATGTTGTTGAAGGGAGCGGCGCAGGTTGTTTCACGGTCATTTCCTCTAGCCGCGGAGTGTTCTTTACATGGAAATCAGATTCCAGCCAGCGTTGCTCCAAGAAGTGATCGACTCGTTCGTCGAGAAGACGGAACGGGAAGGCGATCCGACCTACTACAAAGAATTTCATGAGCACGCCGATCCGATTTACGAGAAGTTCATCCTCGAAGATCGGGAGGCGGAGTTCAAAAAACTGTACCAATATCTCTTCGGCATTTGGGGGTTTTCGGATATCGTGCGCGATTCCTTCAACGAGTATCCGCTCTTGAAGCAGGCGGTGGGGATTGTTCTGGTGAAAGGGGTGTTGAAGGAAGATCAGGAAGGCGTCGATATTTTGAGAAAATGGGGATCGGTCGAAAAAGATCTGGCCAAAGAGTTTGAAGACAAAGGCCTGAAAGGTATCGGGATCAAATTGATCCCACGCCGATTTTACGACCCGGCGTTGACTCGCTATTGCCGCCATGAATTGATGCACATTTCCGATATGATCGACCCGCAATTCGGCTACGATCCGGATACCAAAATGGGACTCAACCCCGGCGAGGAAACGTTAATCTTACAGCGCTATCGCGTGCTGTGGAGCTTGAGCGTGGATAGTCGGTTGGTGGCGGCAGGCAAAGAGCCGATGTTGAGTAAAGAGGATCGATTCAAGGAATTTCGGTCTTGGTATCGAAAAATTCCACCCCCTCAACTGAAATCGGTGTTTGAAGGACTCTGGCAAACATCATATTTCACCCATTCAGAATTGATCGAAATGTCTGCAGACACGCTCCGTGTGATGGATCGAGCCGTGGATGTGGAAGGCGGCGAGGTGCCGGAGACGGAAAACAAGATCATGCTCATGCCGGGTTTCCCTTGCCCCCTCTGCCGGTTTCCGACCTATTCGTGGGTGGAGGACATGGGTACGAAATTGGAACCGTATGTGCTCGACTTCATCCGTGAGAACCACCCGGGGTGGGATATCGAATTCGGGGCCTGTGATCGCTGTGTAGAAGTCTATAAGTTGCGTGCTGATGGTGTGATGTAACGCGGATGGTGAAAGTAGCCGCCAGCATTGTTCTCGCTTCGCCTAAGGCCTCAGCGTAGAGACGGCGAAGGCAAAGGCCAGCCTAGTTGCTTGAATGGCTACCAATCCTTCATACGGCCGGCGGGATTTTCTGAAGGATTCCGTTCTTTCCACCGTCAAAGCTGCGCAAGAGTTCGTCAAAGAAGCAGAGGGTCTCCACAAGGAGCAGACCCCAGCTCCGGTCCGTCTAGACTGGCTGCGTCCTCCCGGTGCGGTGGAAGAGTCACTGTTTCTCGAGCGATGTACCAAATGTAATGATTGCGTCAAGGCCTGTCCGCCTCACGCCATTGTTGCCCATCCGAACGACGGCACACCGGTGCTCTATGCCGATCAATCACCTTGCCTCTTATGTGAGGACTTTCCTTGCGCTGCGGCCTGCGGGACGGACGCGCTCGTACCGGTCGCATACAGTCGCGAGGTCAGAATGGGAACGGCGGCGATCTCACAGCGGCTGTGCACGGCAGGCCAAGGATGCCACGCGTGCGTGTCAAAGTGTCCAACCGATGCCCTCGCCATGGATTTCGAGTCGTTGTGCCTATCAGTGGCGACGGAACTCTGTGTGGGGTGCGGCATGTGTGAGATGATCTGCAAGACCGTCAACGATCACGTGGCGATTCGAGTGGTGCCTGCCAGACATATGACGGAGATCGGCGAATGATACCATCATCCCAACGATGCGACTTGCCGAGAGCAAAATTCGACGACCAAGATCAAACCAAATCACCCTTGACTTCGTGCAAGCCTTTTCATATACATACATGGCTTCGTTATTCGACCATGGTCAGGAAGTGTCTGGTCAGCGAAGCGGCGAGGAGGCGATGTCTGTGACGAGCCAACAACCGATCAAAGGGTTGTCCCCCGTAGCAACCGCCACGATGCCAGGTCCCGCTGCCATCAAGGATTCTCCTGCCGTTGAGCGCGCGCTTGGTCGCAGCAAGATCTATCTGTTGATTTCCTGGAGTCTTTTGTACCCGGAAGACGAAGAATTTCTCGATTACCTCCGCTGCGGAGAGTTTGTGGAGGATGGTAGGGCTG
>CAZAKX010000297.1:0-2787 GCA_964485915.1 uncultured Nitrospira sp. | reverse complement strand
CCGTTGGCTCAACCCGTTTGGAGGAGTCAACCGTGCGCGTGGCGGAGCTTGTGGTTGTTCCTGCGAGCCTCATGAGCGCGGCGAATCCAGCAACGAATGAGAAAGGTCGCCCTCCGATCCGCCAGTGGATCGAGCGGGCCGCTGCAGAGGGTCGAGTACGGGTCGTGACCGCTGAAGCGAAGCGGGGCACCTGGTATCAAGAGGTTCGCACCTTGTCCGATGTGAACACTGCGGAAAACAAACTATATAACTCCCTCAAGGGGGAATTTGAAGGGTTTGTCGACCGGTATTTCAATCGGAAGGTGTCTCGGTGGTTCACGCGCCTGTTTCTCGCCATCGGGCTTTCGCCGAATTCCATCACGGTGCTTGCTGGACTCATCGGTTTGGTCGCCGCTGCCGGATTTGGGCTTGGCACGTACAGCGCCGGGGTTGTGGCGGCGGTGTTATTTCAATTGGCGGCCGTCATTGATTGTTGTGACGGCGAAGTCGCGCGATTGACCTTTACGGAGTCACCGTTCGGTGCGTGGTTGGATCTCGTTCTGGATAACATCGTGCACATGGCGATTTTTGCTGGGATTGCCGTAGGTCTCTATACCACGAAAATTGGACAAGATGATGAGTGGGTTCCTCTCGCACTGGGTGTTGCCGCGGTGGTTGGGAACGCCGTTTCATTTTTGCTGGTTGAAAAGGCGCAAAAAATCAAAACGATGAGCGGGTGGAAATCTCCGGCCCATGCCGCTTGGGCCGATACTTTGTTGAGAAATATTGCGAGCCGGGACTTCTCGGCAGCCTTGCTGGGGTTTGCGCTCTTCGATCAATTATATTGGTTTCTCATTTTTGCCGCCGCCGGCTCGTTGCTCTTTGCCGGGGCGATGGTCTGGGTCATCCGCCCGTCCTCGATAGCAGTGCCTCGACAATGAATGCGACGCCGACACCACTGACCACGTGTTGAGGTATTTCCTACTCGCCCTCGGTCTTGCCGTTCTCGGCCTTCTCGTGTGGCACATCGGACCCGGTCATATCTATGATGCGGCCTCGCGACTGGGACCGGTCACCTTGTTGATCATCCTCATTCCGTCCGTGCTCATGTATACAATCGAAGCCTATGGCTGGAAGATAGTCCTAGGGCCGGCCGGGAAAGCCGTGCCATTTTGGCGGCTGCTCACGATTCGGACAGCCGGCGAAGTGGTGAACATGACTACCCCAACGGCCTACTTGGGAGGCGAACCACTGAAGGCATATCTGCTGAAACAGCGTAATGTTCCGATGGCGGAAGGGGCGGCGTCCGTGGTGATCGCCAAGACGACCATGACGATCGCCGAAGTGTGTTTCATTCTCACCGGGATCGCCCTTGGATTCTGGATTCTCGGTGCCGGCAGCTCAGCAGGACAGACGATTACGGCGGCCCTGGTGAGTGTGGGGTTGCTTGTGTGCTCGATCGCTGGGTTTGTCTTTATTCAGCATCGCGGGCTCTTTGCGACGATTCTGTCGATCGTTAAGAAACTGGGTGTGAGGATCAAAGCGTTGGAAGCGCAGGAAGAACACCTGCGCTCGATCGACCAGACGATTCTGAATTTCTACCGCCACCATAAGAAAGCGTTTCTCGCATCGACTGGAGTATGCTTTTTCGGCTGGCTGGCGGAATCGCTGGAAGTCTTTGGGATCATCTATTTTCTTGGGGGGTCGGTGAGTTTCTGGGCCGCCATCTCCATCGGAGCGCTGGCCG
The DNA here is from genome assembly GCA_964485915.1 of uncultured Nitrospira sp. Taxonomy (GTDB): domain Bacteria; phylum Nitrospirota; class Nitrospiria; order Nitrospirales; family Nitrospiraceae; genus Nitrospira_D. Next base: position 1,061 of record CAZAKX010000297.1, on the reverse strand, counting down.
CTTTTATTAAAGGTGGGTCATTTTTTATCCCCGGAAGTCTGGGCGCTCAAGACGCCGGCTATCTCCTGTTGTTGAAGGCCTTTGGCTACAGCGACGTGACCGGTATTACCTTCGCGCTGCTGCGACGATTTCGTGAGCTGGTCTGGATTGCCATTGGCTTACTGTGCCTTGCACTGGTGGGGAAACGAGGGATGAATCAGGATCAGCGAGTCGAAAGCCCGTCCTGAACGATCGTTCGAAACCGCTCGACCATTCGATCCCATACAAACCCGTGCAGTCGAAAGTCTGCGGCCCGCTCCACCTTGAGGAACTGCAGGCCCATTCGATTCCCCTGGACCCATCGAACCTCTGCCTCTTCAACTGGTAGGGACTGTGCGTGATCAGGGAGGATCAGCCGCACACGGAGCGTCGTCTGTCTGGGGAGGGTATCGTCACATTCAATCGCGCAGCCGAACACCGTGAGATTCGTCACTTTTCCTTCCGCGATGGTCTGGGCATCGGAAAACATCACGGGATATGGCACGGGAAGCAGGACTCGATAGTGGTGCCGCTGATAGGGGTGTGTCGATTCCACGGTGGCCCAGTCTAGATGGCCGCTCTCGCGAGAATAAATCCCTCCTTTGGTGGGGCCACGAAACCACCCTATCTGTAAGGTGGTTAAGCGGCGCGGTCGCTGGGTCTGATCAAGCAGAATAGTGCTTGTTGAGATGGGCACGTTGTAGCTGCAAAATACACCGGACCAACATTTCTCGCTCCTCCGAGGTCAATCGGATAAAGCGTGCGTGGAGGCGATAGGTATTCGGTGGGTAGGGAAGAGGATCAACCCGCAAGACTTCAATGGAGGGGGTAAAGGGTTCTTGGTCGGGGAGAAGCAACGTGCAGGTCAGCACCTCATTGGCCTGGTAGGGCGTATTGACCACCAAGCCGATACCACCCGCACTCAGGTTCACGGATTTCTCGATAATTTCTTCCTCGGTCACGTCTGTTTCGGGTTGTAGCCGAATGGGCAGGGTGACGGTGATTCGATAGTAATCTCGCCGCTCCCGCGCAGTCGGCGGCGG
>CAZAKX010000296.1:0-2807 GCA_964485915.1 uncultured Nitrospira sp. | reverse complement strand
TCCGTGGTTAAAATCGCTTGGGCCGCTTGTTGCCCTCCCTGAAGGCTCAGACGCGAGATCAATGTTGGGATAGCGGTGGTGATGCGCTGAATCGGCAACAGGCGGCCGATCACGCCCGTCGATCCAACAAAGACCTCTTGCACGGGAATAGCCAATCGCTGCGCGACCGCCGTCGCCATCGCGCGAGCAGCACGCATCCCTGGCTCACCCGTACAGGCATTGGCGTTCCCGCTGTTGACGATGATTGCCCGCCCTTGATGGAATTGAAGATGGTGTCGATCGAGGAGCACCGGTGCGGCTGCAACACGGTTCGTGGTAAACACGCCGGCGATCGGTCCACTGACATCGGACACGCACAGGGCAAGATCAAGCTGGTGAGCTTGCTTGATTCCACAATGAATGCCCGCGGCCTGGAAGCCGAGTGGGGCAGTGACGCCGACAGATTTGCGTTTCCTCATAGTTCGGTTTGGCTGTAGTTGATCGTATCGATCACTGATGGCGTGTTGTTAGGGGTAACTGGCCGGTGCCGTCAGACCGGTGTCCTCGGGAATGCCCAGCATGAGATTCATCGCTTGAATGGCTTGACCCGCAGCGCCCTTCACCAGATTGTCGACAGCCGCCACGGTCACCACCCATCCGGCTCGAGGATCCGTGTACACTCCGACATCGCAATAATTGGTGCCTTTGATGTACCGAGGATTAGGAACCACGTCCTCATACAACCGAACAAACCGCTCGCCTTTATAAAACTCTCGGTAGAGATCTCGAAGATCCGAGAGGGATATCGTTCGGACGAGCTTACAGTACGCCGTACTCAGGATCCCTCGATTCATGGGGACAAGATGGGGCGTGAAGGTGATGGTCACGGCTCCAAGGTTCTCCATAAGCCCAGACAGTTCTTGCTCGATTTCCGGCGTATGACGATGTTGGCCAATCTTATATGGCTCCAAAGACTCATGTGCTTCAGGAAAATGATAGGCCAGCGCCGGACTTCGTCCGGCTCCCGACACACCGGATTTGGCGTCGATCACGATGAGCTCAGGCTGCACAAGACCTCTGGCAAAGAGAGGCGCCAATTGGAGAATGGCAGCCGTGGGATAACACCCGGGTGAGGCGACTAAGTGGGATTTTGCAATCGCTTGTCTGTGGAGCTCCGGAAGTCCGTAGACCGCCTCCTGCAGCAGGTGTGGATAAGCATGAGAAGTTTGATACCACTGCTCATAGGTCCCGACGCTCTTCAGTCGATAGTCGGCGCTCAGGTCAACAACCGGTTTACCGGCTTTGACACAGACGGCAACAGGATCTTGAGATTTGGTATGGGGCAGCGCCAGAAACACGGCATCAGCCCGTTCTGCCAAGGCCTCCGGCGCGAGAGCCTCGAACCGATGGTCGATCATTCCTTTGAGACTTGGAAAGACGGAAGCGATCAGCTGACCTGCTGATTTTTCTGATGTCACCGCAGTAATCGTGAACGAAGGGTGGGCGACGGCAAGCCGCACAAGCTCTGCTCCGGCATACCCGCTGGCTCCCGCAATAGCGATTCGAAACTTCTTGCTCATCCGTTACAATCCATCCGAAGGACACACACTCGCCACTCCACGGACACAAAAAAGGGAAGGCCTGGAGCCTTCCCTTTCGTCGTTCGTTGACTCCTGGACTTAGCGTTTGGAATATTGGAAGCGCTTACGGGCTCCCTTCTGTCCGTACTTCTTGCGTTCCTTGACCCGTGAATCACGAGTGAGCAATCCCTCTTTCTTCAAAGGGGTTCGTGTCGCAGGTGTCATCGCCACGAGCGCGCGCGCGATCGCATGGCGAAGCGCACCGGCTTGTCCCGTCGGCCCGCCGCCATACACGGTTGCGCTGATCGTATATTTGCCCATGAGGCCGGCCATTTCAAGCGGCAGCTGGATGATTTGCCGAAGGGTCAAGCGCGGAAAGGCCTGTTCCAGGGGCTTCTCATTCACCGTAATCTCACCCGCCGTTCCTGTTACCCAGGCTCTGGCGATCGCACACTTTCTCCGACCTGTTGCGTACTGTGTCACCGCTGCCATGCGACTCGTCTCCTTCTGTTGAAAACTAGGATTCTGCTTACAGCGAAATAGGCTCTGGGCGTTGAGCGTGATGTGGATGATTCGGCCCTACGTAGACACGGAGCTTTCGTGCCATCCCATTCCCGAGAGGGGTCTTGGGAAGCATCCCCTCGATAGCCTTGGTCAAGAGTTGACTCGGGTCTTTCCGAAATAAATGGGCCGCGGTGGCTGTCTTCAGCCCTCCGGGATATCCAGTGTGACGCCGATACAGCTTGGTTTCCATCTTCGTCCCCGTGAGCAGAATCTTCTCGGCATTCACGATCACGACATGGTCGCCCAAATCGACATGGGGGGTGAACGTCGGTCGATGCTTACCTCTGAGCACGTTTGCCACACGGGCAGCCAGTCGGCCTAACGTCTTTCCCTCGGCATCCACGAGATGCCAGGATTCTTTCACTTGCGTCGGTTTTTCAAAATACGTCGTCATCATCGTCTTCGTCTCCGGGTCGGTCACGCTTTCGCGTGTGATTGATATTAGACTTCCTTCGTTTCCAGCTTGGACAACCAGGCGTCCAGATTTTGACCGCTACGCCGTCGCCAGACATCCTGCGTCACATAAATGGGCGCCTGACATCGGAGCGCCAATGCGATAGCGTCACTCGGCCTGGCATCGATGGTTCGAGCAACGCCCTTATTTTCGAGAAAAACCGTGGCATAGTACGTGCTGCTCTTGACATCAGTCAACACCACTCGTTCTGTTTTGATCCCGAGGTGCTC
>CAZAKX010000295.1:0-2812 GCA_964485915.1 uncultured Nitrospira sp. | reverse complement strand
AGCATAAAGGGCGGCGCTCAAGAAAAATGATCGAGGCCGTCGGCTCGCTCTTTGGCTTTCTGCAACTAGCGTCCAACATGATGCTACTGGGTGGGTGTGTCTTCTTGGCTATCGCCGAGGAGAAACTTACTGCCGTCGGGCAGCCCTGGGCAGCTCGCCTCAAATCAACATTTCCCTGGCTGGCGCTCCTCCTGCTGATAGGGCTTTTCGGTCTTTTGGCGACGACGACTGCGCAAGCAACCGGGATTGGTGGAAATGCCTTGAGCCCACAAGCCTGGTGGGAGTTTTTGCAAAAGACTCGCGTCGGATTTATTTGGATCCTCCGAGCAACCAGTGCTCTCGCCGTCCTGGCAATCGTCCTGTACATTCGCGTCTCGCCCTCGGCGCGATGGCGCTACGTGGTGTGTGCATCAGCCGCCTCGCTGACTCTCGCGTTCGGAGCACTCTCCAGCCACTCGGCTGCAGAAGAAGACGCAGTCGTAGGCACGTTGTCTTATGCCCTGCATCTCGTTGCGGCGAGCGTCTGGTTCGGCGGCCTCCCGGGGGTCGTCCTTGTAGCCTCCTCGTCGAGTACCGGGACCGGAACCACTGAAGAACGAACCCATGCCAGTAGAGTGTTGAGCCGCTTTTCAGCACTGGCGCTGCCCACAATGATCGCCATTGTCATATCGGGCATCGTCGTGGCCAATCGCATGATCGACACGAATTACGCCGGCCTGGTGGCCACCACCTACGGCTGGCTGCTCATCATAAAGCTGACCCTGCTTGCCCTCATTCTTTCGATCGCTTCGAAGGCGAAATCCGTGTGGGTACCATCGCTCGCACAGACCCCTGAACGAGCCGCAATCGGGGGACAAAAGCTCCGAACATGGGTGGGGGTCGAGTTTATTCTCGCTATTATTCTCGTCATCGTCGCGACTCTGTTAGCCAACGCGATCCCAGCGAAGCATGACGTCATCGATCACTGGCCTTACCCATTCCGGTTCTCGATCGCCGCAACATGGGATGACTGGCTTGTGAGGACTCTTGTAGGGATCGGGATCGTATTCCTGATTGTAACCGGCTTGACATACTCTCTCGGTCGCAAGAAACAATGGCCAACCTTATGGCGCATCGCGGTGCCGGGAGTGTTAGGAATCTTGGGGCTGAGCGCGACCTTCTACCCCATCGCTGTGCAATCATACCCAGAAACGTACCGTAAAACCCCGGTTCCGTTCGATGCGATTTCCATTGCAAACGGTGTCGACCTCTTCGCCGCAAATTGTGTTCCTTGTCATGGACCGCAAGCTAAGGGGAATGGCGTGCTCGCCAAAACCTTGCCCAAACAGCCGGTCGACCTGTTGACGGAGCCCCATACGGCCATGCACACAGCCGGCGACTTCTTCCACTGGTTGACATACGGTCGGTTCAACGGAGTCATGCCGGCTTTCGGCGACAAATTCTCAGAGGAGGAGCGCTGGGACCTGCTGAATTTCCTCCATGCCAATGCGCGGGGATATCAATCACGAATCATTGCCCCACGTATTTTGCCCCGGCAGCCGTTCATGGCCACTCCGAACTTTTCCTATACTGCACAGGACGGTTCAAGCGGCACACTGAAGGATTACCGAGGGAAACAAAACTTACTCCTGGTTCTCTTCTCATGGCCGGACTCACAGGAACGGCTCGAGCAACTTCGGAAGGCTGCCGCCTCGATCACCGAAAGCGGGACGGCAATTCTAGCAGTCCCCATGACCGATCTCACGTCGAAACCCCTCGCCTCAGCGATGCAACAGATGCCGTTCCCTGTCGTCACACAGGGTGCCCGAGAAATTTCCAGTAGTTATACGTTGTTCCGACGAACCATTTCGATTCCGGACTTATTCGGCGAGGGCAAACGCCCAAAACACATAGAGTTCCTCTTTGATCGATTCGGTTACCTGCGCGCGCGGTGGATTCCTGAAGGGGACGGGCCCGGATGGGCGGATATTGACCTCCTGGTACAGCAAATCACACAACTCAAACAAGAACAGGAGATTCTACCTCCACCTGGCGATCACGTGCATTGACGTCTCTTCTTCTTTCCTAGCTGAACACAATACCCTCAATTAATCCTCCTCCCGAACCAATCTGCCTCACAAACACATTGCACCCGGAGCCCAGTATGAGGAGGCGTGCGATTGGGGCTGGGTACTATCTTGAATCTAGAGCCTCCTGCGGCACCACTGACGTTATGTGACACCCTGATCGAGGGACGACCAGCAAGAGGAAGAGGGACATCAGACGCTGCTCACGCAGCCTCCTGAACCAATGAGCTGACGGCACTGGGATAGACTGGTCTGTCTTGCCAGACTGGCTCACGTAGTTCAATCCATGCTGGAATTTGGAAAGTACGTGGTACTCCAGAGAGTTAAGAGTTAATGGACAATCGATCTTTTCCGCTGCGGCATGAAGTTACCACTACCTACTAAAGTATGCGATTGAAGCAGACCTACCAATCTTGACTTCCCAGACGTGCAGGAGTATACATCCGGGCTCACTGGCCACGCCTCCTACAGCACATAGTTTGCAAGGGTTTAGATGGCCTCACCCCAGATATTTTGCTTGACTCGTCTCGAATCTTTGTCGGATACTTGTGCACTTTTACGGGTCCTTCCACCAAGAAATAATGTCCTACAGACTGTGGCGGGATCTTTTCATGAGACGTAGCATTCGGTAGCTGCACGCTAGTTCATTTAACACAAGGAGGTAGGGGATATGGCAGCTGACAGTTCTGGGCGCGGGTATGACATTTCGCAGTGGTATGACTCGAAGCCGGTGAAGATCGGCTGGT
>CAZAKX010000294.1:0-2940 GCA_964485915.1 uncultured Nitrospira sp. | reverse complement strand
TGCCACCACTGAATACAAAGAACGCCTCCGTCAGTTAGCCGAACTGATGCTTGCCGTGTCGGGCGAGTCGGTCACAATGATGAAGCGCAATGCCCCGGAGCAGGCGCTGAAGCTCAAGCGCCAGGATGAATGGGGCATCTATCTGGAATTCCTCAAGATCATGTTTAACCTCACGGACCGGCTGGTAGCCCTGCACATTCCCTTGAAGGATCAGATGGAGTTCATGAACGGGCTGGAAGACGCCGTGACGCAACAGTTGAAGCATGCCCTGGAACCGGCCTTCGGAAACTATGCGGATCAGATGGAAATCGTCATGACGATCGGTACCACCGTGGCGGACAGTCGGCAGACCTATGAACACTACAAGTTCCTGATCTCCGAAGACTCCAAAGCCAAGAACAAGATGTTCCACGAGTTCGGTGAGAAAGTGGCTGACGCGATTGGCGCACCAGGCAATGCGCAACTCAGCTCTGCCGCGACGCTCTGTATCAATGCGGTAATTCCCGCCCTCAGCGCAGTACTGCAAGGGCAAGCCCCACCCTCACAGGAGGTGTCGCAGGCTGCGCCCACCGCCATCGGGAGCGCCGCCGAGCAAACCAGAACGACCGGCCAAGAGATCAAGCTCGTCAGCTTGATGTCGAGCGTATTGGGCGAAGAAGTCGAAACCCGGTGGGGACTGCACCCACGGTTCCGCGAAGACCTCACAGCGTCCGAACTGCAGCAACTCACGAAACTGCTCAACCAGGTCGCAAAAATCCTTGGCGAACGGTATGCCGCCGTGGCATTCTCCAAAGAGTGGGCCTCGTGGCATAAGGCCGGACACGCCTGATCCCACCAGTGATCGCCCGTCATTACCGATATTCGATTCTTGATCTTGACCAAAGGAGTGCTTGTGGATTCTCCCAATGGCATACACGGTTCTCTCCCCCAGAATCTTAGTCGTCTACCCGAACTTGCGCAGAATCTGTGGTGGAGCTGGACGCTGGAGGCTCGCCAACTGTTTGAAACCATCGATCCGACTCTCTGGTTTCTCACACACCACAACCCGGTCAAACTGTTGGCGGATGTGAAACCGGACCGATTGACGCGTTTGGCCGAGGATCCGTCGTTCCTCCGTCAATACTCAGCGGTGTTTCGGTTGTTCGACGAATATCTGAGCAATAAGAAGAGCTGGACCGGGACGCACCAGGCTGACCTGGCCAAGACGACCATCGCCTACTTCTCGGCCGAGTTCGGATTACATGCCTCCGTACCCATCTATAGCGGCGGCCTCGGCATCTTGGCCGGAGATCATTGTAAAGAGGCGAGCGACCTCGGTCTCCCGCTCGTGGGAATCGGGTTCATGTACCCGCAAGGATATTTCCGCCAACGCATCACACCTGAAGGATGGCAGGAAGCGGCCTATGCCCCGTTTAATCGCGACGAGTCTCCGGTCCATTTGGCCCGGACTCCATCGGGGGAACCGTACCAATTCGTCGTCGACATGGGCGGCCGTCGCGTGACCGCGGCGGTCTGGAAAGTGCTGGTGGGCCGCATCCCGCTGTATCTGATCGATACGGATGTGCCGGAAAACAGCCCGGAGGACCGCGCCCTCTCCGCCCGACTGTACGGCGGCGATCAGGAAATGCGGCTCTGTCAGGAAATCTTGCTGGGGATCGGCGGAGTGCGCATGTTGCGCTCCCTCGGTGTCTCGCCATCGGTGTGGCATGCCAATGAAGGACACTCCGCGTTCCTGACCTTGGAACGGGTGCGTGAATATGTTCAAAAGGGCTCGTCTCACGCGGAAGCCAGCGAGCTTGTACGCCAAAGCACCGTGTTCACAACACACACACCTGTGCCGGCTGGACACGATGTGTTCCCCCACCATCTCATGGATCGTTACTTTGCTGGGTATTGGGAACAACTCGGGCTCTCGCGCGACGAGTTTCTCCGCCTCGGCGATACTCCCGAATCAGGTGGACATGGTTTCAATATGACTGCACTCGTCATGCGCTTGTCGGCCCACGTCAACGGCGTCAGCCGCGAGCATGGCCGTGTGTCACGAGAAATGTGGCAACACTTCTGGCCGGGATTACCGACCGACCAGATCCCCATCCGTAGTGTGACCAACGGCATTCATGTGCCGACGTGGATCTCACCGGAACTCCACCACTTGTACGGCAAGTCCCTGAGCCCAACCTGGACCCAGACCTGCGACGATCAGGCCATGTGGCAGCGCGTGATGGATGTGCCAGACCATGAACTGTGGGCGGTTCGACAGGCAATGAAGCGGAAACTGATGGGCTTCATCCGTGAACGCGCCAGAAATGGATGGATGCACGGGCATCTCCAACCATCGCAAGTGCTCACCCGTGGAACACTCCTGGACCCCGAAGCGTTGACGATCGGGTTCGCCAGACGGTTCGCAACATACAAACGAGCCACCTTGCTCTTTCGAGATTTGGAACGATTGAAGGCTCTGCTCCAAGACCGTTGGCGACCGGTCCAGCTCGTGTTTGCCGGGAAGGCCCATCCGGCCGATGAACCGGGTCGGTACTTCATTCACGAAGTGCTGAACTTCTGTCATGACCATAAACTGGGGGGCCGTATCGCGTTCCTTGAAGATTACGAGATGCATATGGCGAAGTATCTGGTCCAAGGTGTCGACATTTGGTTGAACACCCCTCGTTTCCCCATGGAGGCCAGCGGCACCAGCGGGATGAAAGCCGCTCTGAACGGCGTACTGAATCTGAGCGTTCTCGATGGGTGGTGGGTCGAGGGCTACAATGGGGCGAATGGGTGGGGAATCCAACCGCTAGGTGAACCTGCTGACGCGCAGGCTCAAGATCATCATGATGCGGAGCAGCTTTATCGCCTGTTGGAACAAGAGGTTGTCCCGTTATTCTACCAGCGCGATCGAGACGATATTCCCCGAGGTTGGCTCCAAATGGTCAAAGAATG
>CAZAKX010000293.1:0-2947 GCA_964485915.1 uncultured Nitrospira sp. | reverse complement strand
AAGGTGCTCAAGAAGGTCACGTTTCGGTCGGTCCAGCTGATTGTTTCGGCTCTGTTGATCGTGGTTGGCGTTGGTCTGATTGTGGGAGCGTTATGACCAAAGCGCAGCCTTGCGGCGGAGGGTAATGCTCATCATCTCCGTTGGCGTATGCCAGTTGACAGCCACGATGAAGCGCGAGTACGGTTTGCCTAAATGGGGCGAAATAAAAAGTTACGCGTGCGGATTGAGAGCCTCAAGCAGCGAATCACAGATCATCAAATTAAAATCGCTCTCGAGCGTCAACGAGCGACTCCCGATGTGAGTCTTATTCGGCATTGGATGGTCGAGATCAAGGCCTGGGAACAGACAGTCGAGCAACTCATGCGGCGACTGGGGAAAGGGAAACGCCATGATTAAGAAGCGAAGGCGAACAAAACTTTCTGAGTCTGGGACGCTGCTTGCTCCATCTAGCACGCTGCTGGACAATCACTTCGAGGAACTGCTTGAGGCAATCGAAGAGATTCGCGGACTGACCGTGTTACTGAAAGCACTCCCCACAACCAGTGATAAACGAGATGAATATGAGGGGCGGCTGTATGCAGCCCTGACCCACCTCGACCACCACGTGAAACCAGCCATCAAGGAATGGGATCGTGTGGTGGAACGGATGGCAGATTAGCCCATTCTTCCTCTACATCTTCAGCCGTTCTGCATAACCTGTCAGTTCCACGTAGCCTTGGCCTTTTACAGGTTTGCCTTGTTTGGTCCCTGTCACGGCTACCGCCCCTTCCCAATAGGAAACCTTGGTGCTGCGCGAGGTACGCAATTCTTGATCGGCGAACAATGGTGTGACATCCAACACCAGGTCGAGCGCCGGAAACCTCAGTCGCCATCGGCTGGGATACCTAGCCTTACTCTCGGGGCTGATCCAGGTGGCTGTCGACTCAATCTGAAAGTCCGTCACCTCTAGATGTCGCGTGCGTCCATCCGCCGACACGATCGTGCCGCTTGAGGCAAGGTCGGACGATCCATCTTTGCGACGCATGCGATACAGCATGAGCTCGGTGTTGTCCTCCAACTGAATGCTGAACCAGTCCCATCCGACTTGGTCGGCCCCCAGGTCGGATGATCCGAACTCATGGTCCATCCAGCTGGTGCCGGTCACCTTGAACTGTTCACCGTCGATCGTCAGGCTCCCCGTCGCCTTGAGTCTCGTGAAGGAATAGTAGTGAGAGGCCTGGCCTTTGTCTCCCCCTTTTCGGCTGATGCCGTCCGTACCATGCGCCACCGGAGGCTTGGCCGGTTCCAGGGTGAGGGCGAGCGCATGGGTCTGATCGCGTGCCGCCAACGTATGGATGCCGGACGGATCCGTCGAAGCCTCGGCACGCCAATCGTCAATCCAGACGCGAAGGCGTGACTCGTCGGCTCCTGCCTTTCCCAACCCTTCGCGGCTGAGCTTTTCCGAAAAATGAAATTGTTTCCCGGTAATATCGGTTACGGCGAAGTGAGCCAGATAGATGTGCTTGATCGACCACTTCGACGGCAGAGTTTTAATGTCTTCCGGCGGAACGCCTCGACGGAAGAAGGTCAGCTCGAAGCCGAACGATCGGCCGGTTTTCGATTGTAGATGACCTGTGTAGTACCACCACTCGGTTCGATAGCGTGGGTGCGAGCCGTGGTCTTTGGGAAAGTGGTACCGATAACCAGCTGTTGCCGATTGAAACGTCGGCGAAGAGGGGTCGGCCCCTGCTGTGCCGGCGAAACCGAACGCGAGTAAGGTCGTGACTGCAACGGCCAGACGCACCCAATGGATCATTCAGTTGGTCTCACGTAGTCACCGCAGCGTTCCAGACTAGAGCCTGATGTCTCAGGCTGTTTATAGCACGCGCATCCGCACGCGAACAAATCACTCGTCTGTGAGCGGTGTTTCATAGTTCTTGCTGGCTCATCGGTCTACCCCGAGCGTTGACAATTTTCACATGCCTCAGCTATCGTGAGTGATGCAGATCGATCGAGAGCGTGGACCATCCCATCCAGGTCCTGCCAAGCATGAGGAGCCCTTCGTCATTCCCAACCGTCTACCGGTGTTCCCATTACCAAATGTTGTCTTTTTTCCAAAGACCTATTTACCGCTCCATGTGTTTGAACCTCGCTACCGCCGGATGGTGGCCGACACCACCATGGGCAGTCAATGTATCGCCATGGCTCTCCTGAAAGAAGGATGGGAGTCGGACTACTATGGAAACCCGGCCATCTATCCAGCGCTCTGTATCGGACGGATCGTCAGTGTTCAACCCTTGCCTGACGGCCGCTCCAACATCTTGCTCCAAGGGCTCGAACGCGCTGAGATCTTGGACGAACATTTCGACAGACCATACCGCGAAGCGACCATTCGCGTGACGCCTCTGCAATCGGACAAGGGACTGACCACCGCGACCAGACGCGCACTGATCGATGTACTGGGGCGGTACCTCCAATCACGGGAGGATAACGCGACCTGGCAGGGGTTTTTCCGTGAAGAAGTCGGCGATGAAGTCCTCGTCAACACACTCTCCACATACTTGGACTGTACACCTCTGGAGAAACAATTTTTGCTGGAAGCCGACGGACTCCACCAACGTGCCCGTCGGTTGAACGATCTGGTGCAGTTCATGCTGCACGAGCATCGCGGCGCAAAGGACTGGGAATAACGAAATGGATCGGACCGTTGCGATCGATGTACGTCGTTTGAGCAAAACGTACGACAGCCATAAGGCTGTCGATGATTTGTCGTTTCAGGTCTATGCGGGGGAGATTTTCGGCTTGCTCGGCCCCAACGGCGCCGGCAAGAGTACCACGTTGCGCACGCTCATCACCCTCTTACACCCAACCTCAGGCACCGCGACCATCATGGGCTATGACTCAGTACGCGAGGCGGACAAGGTACGAACCGTGATCGGGTACGTGCCGCAGGAGCGGGCGATCGATC
>CAZAKX010000292.1:0-2951 GCA_964485915.1 uncultured Nitrospira sp. | reverse complement strand
AATCTGTTTCGAGCGCCTTCATCTGCTCGGTCCGCGCGGTGAGCTCTCGTTGGGTCGAGGTGATCATCGTCTCAGCGGACATGACTTTGTGTTCGAGAATCTGCATGGCTGAGATCTTGACCTTCAATTCGTGTGAGGTCGTCTCCAGCGCCTTTTCCTTGGTGCGTAAGAGATTGACGAGCTCCTGGTACTGTTGTTCGAGCGAACCCTTTGGTGGTGGCTGCAGCCACTTACTCAGTGTACTCATAGGTCATTCAATCCTTACATCAGCGATACGATGAGTGATTTGTGCTGGAGGTTGATGGCTCTCCCACAAGGGGAAGACCAGATCAAACCATAGCCGGTTGTGGTCAATGAATGCGTGAGTACTTGGCGAGAAGGAACGATGCTGTGGGGCGCACAGCACGGCAGGAAGTATCAATGCGCTTACATCGCCGGTGAGAATCTCCGCACGTCTCATGAGATCAGCCTGCTGTGGATGATGTGATGACTGAGGTGCGACGTGTCACGGTACCACATTCTCTATTCTATGTACTAGGGTGAGATTCCCCTCGTCAAGCAGATCCGGGAGGAGCGAGCCTCAACTCTGATGGGTGCAGAAGCACGATGACCCAACGGTATGTGAAACTTCGAGGGAATTCACATAGAACATATTGAAATAGTTGAGTGTGACGACGCTGATCGGTGTGAGGATGTACAGTACTAAACCACCTGCACAATCTCATTGTCACCGCAAGGAGACGGAACTGAGTGTGAAGATGGATATATTCAAAGGATGAAGCTGGTGGGTTCCTATGAGAATAGGAAAGGGAGGGAACGTCAAACGGGGGAGCTGGAGCTAATTCTCTGCTCGAAATCACTCATTGGCGGCATCGATCGTTAAGCGTAGAATCCCCTGTGTGCTCTTGAGTGGAACTGTTCTTTAATAGAGTAGCGCTCGCGTCCAATCGAGCCGATTCCCAGGCAGTGAATTTCCACTGATAAGTTGATGCGGTGAGAGCAATCTGATGAGCAAATCACGACTCAAGGACAAAATCGCCATTGTCACTGGCAGCAGCAGCGGGATCGGCAAGGCTATTGCGCTGCGGTTTGGTCAGGAAGGGGTGAAAGTGGTGGTTGCCGCGAGGCGATTGTCATTGTGTGAACAGACAGTTTCGCAGATCACGGCAAAGGGTGGGGAAGCCTGGGCGATCCAGACTGACGTGGCCGACGAGCGACAGGTGGAACGGTTGATGGTCGACACGATAGAGCATTATGGCCGGATCGACATTCTTGTGAACAATGCCGGTATCGGGGGCGGAAGTCGCCTGGCTGACACGAGCACCGAAGCGTTTGATCAGGTGATGAACGTCAATTTGCGCGGCACATTTTTCTGCTGTCGAGCGGGGTTTCGACAGATGAAGCAACAGGGCGGCGGCGTGATCATCAATATGTCGAGCGTGGCCGGACTCCAAGCTTGGGCAGGTACTGGGACGTACAGTGCGTCGAAGCACGGCATTATGGCCTTGACAAAATCATTGGCTGACGAGGGTCGTCCTTACCACATCAAAGTCAGTGCCATCTGTCCAGGGGCAGTAGCAGACGAGTTGGTCGATGCCTCTCCGGCGGACATCGAGCGTAGTGAAAAGATCGACCCGTTTGATGTAGCGGAAGCGGCCGTGTATCTCTCGACACTCGGGAGGTACACCGTGGTCCACCAAGTCGTCATTGACCGGTTAGGAGCTGACTGGTGAGGCACGTGCCCTCTCCAGCTGATTCGTTCGAAGCGAGCCGCGCCTCATTCCAAAAAGATTCAGCTGCCTACGTATCCGGCTTTCAAGTCACGGCCTACCCATAGCGATTCAGTTCACTGCATGCAGCTTGATCAGATTGGTCCCGCCCGGCTGTCCCACGCGAGTTCCTGACAAGATCACAATGTTCTCCCCTGCCTTGACCAGCCTCTCTGATTTTAAGCACCGCTCCGCCTCCTCCACGCGCGCATCGGTCTGCTCAATCTGTGGCGTGGTATACGGACGTACGCCCCAATAGAGCGCCATCTGCTGCCTGACCGGATCAAACGGCGTGAGCGCGATAATGGGTGCGGATGGGCGTTGTTTGGAAATCAATCGCGCGGTGGTCCCGCGTTCGCTGAATGCCACGATGGCGCTCGCGGCGACCGATTTGGCTGCGGAGGCTGCAGCGGTACAGATCGCTTCCGGGAAAGACAGATTTTCCATATCGGTGTGCCGTTTGAGGATGACGCCAGGTTCGGCTTCTCCCTCGGCCACCCGGATGATGCGATCCATCACCCGTACCGTTTCGACTGGATAGAAACCGACGGCGGTTTCGGCTGACAGCATCACGGCATCAGTGCCGTCGAACACCGCATTCGCAACATCCGAGGCTTCCGCTCTGGTCGGGCGCATCGCCTGTGTCATGGATTCCAGCATTTGAGTGGCTGTGATGACCAGACGCCGCCGCCGATTGGCTTCTACGATAATCCGCTTCTGCAACACCGGCACGGCTTCCGGGCCCATCTCGACACCCAAATCTCCACGAGCGATCATCACGCCGTCTGCATGGTCGAGAATTTCTGCCAATGACTGGACGGCCTCTGCTCGCTCGATTTTGGCGATGATCGAGATGTTGCTCCCATACTCCGTCAACAGAGTCCGAGCCGCATCAATATCCTGCGGCCCTCTCACGAAGGAAAGCGCCACATAATCAACGCAGTGCTCGACACCAAATCGAATATCGTTTTGATCTTTGTCGGTCAGGGTAGGGGCGCTGACGACGGTACCGGGCAAATTGATCCCTTTGTGTGAGGTAATCTTGCCTCCGATGACGACGGTGCAGTCGATACGATCGTCCATGACGCGATCGGCAATGAGTTCAATCAGCCCATCATTGATGAGCACTCGTGCTCCTGGGCGGAGATCACGGGTGAGTGCAGGATAGGTGACTGGGATCTC
>CAZAKX010000291.1:0-2974 GCA_964485915.1 uncultured Nitrospira sp. | reverse complement strand
GCTCGCTCGTACCGCCGGCTGTTTATCGTCTTATCGCTATTGGTGCCGGCGGATAAACCCCCACCAGTGTTTCCCTTCCTCATCTACCAATACCAAACCTCGCTTGCGCGTACCGTGCGCTATTCATCGTTGTATCGTAGTGACGCGCACGGATAAACACCTTCAGTATCTTTTCTCATTCCAATACAGAGCTTGCTCGACCCGGAGCCTAGAAATTGAGGCGACGGGATACACACCTCCAGTGTTCGATTCCCCTTGTACGCAATGCCTGCGCATGCCGGCGGCTCACCCGGCGAAGCGGCACTGCTTTGCTCCGCCGGATAAACAACTCTAGTCGTGCGTCTTTGTCAGGATCCGTTCGAGTTCAGACGGTTCGGTTCATGCGGTACAACCACGCTCACCCTAGGTTCGACAAGCTGTTCTTGACGCTCGAAGGTACGACCAGGCCGGTTGCAAAGCAGCACTAGAAGGACAGAACGATCGTATCGCTGTTGGAACAGTCCGATGCGAGCTGGAGAGGTAATAAAACCTTCACAGCTCGCATTGAGCCTCTTTCCCTCACGACCAACCTCCTCGTAAGGCGATCGCAACCTGTTTCTTCATTGCGATTATTCACGGCCGGGGGCAAGGGCTATATACATCACTCCCACCACCGCACTGATCAGAAGCACTTCAATGATCAACATCACCATGGTTGATCACCTCCTTTCATATCGTTGTTGTCGGAATGCTGTAAAATGATCGCCTCCGAAATCCTCAACATGCGAGTGATATGTTGAACAGTTTTACGTAAAGTCATTAGAAGTCCGCTGAAAAACTCGGTGTCTGCTTCGCACAGCGGTGCACGATGACAGAAAGAGCTGTGGCACTCTCCACCCCCAGAATGCTCAAAAAGGCCATCCAGCAAGGCCGCAGCGAGCGAAGGGGCGAGGCGTACGCTTCGGTACGTTGAGCCTCTGAGTGATGCGAGAACGCCGCTGGAGGACTTTTTCAGCATTCTGTTAGTGTGCACTGATAACAAGTACTAAGCATGTTCTGAGCCACACTGGATTCACACCAAACTCGTGATATTTCCAGCACCTATATAGATCAGTGCATTGTTTGGTGGTTTGCACCTGAATCGGAATGGATCCTGCGCAGTATCTGATTAGATCCAGATACTGAGAAATGGAAAGGGTGCAGCTGTTTTCGGCGAGCCAACTGTGGGAGGAAAACCTTGTCCGGAGTGCTGTCTTTCCCTTCAGTCCGAGGGAGTCGCAGGCGGTTTGGCTGAAATTTGCTTCTGTCTGAGCAGCTTTGTCAGGTAAGTCCGTTGCAGGCCCAATTCGGCTGCCGCCTTTGTTTGGTTCCATGCATTCCGACGTAAGGCGGTCTCGATCAGCTTCTGGCTATAGGCATCCATGCTCTTATGATAGGAGAATAAGAATAGGTCCGACTGGGGTTCTTGACTGGTCGGGGATCCGGCGGTCCAAGGCGTGAGTGAGAGGTGCTCGGGTCCGATCGTGTCGCCGGGACACAAGACCATGGCGCGGGTGAGCACGTTCTCCAGCTCACGGACATTACCCGGCCACGTATACGCTTGCAGCGCGTCCAGTGCAGAGTCACTGAGGACGCAGCGTTTGTTCAGTCCAAGTTTCCCTGGTTGGGTGAGAAAGTGCTCTACGAGGGCAGGCAGGTCGTCCAGTCGTTCGCGCAGAGGTGGCAGCTTGACGGTAATCACCGCAAGACGGAAATACAGATCCTCGCGAAATGTGCCTTGCCGAATCGCCTGGGAGAGATCTTTGTTGGTGGCGGCGATAAATCGCACGTCGGCCCGTACTTCTTGTGTTCCGCCGACTCGATAGAACGTCCGGTCGTTGAGCACACGCAAGAGATGGCTCTGCATGGTCAGTGGCATATCTCCGATTTCGTCCAAAAATAACGTGCCTCCCTCGGCCACTTCGATCTTCCCGGGCTCCCGCTTGATGGCTCCGGTGAAGGCGCCTTTTTCGTGCCCAAAGAGCTCGTTCTCCAGGAGGTTCTCCGGAAAGGCCGCGCAATTGACGGCGATGAAAGGCCGAGCTGAACGAGGGCTCCATCGATGAATGGCTCGTGCAACCACTTCCTTCCCGGTACCGGTTTCGCCAAGCAACAAGACGGTGACGGCAGAGGCCGCCGCCTGTTTGGCCATGGCGAGTTGTGCGCTCATCTGCTTGTTGGTCGTGACGGCAGGCTCGAAGTGATCATCGACCTCCTTACGGAGCGTGGCGACATGGCGCTGCAGGGTGACGGTCTCCAGCGCCTTCTTGATCACCACAGTTAGATGATCGGAGGTAAACGGTTTCGGGACAAAGTCGAAGGCGCCGAGTTGCATGGCTTGTACTGCGCGTTCGATCGTCCCATAGGCGGTGAGCATCACAATGAGGGGGGTTGTATAGGTCGCAGAACCTTGGGGCGCGTCTTGGTCCGGTAAGTCAGGTCGGGCGGATGTCTCGCTCACCTGCTTCAATACGTCAAGTCCTGAGAGCAGAGGAAGTTCTAAGTCCAACAGAACAAGATCAGGCGCTTCGTCCTGAATCAAGCGGAACGCATCCTTCCCATTCGTGGCAGTCAGCGGTTCATGGCCCATAAAACTGACACGATTCTGCAAGCTGAGGAGGATATCGGGGTCGTCATCGACAATCAGAATTTTGGCTCGCATAAGGTCCTCATCCTTTCAAGAGATACGTTGCTCCCCAGCTTCCGAGACTTTGAAAGTCAGTTCATCCTGCGATGCGGAAATGGGAAGGGTAAAGTAAAACCGTGAACCGGCTTGTGGCTGGCTCTCCACCCATATTCGGCCACGGTGCATGGTGACAAGCGTCTTGGTGATGCAGAGGCCAAGTTGCGCCCCTTGTGAAGCAGGCATTGCTGACGGTACTTTGGAGAATTCCTCAAAAATGTTCGGCAGGTGAGCGGTATCGATCCCACAGCCGGTATCGGACACGCACGTTTG
>CAZAKX010000290.1:0-2991 GCA_964485915.1 uncultured Nitrospira sp. | reverse complement strand
GGTATGTGATTCCGGCCGGCAAAGTGCTACGGGACGACTTTCCGACCGGCGCCCATGAGTTCATCCCGCTGAATCCAGGAGATACCTTTCCAAGCACTCAGGCAGAAATTTATTTAGTGTTTAAGCTGGTGTCGGATTCGTTCGAGGCCGTGCCGCTGACTGCACGATGTGTTCCTGAAACTCGCGAGATGACGGAAGACCCGCAAACGACCGTTCAAGATCACGTCATGACGGCCATGAACGATCGCTCGGGCTATTTTCTCCTCATTCCTCCGAATTCAGGATGGACACCAGGCTATTACCGTTGCGGCCTCTTCGCCGGAGAGCAGACTTCAGCCTATTCCTATGTGGATGAGGTGAGGTTCAGGATCGTCGAATCCCACTGAGCATCGGTTTTCGGGGATGCTTTCTCTACTGCACCATGACGCTCTATCTCCACCCCGCTTATAAGCAAGGCGTGATTCTAAGAGCACTTCTGACCTTGCTCTAGAGGAGAGGGTTTGGATTTCTTCCTATGAGTAAGATATGCTGAACTCGTGAAGGTTGGAGAAGTGCTCGACAGATTGCGCGAAGATGGATGGTTTCTCGTAGGCACCAAGGGCAGCCACCGCCAATTCAAACATGCGGGGAAACAGGGCCGGGTTACCGTGGCCGGCAAACCGAGCGATGACTTGCCGCCGGGAACGCTGAATAGTATCTTTAAGCAAGCGGGATGGAAAAAAGGAGCGAATTGATATGCGGTACGCCGTCGTGATCGAAAAGGCCCCATCGAACTATGCAGCGTATGTTCCTGATCTGCCCGGATGTGTTGCGACTGGTGCGACTATCGCCGAGACGGAATCTCTCATACGAGAAGCCATCGAGTTTCATTTGGAAGGCCTCAAGGTAGACGGCCTCTCAATTCCCCCTCCAAGTAGCCAGGTCGAGTACATCGACATTCCAGCCTAAGCGGATACAGGTAGCCAGAATGCTAGCTGCAATTGAACTCTCCTTCCAATCAGATGTAGACTGATAAAGGGATTCCTCCCACGCCCCCTACAGCAAGAAATTGGCAGCTGAACGGCATGATCGCGCGATCCGTCGGCATCGTCGCCATTGCCCTCGGGTTCGTCATCGGAATGTACGGACTCGATCATCTTGACTCATATTGGCTTCAGACCGCACTGGGGTTACTCGTGACTGGGATCGCGGCCCAAGGCTAAGCGCTCTACTGCTCGATCAAACAGATGCAACAACGGAACTCCTCATCAGGCTTCCCGCGGTTCGCGTGGCAGCCTCTGATACCACCAGCACGAGACGTCACTGACCGGCTCGTGACTGACGTGGAGTAAAAGATTCCCGGTACCTTTTTATTCCATTCCGGCCAGCCGATTCCTCACAGAGGGTCTTGTGGATTATTCACCCAGCTTCTAGAATGTGCCTCTCCTATGGAGGTTGTCCATGGCCGTGAGAGCCGGTCCATACCGCCGACCTTGCTACCGACCTAGAGGTGACAGATTCAATTCCTGTCAAGCTCAATATAGTTGGTCCACCGAAGCAGCCGCCGATAGGTAAGCAATCGCCTTCAGAGGTAAACATGAATAGCAGTAACCGTGTCTACATTCTGGGAATCCTAACGGCATTGGGCCTCATCGGTTTTGTTGGTTGCAGCTCGCTACCTGATTGCAGTCCCATGGTGAGGTATTCCGAGTCCAAACTAAACGTTAAAGGATTCCAGCTTCCAGTGAATCCAGGAGTTGACGTTAAGATAGGTGAGGTTGTTTGGGAACCCCAGGTTGTCCAGAAAGCTACGGATGTAACCCAAATACTGGATAATCACCGAATTTCGATGTGCAATCATTTGAAGGCGGCCAGGGGTGCGTCGAAGGAGACCTATGAACAATACCTGATCAAGTTTCAGGAAGATGAGGTGAAACTAACCCAGTTTGCTGTTCTCTTGGCAAATAATAATCCAAAAGCCGTTGAGAAGTGGGTAGAGTCCTATGAGCACAAAGAGAAAGATTCCGACGCAGTTTCGCAGCTAAGGTCTCTGGATTCCCTCATCGCGGATGTCTCAGATATAAAGGAACGGATCAAGCGATGGCGTCTCTCCCCATCTCAGTCCAGTAAGCTCGTCGAAATTTTATCAAGAGGACCTAAGGGGGAAATCGGTTATCTGTTTTTTCTAGGCGGGGACAGCGAGTCTGCTGAATTTGCATGGGATCTGGAGCAAGCGTTACGCAAAGGAGGGTCGACGATAAACAATCGGGGCATGGGTAATGGCCACGGTTTACGAGGTCTTGAAGTTGGAACAGATAATCCAGAATCAGTAGAACTCAACACTCTACTTTCAGCTTTCAACAGTGTTGGAATCCCCGTACGAATCAGAGTTCACCCAAAGTGGCCCTCCAACACAATTAACCTCGATGTCGGGAACAAGCCTTGAACTTTCCCAGCTGCGAGTCATTGTGCCATCAGTGAAATCACGGGGAGCGCTGTAGGCTGGCACGGGATTCGTGGATACCAAGTTAATATTCTCCGATCTTCCATTCAAGCTCTAGTAGGCTCTTGGCTGCATTTTCTTCAGTCAGAAATGATTGACTTGCCAAATGGGGTCTGACGTGCACATTGACTCATAAGCCTCTGGAAAGACACGATGAAGATTTAGTGGATAAGAGGCTGGGGGCTAAGGCTTCTTCGCCACTACCTTGCCGTTTTCCCACACATAGATCGGCGTGCCATACATCTTGGCGATTTTTCTGGCCGCCTTGGCAGCTCTACGCAGTGCCCGCCTGATGTTTCGGAGTCCACGTCACCAGGATAACGCTCAAGCGATGAGCAATGTCCCATGCAAGAGACCAAGTTTCCCGGCACGTTATTTAATGGGGAAAATCGTCGTACCGCATGAGGCAGGGTATATCTTCGAGGCGAATGGGAGCGCGTTCTCTTCTTGAAATCAAGATACATTGTGATATCGCCGGAGATATGATATGCATGGGTCGTGAGATTGGT
>CAZAKX010000289.1:0-2991 GCA_964485915.1 uncultured Nitrospira sp. | reverse complement strand
GCCGATGGAACAGAGTCTGGTCGATCTCTACGACAAACTGATGTCCAACCAAGACCTGTTACCGCCGGGCGCTGAGCCGTTTCTCGTCAAGCCAAAGGATGTGAATGATGTTCCGATCGTCACCCTGACGCTCTCCAGCGAGCGTTACAGTGAATTCGAACTCCATCGTCTTGCCGAACAGGTATTGGAGGAAAGCAAGAAAGTATCCGGCACGTCGGCCGGATTTATTGTCGGCGGACGGCCACGTGAGCTTCGTATTCAGATCGACCCGACAAGGCTCAAGGCGTATGGGTTGACGCCTCTGCAGGTTGCCGACGTCGTGCGTGGGGAGAATCGAGCGTTATCGACGGGTCGCTTTGACAGCCGCAACCAGAGTTTGCTTGTGGAGACCGGCCGATTCATCCGATCACGGGACGATCTGGAAAGCTTGGTCGTCGGTGTCAGTGAGCAGCGGCCTGTCTATCTGCGCCAGGTCGCGGAGGTAACGGATGGGCCAGCCGAGGCGACGAGCTATGTCTGGTTCGGCCTGGGTGCTGGAGGCGTCCGTGAAACATCAGATGTAAAACGACAAGCGAGCGGTCCCTCGTCTAATCTTTCACCTCTCACGTCTCACGAGTCACCCGCTGTGACGGTTGCCATCGCCAAGCAGGCCGGCATGAACGCGGTGACTGTCGCCGCTGATGTGATCCGCAAAGTCGAAGACATGAAGGGTGTCACGATTCCATCGGACGTACGTGTGACCGTGACTCGTGATTACGGAGAAACGGCCCAGGAAAAGGCTAATGAACTGTTGTGGCACCTTCTGATCGCCGTGGTCGCGGTCGTGGTCTTTCTCGGTGTGGCATTGGGGACGAGGCCGGCTCTCGTCGTCTCGATCGCGATCCCTCTGACCCTTGCCCTCACACTCTTTACGTCGATGATGATCGGGTACACGATCAACCGGGTAACCTTGTTTGCTCTCATATTTTCGATCGGCATTCTTGTGGACGATGCGATCGTGGTTGTTGAGAATACGTACCGACATCTGAAGATGCGCCCCGCGTCTCATCACGAATCCTCTATCAAAGCGGTGGATGAGGTCGGCAACCCCACGATCCTGGCGACCTTCACCGTGATCGCCGCACTGTTGCCGATGGCCTTCGTCTCAGGGTTGATGGGTCCTTACATGAGACCGATTCCCGTGAACGCCTCCATCGCGATGTTTTTTTCGTTGTTGGTTGCCTTCATTGTGATCCCTTGGTTCTGCCAAACCTGCTATCGCCCAGGAGCTGTTGTCGCTGGTGTGGGACATGAAGGTGACGAGCGAGGGTTCACGGCGCGGATCTATCGGCGTGTCCTTTCCCCGCTGCTGGCCCATCCGATTCTGGCGTACGCGTTTCTCGGGGTCGTCGGTCTGTTGCTCGTGGCTTCGACCCTGCTGTTCTATACTCGTCATGTCGTCGTCAAAATGCTTCCGTTCGACAACAAGAGCGAACTCCAACTGGTCATCGACATGCCGGAGGGCACGACGCTCGAAGAGACTGCGAGAGTAACGCAAGCGTTGGGACGCTACGTGAATACCGTGCCGGAGGTGCGTGATTATCAGGCCTATGTCGGCACTGCGTCGCCCTTTAATTTCAGCGGGCTGGTCCGCCACTACTACTTACGAGAACAGCCACACGAGGCTGATATCCAGATCAATCTCGTCGCGAAACACGAGCGGGACGCCCAAAGTCACGAAATCGCTCAGCGGATTCGTCCACCGGTTCAAGAGATCGCCCGTGAGTACGGAGCCAACGTGAAGATTGTCGAAGTGCCTCCCGGCCCCCCCGTGCAATCGGTGCTGGTCGCGGAGGTGTACGGTCCCGATTACAACCGGCAGCTCGCTGTGGCCCGTGAGGTGCGGACCTTGTTCGAAACCACGTCGGGAGTGGTGGATGTGGATGACTATATCGAAGTCGATCAGGTGAAATATGTCTTCACAGTTGATCGGGCAAAGGCCGCTCTCGCCGGAATTCCTTCCGAGGAGATTGTGAAGACGCTGCGCATGGCACTCCAGGGCACGAAAGTCGGGTTAGTCCATATTCCTCAAGAGAAGAGTCCGGTCCAAATCGTGCTCCGCTTGCCGCTCGCCGAGCGGACGGGTCTGGAACACCTGGGCGAGATCGGTATGCGCACGAATACCGACGGCATCGTCCAACTATCCGAATTGCTCAACATAGATCAGACAGTCCAGGACAAGGCGATCTACCACAAGAATCAGAAGCCGGTGGTCTATGTGCTCGCTGACGTCGGCGGTCCCGGAGCCGAACAAGCCGAGAGTCCGGTCTATGGCGTGCTCGGAGTCGGGAAAAAGTTGGAAGAGTTTCGACCGGCCGAAGGGTATCAGATCGAGCAATACTACGCGGCGCAGCCTTGGTCGGAAGAGAAGCTTGCCATGAAGTGGGACGGTGAGTGGCACATTACCTATGAAACGTTTCGTGACATGGGTATCGCCTTTGCGGTGGCCATGTTGCTGATTTATCTATTGATCGTCGGACAGTTTCAATCGTTTATCACGCCGTTGATCATCATGGCTCCGATCCCGCTCACGCTGATCGGCATTCTGCCGGGGCATTGGCTGACCAGATCGTACTTCACCGCCACATCGATGATCGGCTTCATCGCGCTCGCCGGCATCATCGTGAGGAACTCCATCCTCTTGGTCGATTTCATCCAACTCCAAGAACGAGCGGGGGTCTCCTTATCGGATGCCGTGATTAAGGCGGGAGCCATTCGGACGCGCCCCATCTTATTGACTGCCGCGGCGCTGATGGTGGGTGCCTTCGTCATTATTCTCGACCCTATCTTCCAGGGATTGGCAGTTTCATTGCTCTTCGGAGTCGGCGCCTCGACGCTTCTGACTCTCGTTGTGATTCCGGTGGTCTACTACCACATGATGGCAAAACCGGCCGGGCCGAACCATGCTGATGGGAAGGAAGCCCTAGGTCACGGAGATACCCTCTCTCATCG
>CAZAKX010000288.1:0-2995 GCA_964485915.1 uncultured Nitrospira sp. | reverse complement strand
AATGAGGAGGGCCAATGAAAGTACTGGTGACAGGCGGTGCAGGATTTATTGGATCTCATGTGGTGGACCGACTCGTGGAAGAAGGGCATCAGGTTGTCGTCGTGGACAATCTGGCTACCGGAAAGCGAAAAAACGTTAATCGCGCAGCGAGTCTCTATAAGACCGACATTACCAGCGGGCGATTGGAGCGGGTGTTCCGCAACGAGCGGCCCAACGTGGTTCTCCATCTCGCAGCTCAGATCAGCGTGCGCAATTCCGTCGACGATCCGGTATTCGATGCACAAGTCAACGTCCTGGGCACGATGAACGTATTGCAACAGGCGGTTCGGTATGGATGCCGAAAGGTTGTCTTTTCTTCGTCCGGGGGGGCGATCTATGGAGAGCAGGAGACCTTCCCTGCCCCGGAATCTCACGGCAATAACCCGCTGTCACCCTATGGCATCAGTAAGCTATGCGGTGAACATTACCTGTCCTACTTCCAACGCACGGGCGGGATTCCAGTGGTCAGTCTACGATACGCCAACGTATATGGACCACGGCAGGATCCCGAGGGAGAAGCTGGGGTGGTCGCCATCTTTATCCAGAAGATGTTGAATAATGAGCAGCCCATTATCAATGGAAACGGCCGACAAACACGCGACTTTGTGTTCGTGGATGACGTGGCGGAAGCCAATCTTGCAGCCATGGGTCAGGATGCACAAGGGGTCTACAACGTCGGAACCGGGACCGAGACATCGGTGAACGAGCTCTTCCGCATGCTTGCTGGTCTGACCGGTTCTCCCGCCAAGGAAGTCCATGGGCCGGCTAAACTCGGTGAACAGCTTAGGAGCGTGATCGACCCGTCCAAGATTAAACAGGAGTTGGGGTGGGAGGTGAAGGTCGATCTCGCCGAAGGACTCAAGCAGACCGTCGAATTTTTTCAGGGGAAATCGAGTCGTTGAGACGCTCTGAGAGCTGAGTGGTGACGCTGAGTCACCGACTGGTTGTCGTATCTTCAGCCGTAGCAGTCGACACAAGACTGCTACGGTGTCAGTCTGTCAGTATCGAGGCACGCTTCCATCGACTTGGATAGACCAAGCATCGATCCCACCGATCAAATTCTTCACATTCGCGAACCCTTGCTGAAGGAGAAATCCCGTCGCATCTCCGCTTCGCATGCCATGGTGGCAGTAGGCGATAATTTCGGAATTTTTGTCCAGTTGCGAGAGAGATTGTGGCAACGTGCCGAGGGGAATCAGCACCGAGTTCTCGAGCTTGGCGAGCTGGTTTTCCCAAGGTTCACGCACATCCAATAGGACCAACTTATCTCCTTTATCGATTCGGGCCTTCAATTCTTTCGGTGTAATGACAAAGCTCATGTGATGGTCGCCTCCTAGCTGAGGTAAATCATAAGCGACTGGAGAAAACCCTGTCAAATGTGGTTCGTCGCCAGGTTGGCCTGGTTTCCCTAATTTCCCCGGTTGAACTCCCACCGGCCACGTCGGTCGGGAAGCGCTACGGCAGCTGTGAGATGTGCCATGAAGTCTGAGCGAGGAATCTCTTCTGCGCCGAATCGCATGACATGGGGAGAGGATTGTTGGCAGTCGATCAGGCGAAAATTCCAGGTGTGAAGTTTTGTGACCAGCCTGACAAGCGCCACCTTTGAGGCGTCATCAACTTTGGTAAACATCGACTCCGCAAAGAAGGCGCCCCCCAGTGCTACACCGTAGAGCCCACCGACAAGGTGCCCATCTTGCCACGTCTCGACGGAATGGGCGTAGCCGAGGTCATGGAGTCGTGTGTAGGCGTCCAGCATATCCTCCGTGATCCAGGTGCCTCCCTCTGGATATTGTGGACGTGGACCTGCGCACTGTTCCATGACGTTTCGGAAGTTGGTATCGAGCGTGACGGTGAACACATTCTGGCGGAGACTTCGTTTAAGACTGCGCGAGACATGAAGCTTTTCAGGGAACAGCACCGCGCGGGGATCAGGCGACCACCAAAGAATCGGTTGATCGTCGTTGTACCAAGGGAAGATTCCGTGTCGGTACGCTTCGAGGAGACGCTCCGGACGGAGATCTCCACCGACGGCAAGGAGGCCTTCGGAGGAGGCCCGATCAACTGGTGGAAAACGGATATCTTGCGGATTCAGGCGAACCATCGGCAGGTACGATATGCGAAGCAAGGCAAAAAGACTACGCTAGTAGAACGTAACGGGCTACTCGCGTGCTCAAAAAAGTGCTAAACTACACCAATAGTATGAGCTCATTGGAGGTCTCACCATGGGAACAACACGCAAGACGATCACCGTCACGGAGCAACAGGATCAATGGATCAAGGCTCAGATCGCACGTGGCAAATTCACGAACGACAGCGAATATATTCGCGATCTGATTCGACGCGATCAGGACAGTGCTAAATTTCAGACGTTGAAGGATGCCATTCAGGAGGGATTGGACGGCGGCGTCAGTGACCGCACGGTGCCGCAGATTATGGAGAGAGTCGAAGCGCGGCTGAAAGCGAATGGCCAGTTATAGCCTCTCGTCGAAGGCCGCTGCCGATCTCGACGGCATCTACGAATACACGATCTTGCACTTTGGACTGGAACAGGCGCGGGTCTATCTCTTCGGCTTGCACGAGCGGTTCCAGATACTGGCGGAGCAGCCGACGCAGGGCGCAAGGCCGATGAACTTGCACCGGGATTGCGACGATTTGAGTATCAGTCCCACGTAGTCTTTTACATCCCGAAGGACCACGGTATTCGGATCGTGCGTGTACTGCACCAACGCATGGACGTGACGAGGCATGTGTAGCCACAGGCGAATGGAGCATGCAGCATGAAAACAAACATCCGGAACCTATCCAAGACGTGATCGTGCACTTTCCCACCGATTGAAAGCGTCCGTTCAACATCTGCCTGTGCAGTGGACCCCGTGATAAATGGTCCCACCGTCGCAACTCATTGAAACGACTACGAGCATGGCGTATTCTTCACGAACAGCAGTGGCGTGTCATA
>CAZAKX010000287.1:0-3006 GCA_964485915.1 uncultured Nitrospira sp. | reverse complement strand
CCGCGAACAGAATTCTGTATTCCTTGGCTTCATCATCGGGAAGATAAACCTTGAAGAGGTTGGATGATGTTTGTTTATCGACACGTGCCCAGTTCATGCCGAGCTGCACCGGCACGACATACAGGCCTACGACAATCACGGCGAGAGCAAGATACGCCATCGACAAATCAATGTGCCGGTGTCCCATAGTGAACCGCATGACCAGGAGTTCAAGTGTTGAGGCAAACAATAGTAAAAGAAAGGCTATCGCAGCGACCGACAGGACAATGGCAAAGGTGACAGAGCCGAATCTACTCAGCAGCGGGATCATGATGAGGAGCCCGACCAGGAGCCATGGACCATACCGAACCACGGCAACCGACACCGTAAACCGTTTGGTCTCAGTGAGATTGCTTTGGCTCTCAATCAATGCGAGATTCGTCGTGGCCAGGTAGCCGAGGAAGAGAATCAAGAGGAGTGGAATCCAACTTTGGCTAAAGTAGATCGCCGTCGGAACCTCATCCAAGATCCATGAGGCTCCAAACTCGGCAAAATAGGATCTTGTATACACTGACCCCGCAAGATACGCCACACCACTAATGACAACCAGCCCCGTCAAGACTTTTGGCGCCTGCTCAATAATCCGGCGAGTGTTGGCACGAGCAACCTCGGCTTTGTCGTGATTGGACGGCATGGTTCATGATCTCGAACAGTTAAACGGGTAACAACTTCTGGAGCACGGTATTCTAGGAGAGATTCGGAGGACGATGCAACGCGTGACGAGAGATGCGGCTTGCACTAGCCCATCCAACAGTAGCATTGTCGTGTGATGTCAGGAATCTTAATTCGACACCATCCAAGATACTCCAGCATACGGCAGCACGGCGTCCAGCCCAAGGTTCCGTTCTCCGATCCCGGCGTTCGAGATGTGATGATATCTCACCCCCAATATCAGAGCCAGGCGTTTGGTTGCAAAATATTGCACACCTGGTCCGATCTCCAGGGCAAAGTTGAGCTGGCTACTGTCTTCGGCAATGCGGGGAGCAAGATCGGTCCACAGCAATCCGACTCCGACATCCCAGAAGGGCATCCAGCGTCCGAAGGAGAGGAGATTGTATTTCATGACCAGTGACGCTCCAGCTGCATCACCGGAAAATCCATTCGTGACGCGCCCGTAGAATGGTTCCACCAGGACTTCGAGGTTTCCCGAGAACACGCCGGCATCCATTTCATTGGTCACGACCATCCCTATCCTGGGCATGACGAAGATGGCATGACGACTTGACGAATGTGCCTCAGTGGGAAAAAGGAACTCCTCCCAGTAACCTACTGTCCCGCCTGCTTCAATCGTCCCTCGCTTCAGAATGGCTCTGGCGTCGGGTGATAGGTCATCTGATTGAGCCCAACTAGGTAGGATCAATCCCACCCACACCGCGAGAAATGCTATGCCTCGAAGATAGGACGGTACCGTGTAATCCCTCATTTCCAACTGTCTTCCTACCACCGAGTTACCCCGCCATAAGTTCCATGGTGGCGTTGGCAGGAATGGCTTCAAGATCAAAGTGTGTTGCAGTCAAAGAAAGATCCGATTAGTCCGTCATTGCCTTCTTAGCAGCATCGAACATGTGCAGAGCCATAATCGTTAAAAATGTAAACCTGCTGGGATTCGAACCTGAACGACGCGAGACGTCAGTTCAAACTGATGAGATCGAGCGGAGCTTCATCCTGGTGGGTGGTGTGGTGAAATTTGAATCCTCCTGGATCCTGGTAATCCATCGTGATGCCGTCCATGCGCACGGCGCTAGCCGCGGGAATGGCCACCGTGAGCCCGTCGATCGTCTGTGCCTGGTCGTCCGGCTGAACTTGATCTTCCAGCGTGATGCTGAAGGCCAGCCGTTGGTCGTCTACATCCTTGACTTGCACCCTCACGATGGGATCCTCCGGATGCTCGACGATTAACGCCCTCAATTGTTCGACAGCCGATCGTGTGAGCTTCATCGCCTCGTCTCTTCTTTCACAGCCTGGTCTTGTTACTGGTCGATAGAACCAAGATACCATAGAGCGTTTCTGGTCTGCCTCTCGGAATTCACGTTTAACGAAATGACCAGCAACGTCAACATGATCGGCTTGGCAGTCCGAACAACACCACCTCGGCATTTTATGAATCCGATGCTAAATGAGGACCCCCCTCTTTCGTAGCAGATATTTCGGGGAATGCGCTCGGCTACTGTCGCTGCTACGCTTGGTCTAAGTGAAAGACGGACACAAGCGAAAGGAGCACCCATGAGCAACAGGCTAAACCCAGTGCGCCGCTATAGTCGGTTTCCAGTCAAGTGGCCCGTGCTCTATGGAAATGATGAGCTCCTCGCAGAGGGGACCGTCTTAGATCTCACCTCCCTCGGCTGGCGACTTGCCGGGTCGATACCGGTCATACCCGGTATGCAGTTGATGCTTCAGGTATCCATCCCAGAACGATCCACCCCGCTTCGTATCCAGCGGGCAACCGTGCTCTGGGTGAACAATCATGAATTTGCGATTGAAGCCCATGACATGGACCCCATCGATCACGCCTGGGTCACCGAGTTCCTACGCCAGAAACTGGGACTCATGTGGATGTCTCGATCCGCCGATCAGGAGACCTCGCTTCACCCCACGGATGAGGGACTCCAGGAAGAAATCGCCTTGGCTGAGCCTTCTATTCCACCCATTGAAGATATCCAGCAGCATCTCTCTTCCAGTCACACCCATACAACTGACACACCTGCCAACGCGCGCTTGAACGGTGACTCGGACTTTCTGCATGGAGAGGGTCGCGCATCTCACGAGCTCTTGCCCGGGAAGATGTTTCGTGAGGCTCGCCGTATCGTTCGTGGGATGATGGCCATCAAAACTGCTCGAGTGCAGACCGGCCGGGATCTGATTGCGGATAACTAGGCCACTGAGCCGCACTTGCCAGATAGCCTTCGAGTGCGGCTCGGCATACTAGAGTAGCCTCTCCTGATTAGCACAAATTTGACACAATTGGGC
>CAZAKX010000286.1:0-3007 GCA_964485915.1 uncultured Nitrospira sp. | reverse complement strand
CTTAAATCTTATCGAGACTGCTTAGATCAGACATCTCCTTTAAAATCAGAGCTATGACTACGGGTTCCCATCCCTTTTGACACGGCGTTCGTGTGGCACTTTCTTTGCTGATCCAACAGAACATATCCGGCAACAGTCACGGAACGTGAACGCCCGTGCAGGCCCAAGGTCTGATCAGCTGGGTCTTGGCACGGCTGAGAAAAACTGTAGGCCTACTATCGGGGAATAGGCGAACGCAGATTGTCGATGTAAGGTAACTAACAGCGACTGAGGACATCACAGAATGAGTTTCTCTTTCTACAGCAACACCAAGCAAAAACTCTCTCCCTCACTCCAGATGGAATCGGTTTCGATCGGATGCGAAGCGTGGATTGACGTGAACCGTTTTTACGGTACTGAGAAGTCCATGCACCACGCTAATGGGGATTCCAGGTCTTCAAGAGACTACACCCCTTCAGCTCTTGTGCCTAACTCTTTGACGAAGTCGTTTACTCTCCTCCGCAAGAAGATCCGGCGAAGTTCTCCAGAAACTCTAGACTAACAGACCTCCGAGACTTTACAGTTCCGCATTACGATTCGATCGAATCTGATCCTTGACTGACAACCATATCGTCATCCTGGCACCGATCGTCACAGTCAATTTGGTACGTCGCACCTTCCTAATGCCTAGAGCATTGGCCCTAACCAATTGCTCACTAGTGGCAACTACCTGTACCGTCCTTGCTGGTTGTGCAACGACGACGGTAACCGTTATGCCATCACCCCAGACGCCAGTTTGTAACAACACCGCTTCCGCTCTCGTCCTCTGGGCACCCCAGTGGCGTCCGAATCAGAAAGACCTACTGGAACGGCAGGCTGCCGCCGAAACCGGATTGAAGAGGTTCCTGCACAGTTCAGAATGCTTCGCCAGCTCCGATCTTCGTCGTCTGCCAAACACGACTTTTCCGGCAGTTGCTGCGGAGGTCATGTCGGCGAAAGAGAAGTTCAACACAGTAGTCACGATTACAATTCGAGAGCTTGGACCAGTGCTCAGGCTACTCTCCTCCCCCGCACTCATACATGGTGGAACAGAAGTCGTGTTCCAGGTTGACGAATATATCCTGCCCAGCGCGGTTCCCACTCGAACGTTCACAGTCCACTGGCAGAACGGCGGACCTGGCGTTATCAAAGGCGTAGCTTCACTGTCACAGGACATGCTGGCCGCACTGGTTATAGGTCCGCAACCGAGCACACGACAGAAATGATCTTACCGCATGTTTGGCAGCTCCCCCCCTCAACCATACAAGCACTTGTAACGACAGCACGAGCGAGTGGATGACTGTATATGATGCAAGTCGGTATATTAGCGGTTGTACCAGCATATCAAAGCAGCTTCGCCATTCCGGTACTGGATAAAAATACGGAGGTTCCAATGGACGCGAATATCTTCCACCCGACACAATGTTTGGCAATACTCACACTGCTTCTCACTCCGACCGTGACATTTGCGATGTCAGGCATGGACATGCCACACAGCGGACACGGAAAGACAACCGCCTCACTCTCAAAGAGTATGGGTGAGCCGATTAATTCCTCAGAATCAGAAATCGAGATGACCTATAGTGCCGATGGGAGAACCGCCATCTTCGTCTCAGGTCGCCAAGGAAGCATCCCGTCACCCGGCGTGCCTTACAACTTCGACATCTGGATGGCCCACAACGTGAACCGCACATGGCAAGAACCTATTCATTTGGGACCGGGCATCGATCCGACTGTAGGACCAAACATCAATACATCTGCCTGGGAATTGGAACCGAGTCTCTCGGATGATGGCAATGTCATTTATTTCACGAGATATGAGCCGGGTAATTTGTCGACCGGTGATCTTTATGTGACCCAGAAAATCAATGGCGTCTGGCAACCGGCCAGAAATTGGAACGACGTTCCGGAACTCCCGCACATTAATACACCGACCGGTGAGGAACACTGTCCGATCATTGCCTCCGACAGCCTCATCTACTTCAACTATCAGCAGCCGGGAATCACCCAAGACAGCGACGTCTGGAAAGTCGAGAAGAAAGATGGAGTCTGGAAAAAACCTGAGAGTCTCGGCCCCCGCATCAATTCCCCTCACCGTGACCATATGCACTGGACCGGTCTCTCGAAGGATGGGAAGAGCCTCATTATCACCAGCACGCGTCCAGACATGGGTTCGCGCGGGGGACATGATATGTGGATTTCCTACCAGAACCAAAAAGGCGAATGGCAAGAGCCGCTGAATCTTGGCGATACCATCAATACGGCCGGAGAAGATATGTGCTGGACCTTTACGCCGGACGGCAAGACGTTCACGGGTAGTTTGGGCCCTCGTGATTCATACAATCACGACATGATGTGGGTCCGCAAAGATGATGTTCCGTTGCTGAAGAATTTTGAGCCGATCGGGCCACCACCGAATCTGCTCGCCACCGGCAAGAAGCAGTCCAGCGATACAAAATGACGGTACTGACAGACCAGGAGATCTGGAGTAACCATCACAGCTAGTGGTAATGCTGGGCTTGTGTGAGAAAGAGGTTGGTGTAGAGGCCTTGCTGCGCCATCAATTGGTCGTGCGTTCCTTGTTCCACAATTTGCCCCTGATCGACGACAAAGATCCGATCTACCATTTTCACCGTCGACAGCCGGTGGCTGATGAGGATCGCCGTGCGTCCCTGGGCCAGCTCATGAAACCGCTCGAATAATTCTGCTTCTGCCTTGGCATCCATCGCACTGGTGGGCTCATCAAGAATCAGAATTTGTGAGTCTCGCAGCAAGGCTCTGGCGAGCGCGACCTTTTGCCATTCACCAATGCTCAGTTCATGCCCGCCATCAAACAGCTTCCCGAGCAATGTCTCATACCCTTCCGGCAAGCGTTCAATAACCTCATGGATCCCCGCCTGTTTGGCCGCCCGGGCAACAGTAGCATGATCAAGGTCGTGTGCTCGTACCCCCAACGCAATATTCTCTCTTGCAGACAGCTGAAACTTCA
>CAZAKX010000285.1:0-3029 GCA_964485915.1 uncultured Nitrospira sp. | reverse complement strand
CTAGCCTTTCTCCCAGAACCATTCAGTGCGCGAAGGCTCCGTTGTTCTGATTCAGCGGCATCGGGTTACGCCGATAGGGCTCTTCTCGTGTGTGATGCTTGCGATGAGTCGGCAGACCATTGCCGACGACAGATTGAATCGCATGACCGTTCATTAAGAAGATCATGGCGCAGATCATTCGAAGCGGAGCGTTTCTTCAACAGTGTTGGTCGGTTCACCCGCTGTGTGTGACCGTCAAGCGAATGACAGATGAGAACGGGGTGATTCTCTCCTGTAGCTCATGCAAGTCGATCCATCATCTCGCGACCACCACCGTCGTTTCGACAGGGCCCTCGGTGCAACGAACGGCTGAAGAAGATATTCGTCGAGACGAGCCGCCTGGTACGGAATTCCTCAAGGCCTGTGTCGCGACGCATCCGGCATCACTGTCGCTTCGTGAGATGGACGTCTTTCTGGATCTGGTGCGGTTGCGCTGCGCCGACTGCCGACGCCTCTACGACTTGTCGGTTGCGACATTTGAAACACGGCAGAAATAGTCAGGAGCTGAGGGAAGGGGGCATCATCCCTTCAGGTCGCGATCATGATGTCTCACTCTCTATTGTTTACCGATGAAGAGACCGCGCTGTTGTCCGATGCCCAGTTTTTTCGAAAAAAAGCTGCGATCACGACAAAAATACGAGCCCAGCTTGAAGCGACGCACGACGCCTTGAAACAGGAACTTACAGGTCTCTCGCTTGTCACACCTCCAGGGTTCGATGCAGCGCGTTACCAATTGGTAAAGGGAGAGCATCTTGAGGATTTTCCGTATCAGTACCTGGATTGTCCCAAACACTTTGCCGGCTCAAACACGTTTACGTTCCGCACGCTCATGTGGTGGGGGCACCATATCACCTGCGCATTGTTGCTCGAAGGAGCAGGAGTTCCACAGTGCAAACGACAGTTCCTCGGCCGTTTTCACCAGCTTGCAGGACATGGGTTGGAGCTTTCGCTGGCACCCTCGTTGTGGGAATGGAAGCGTGGTGAGGGCTATACGCTGCCGATTACCCATGACCGCAAGGCCCAGATCGCGGCTGTGCTGGCGGAACGGTCGTACATGAAAGTTGTGCGCTGCGTGCCGTTTGGAGATTCCAGCATCCAGTCCGGGCAGTTAGCCCAGGTGGCGTGTGGTACGTTTCGATCGATGCTCCCCATCGTCACCCTGTAGGCCTTCCATGATGATTGTCTCCGAACCGTAACTTGGGTAGACTAAGCATCCTTGATCGTTGACCTTTGACAGGGAGGAGCCTGTGAAGCCATCGCCTTTGCGGATTCTAGGTTGTGCCATCATGGTTGTGACCATGCTGGCCGGTTGTCGGGGAACGGGAGCGGTGCGAGCGCTGGATTTGCGTGAGAAGCCACCGATGGTGCAGGTGACCAACATCGAGCCGGTGAAGATCGCGATTGAGCCGTTTGACGATCGACGGCCGGACAAAAGCCGTGTGGGTCTTCGCACGCACCTCTGGGGAGGAACCACGTATTTCAATGTCCCCGGTGAACGGCTGGCCAGTGTGATCACCCAGCGACTCGCCGATCGGCTACGAACGCGTGGGTGGGGAGATCGCGTATGGGATGTGCGTGTGGTTCCCGCGGGATCTGTGCCGGACGCCGACATCGTCATCAGCGGACAGGTAGTGGATTTTTCCGCGAGCGCGAAGAGCCGCGTGGGCTCCACCGTAATCGATACGAAGAGTCGATTCAAGGTGGTGGCGAAGAACCAAGTCGACCAGAGTGCGACGATTCGAAACATTGAAGGAGGCCGCAGTCGGACGGTGTTCTGGTTTAGCGAGGATGATGTTCAGGAACAGTTGTCCGTTACGCTTAAAGATGGCATTGAGCGGCTGATCAGTGATACGACGATCGAGGACAAGGCATTGCGGTCAGTTCGGGAGCAATGATCTGGTGGAGTTGCCGGTGAAGCCCAGCCTGCCGGGAAGGAGGCGACAGCCTGCTGCGCGTTCGTCTCCAGCCAAGGACCACCGAGAAGGAACTCATCCGTGCGAGAACGGCGGTGGGAAACAACGACGCCTCTGAGCTTCAGTCAGGTCCTTGCTGTAGGCGAGCGTCTCGCGACGCTCGGGTTAAAACCGGCCGTCCCTGCCCGTGACGTGATCTGCTACGTCGAGGAGTGGACAGTCGGATCTCCGGACGAATTCGATCAACTTGATCCCTGGGCGACGGAAGATCTTACGCTCATCCACATCCGGGAACGATGGCGTGGTGATTTCTTCCTCCTCTCCGGCGCCTACCATACGGTCTATCAACGCCACCAAGATGTCGGGACCTACTGCTCCATCAGCCATCCCTGGCGAATTCGAGAGGTGCTGCGGCTTCACGATCAGCGCGGCATGTTCTGGATCGGGTTTCGGCATGCCCACTCGTTCATCCGCATTCGGCTTCAGACACGTGCGGTGATTACGCCGGGGGAGGCGCGTGGTGACGACGAGCGGACGCGTTGGTTGGATGAGCGCCGCGCGGCATTTCTGGAGGCGATTGCTGTCTTGGACCTGCCGATTGAAACTCATGTGGAGAAGAAGGCCGTGGTCTTGCGGCCTTCCGATGCATCAGTACCCTTCTTCTGCTCGTGGCCTGATGCTTTTGGCCCCTGCCAGTTCGAATACAACACCCAGGACGCGTTTGAGTTCCTCGTGCCGGCCAGCAAGTTGGCGGAAACATTCAACCCGGAGCCGGCGGGAGTTCGGGCCTATCTCACGGGGTTTTCCGAAGCCGCCCTGGCGGAATTTCAAGCCATTGAACCAGGTGCGCGGTACGCCTATCGCTGTTCGGTCCACTGTCCGTTGGATGATCTGCCTGAGATTCTGACTGCGATCCAGCCTGATGGCATTCTGTATGCCACGCTCTGTGAGTTCCAGACCCACACACTGTTGCCCGAGCATGATGATGCGTCGGCGATCATCGGGATTGTCGGAGTCAACGGGCAGTTCAAGATCGAAGCTCGCCTGAATCACGCGCCGCTCCCGGAAGATGCCATG
>CAZAKX010000284.1:0-3030 GCA_964485915.1 uncultured Nitrospira sp. | reverse complement strand
GCGGCGTTCGGCTTGTTGGCTGGGAGCAGCAACGCGTTTCGGATGGTGTTTTTCGGGCTGACCTCGATCTTCGCGCTTGGGTTGCTCGGCACGATCTTGTTGCGGATGCCCGAGCAGGACTGGGTCGGTCGCGTAAGTGTGGCGGGAATTCTGGGCGGCGCGATCGGCAACCTGATCGATCGATTGCGGTTCGGGGAGGTGATCGACTTTCTCGACGTGTATGTCGAAAGCTACCATTGGCCCGCATTCAACGTGGCGGACTCCGCGATCACCGTCGGCGTGATCTTCCTGATCATTCACTTCGCATTTGAAAAGAAGCCCGACCCCTCTACAGCCTCAGAGCCGAACTCAGTTCCTTAATGCAACGTGTGTCTAGTGTGAGGGCAGTGGAAGGATATTCGTGCCGGGATGTCCGACACGAATATCCGTGGCTTCAGCACTAGGCAGGCATAGGGACGATAAATCCGCCCTTCTCCTTGACTTGTTTCTGCTGCTCCGCTGAAAACATGACCAGCGGTTCGCTGTGACAAAATTGACATTCTTTTGTCGTCACCGCAGCGGTTGGTTCCCCGATGCCGACCAAGTACTCCTTGGCAAGCTTGAGCGCGGTCGCTTCATCCGTCGTCATCACGTCGAAGTGAATGCGACCGTTCTTCCCGTTGACCCAGGTATCGTACACATGAATCGTATCCGAAGCCATGAACAACTCCTTTCAACTGGCGACCAACAAAACCAAGATTCCAAGTATAATACGATAGTACGCAAACGCCCGCAAGGTATGCCGCTGGACATAGGTGAGGAAGGCAGCGATGACGGCCCAAGCTACCAGGAACGAAATAACCATCCCAAGAGCGAGCGCCAGAAAGTCCTGCTCGGTAAATGTCCCGCGCGCCTTCCATGTTTCGTAGAGAGTGGCCGCAATGATGGTCGGGAGAGCGAGAAAAAAGGAATACTCCGTGGCGACCTTCCGGTCGAGTCCCGCAAGCAGGCCTCCGATGATGGTGGAACCGGATCGGGACATGCCTGGAATCAGCGACGCGCATTGTGCGACTCCGATCCAGAACGCATGGATGGGTGAAACGTGTTCCAGACTCATCGCCTGACTCGTGCGCTTGGTGGCTTCCACGACAAGGATGATAATGCCTCCGAGGATCGAAGTGGTGGCCACGGTTTGCGGGGTGAATAAATGTGATTTAATCCATCCGTGCGCCGCGAGGCCGAGTGCGGCAGCCGGCAGAAAGGCGATTCCTAGCCCGATCAAGAACCACAAGTTCGGATGACTTCGCATGGAGGCCTTGATGCGCTCGGCCCAGGAGGCCGGTTCGCTTGCAGTAGCCGAACGCAATACCTTTTGTTCCTGCCAAGCGCCGGAAAGAAGCCGGGCGATTTTTTCCCGTTCAAACACGATGACGGCCAGAATGGCGCCCAGCTGGATCGCGATTTCCGCGTTTGCGGCTACATCGCCGGTGAACCCAAGAGCATGGCCGACGAGGATGAGATGCCCGGTGGACGAGACGGGAAGAAACTCCGTCAATCCTTCCACAACTCCGAGAATCACTGCGAGTGCTGGACCCCATTCATTCATGATGTGCTCCGCTACCGATCGCAAATAGGGAAGGTTCACCCTTCCTGGCTGTGTTTGATAGAATCTGTCGGATAATCACAGAGCGACGACGATCCGTCAAGCGCGTGAGACCTTCTTATCGTATTGAAGATGAGGGCGAGCTCGGTCTCACGCAAGAGCAAATATGTTGACAATGCCTGGAGGTTGGCATACACACAAAGAAAGCCATTCCAAAGATGAGGTGCAGGATAGGGTGGAATGGAGATCCGTATGAAACACATTCAAGCTGTAAGACTTGATGGAGGGAGGATCGCATGAAACGCGAGTGGACGGCGATAGTGTTGATTGGCGCGGTGTTGACTACAGGTTGCGTATCCAACAAGAAATACCAAGAAGCGCTGACCGAAGCGGATAGCGCCAAGATGGAGTTGGAAAAAGCTCGCCAACAGAAAGTCGCGATGGAACAGCAGGTGCGGACGCTCAAGGAGCTGAACGTCAAATTCAACAACGAGGCCGAGGCCGCTCGGGATGAACTGCAACGAATTGAACACGGACGTGACGCGGAACGAGGCACGATTGAGTCCCGAACGAAGGAGCTGGAAGACAAAGTCAAAGCGTTGTCG
Source organism: uncultured Nitrospira sp. (assembly GCA_964485915.1). Classification (GTDB taxonomy): domain Bacteria; phylum Nitrospirota; class Nitrospiria; order Nitrospirales; family Nitrospiraceae; genus Nitrospira_D. The sequence goes on along the minus strand of CAZAKX010000284.1, from coordinate 843 downwards.
GCCCAAAATCGGAACGTGAAGCAGGAATATCAGGATGTCAAGCGTCATAACGACACCCTGAAATCATTGGTGGCTCGCTATCAGAAGGAGCTCAAGGATCGGTCTCAGGCGGGGGGATCGGTGCCGGCGGCTATACTGACTCCAAAACAGGGGTCATCCGGGACGGCTTCCGTCGCTCCGGCAGCGGCTTCCACATCGATGAATATCAATAAAGTCTCAGTAAACGATATGGTTCTCTTCTTGGGTCTGAAACAGGATGAAGCCGATCGGATCGTGAATAATCGTCCCTATCGGGTGAAGGGTGAGTTGGTGGCGAAGAATGTCGTGCCGAAGGAAACCTTCGATCTTATCAAGGATCGTATTTCGGTAAGCCCATAAGAGCCTTGTGATCGGTTGCTGGGGTGGTTCAAAGGGGCCGTTCTCCCACGGAGAACGGCCCCTTTCGTTGTGTTGGAGCGCTCTTCGACCGTACTGGTCGACTTCTCATGGTTGATGTATCGGAATCCGGACCACGAGCATGCCCGCCGAGGGATCCTGATTGACCACGTAGATCGCCAGTTCTTGAGAGCCGGACGCCCTCATGGAAGTGGAGGATTCCTGAAGTTGCCCAAGCGGCGATCGATTCATCCCAACGAGGTCCTTACCGGAGAGTGTTCCGAATGGCATGCGAGAGAAGCGAAGCGTAATCGTGCGATAGACAGCCAGAATGGGAATTCTCCTAAGCTGATGGGCAATCAACCGTGATGCAATCGGATCCTCCTCTGTCAAAGGGAACACGAGATGGGGCGGCTGGGAACCGGTCTCTCCCCACACGTGAAAAAATCCGTCTTGATTGGCTTCGAT
>CAZAKX010000283.1:0-3080 GCA_964485915.1 uncultured Nitrospira sp. | reverse complement strand
GAGGCTGATGTCGGCTTTCGAGAATCGACCGCAATCGGAGAAAGGAAAATTGGTCAGTAAATGCAAGAAGGAAATCGTTGGCCTGCAGCACGGTCGTTCCGTCCGGAACAAAACACTGGCCGTTTCGAGCCATCAGCAGGATGAATGCCCCTTTCGGCAGGCCGAGATCCAGAAGCCGCTGACCGATCGCCAAGGATTGATCCGGAATCCGCACTTCCAGGAGCCCGCTCTTGAGGCTCGTCGGCGCGTCCCATACCGGTGAAGCCTCCTTGCGCGGCGTCAACGGCTCATCGACCTTCAGCCATTGGGCTACGATCGGGATAGACGTGCCCTGTAACAACACCGATGTCAGGACGATAAAAAACACGAGATGAAACGTCGTGGTGGCCTGAGGAACCCCGGCGAGGAGCGGAAAGGTGGCCAGAATAATCGGCACGGCCCCGCGCAATCCAACCCAGGCGACCATGGTTTTCTCCCTCATGTTGAGGTGCGTAAACGCCAAGGTCGCAAACACAGCCACGGGCCTGGCGATGAACATCAGGAACAACGCCAAAAGTAAACCGGTACCGGCGATCGGCACGAGCTGTGTGGGAAAGACTTGCAATCCGAGAGCCAGGAACATGGTGATCTGCATCAGCCATGCGAGCCCGTCGTGAAAACGGGTCAGGCTTCGTTTATGGACGAATTCGCTGTTTCCCATCATGAGCCCGGCCAAATACACGGCCAAAAATCCGTTTCCGCCGAGCCATGTGCTGCCGCTGTATGTGAGGAGCACGAAGGACAGGGTCAACACGGGATAGAGCCCTTCATATTCCAGATGCAGCCGGTTCACCAGCAACACCATCAACTTGCCGATCCCGTACCCGATCGCTCCACCGAGCGCCATTTGCCGTATGAACATCGGCACCAGGTCGAGCGGTGAACCGGAAGCTCCCGTGATCAGGGAAATGATACCGATGGTGAGAAAGACTGCCATCGGATCGTTGCTGCCGGACTCCAGTTCCAGCAATGGTTTCAAGATGCCGCGCAGGCTGACGTAGCGCGATCGCATCACGGCAAACACCGCCGCGGCATCGGTCGAGGACACGATCGCGCCGATGAGGAGCCCTTCGTGCCATGACATCTGCAATGCGGCCACGGCGAACCAGCCGACTAACCCGGCCGTCACGGCCACTCCCACGGTCGACAGGCCCACCCCAATTTTCAAAGCCTTCCGTACGCTCTCCCAATCAGTGTCCATCCCGCCGGCAAACAGGATGAAGGTCAACGCCACGACGCCGAGGGACTGGGCCAACCAGGGATTGTCGAAATGTATGCCGCCTAGACCATCCGACCCTGCCAGCATCCCGATACCGAGGAACAATAAGAGGGCCGGAATCCCCATGCGACCGAACGCCTTACTCGCGATCACGCTGAGCAGTAAGAGCCCGGAAGCGGCGATAAGAATATCTTCGATCGTCAGCGCCATATCTGCTTAACCTTGGAAGGTTTGCACGTTCATCTTCAGTACGAGATGCCCGGGTTTGGCCATGGCCCATGTGCCGGCTCGAACCATGTAAATACCATAAACAGAGCAAGCAATGCCGCCGTCTCATCAAATGAATCGGTGTCTGGCCTGAGAGTTCTTCGCTGTTCGTTCAAAATCTCTTCCCACGCCAAAAGAAAAGACGATGCAGTGAAGGAAGTGATGATGAGAAAGCCGACTAAAAAAGATGGGGGAATGTGGTGAAGTGTATCGTCAACGACTTCTGTTGGTAGAACAACTAGGCAGGGCAACCCGATTAAACCGGGATATCTGTAGAGCCGAGGCCTTCCTGGAGGAGCTCCCGATGGTTCATGGAGCTCCTCCAGCCGGAGTGCCTGGAAGGCTAGTAGAATAGGCAGTGGTTGCCCTAGGGCAACGTATAGGTCAGGTTCGGCCAGACCGCATACCCGATAGCTTGGCCGGTTTTTCCTTCCTGTAGCTCAAAGATGATGCTGGTCTGGAAAGGGGTTGTCCCGGAGACGCCGTTGAACCCACCGGCTCCGCCGGTGAACGTAAAATCACCCTGACACTCTTTTAAATTTCCCACGCACTTCCAGTGGGCATAGGCGACGTCCTTGCCTTCATGCGCGATGATTGTGCAGAGGCCTTCGATCGCCTGATAGTCTTTGTTTCGGTTAAGGTTCACACGCACCGGACAGGATAGCTTTGAGGAATGAACAATCATCTTGCCCCCGTCCTTATGACGGGAGATCAGCACTCCTTTCACAATTCCATTGACGACCTGTTCTCCATTTCCAAGTTCCAGGAACTCGCCGGTTCCGTTCCAGCTCGAACTGGAATCTCCCGCTTCAACGGTCTTTGCATACGCCACGGGGCCGCTGCCTTCCCCAAAGGCGAGAACTATTCCAATCATAATCGCAAAGTAATAGGTGCTCCTCATGCCATCTCCTTTCATCATCAGTGGTGATCCGTGCTGACGTCCTGGTTACGACTTTAGGGAAGGTTTATACAAGAAGGAGGCGAGATCTAGCAAGCGGATGTGCGAAGTTCGAGAGAAAACGGTATACTTCTGCCGCTCAGCGCGACCCTAACCACCGTATAGATGGAGGACGATCATGGGAGAGCCACGCATCGCCGCGAAGGAACCGTCAGTCCTGACCTTGGAGGCCGGGACCTACTACTGGTGTTCTTGTGGGCGCTCGCGGGACCAACCGTTTTGTGATGGGTCACACGAGGGAACTGGGTTTGAACCGGTTGAGTTCACCATGGATGTAAAGAAGGACGTCGCGCTGTGCCAGTGCAAGCACACGAAGACTCCGCCGTTCTGTGATGGGACACATCAGGCGCTCTGACGGCACACACGCGTCGTAGGGACGTTCGCGCTCGACCTCTTGAGCCGTTGCCGGTCGATGGTCCATACTGTCGAGTATGAACAGGTCTGGCATCTCTCCCTGTGAGGATCTCGCGGAACGCTACCAGGCCCTTCTCGAGGTCGCGCAGGCGATCTCTGCGCAACGGGACCTTGATCAGCTCTTTCGTGATCTCGCCCACCGGCTTCCTCGGGTTGTTCAAGTCAATTTCGTGGATCTCTCCT
>CAZAKX010000282.1:0-3090 GCA_964485915.1 uncultured Nitrospira sp. | reverse complement strand
TACCTCGCGCATCATTCCGGTATATTCACCCGTCAATTCCATTAGATCGGGAAAGTGCTTTAGGTCATGGATTACAAATCAACGCTCAATCTTCCCAAAACCGATTTCCCCATGAAGGCCAATTTGCCTCAGCGGGAACCTGCGATGCTGGCCTGGTGGGAAGAACAGAAGCTCTATGATCAGATTCAGGCTTTGGGGAAGGGGCGGCCTCGGTATGTGCTGCATGATGGCCCTCCCTATGCCAACGGGCGCATCCACATCGGACATGCCCTGAACAAGGTGCTCAAGGACATCATCGTCAAGTCGAAGACGATGGCAGGCTTCCATGCGCCCTATGTGCCGGGGTGGGACTGTCATGGGCTGCCGATCGAGCATCAAGTCATGAAGGAATTGGGCGATAAGAAAAAAGACTTAGATGTGTCGGCCATTCGGAACCTCTGTCGGGACTATGCCGAACGCTACGTCAACATTCAGCGAGAGGAATTTAAGCGGCTGGGGGTGTTGGGAGAATGGGAGCATCCCTATCTGACGATGACTCCGGCGTATGAAGCCACGATCATCCGCGAGTTTGGAAAGTTTGTTGAGCGCGGGGGAGTCTACAAAGGTCTCAAGCCGGTACTCTGGTGCACCCAGGATCAAACAGCGCTGGCGGAGGCGGAAGTCGAATATGACGATCATACGTCGCCATCGATCTATGTGAAGTTCCCAGTCGTCACCGCGCCATCGGTTCTCGCGAAGACCTTTCCTGGTATTTCTTTTCCGGACGGAATGAAGCTGGTGTCCATCGTCATTTGGACGACGACGCCATGGACCCTACCGGCCAATCAGGCTGTCTGCATCCACCACGATTTTGACTACGCTTTTGTCCAAACCGGCGATGAATTGCTGATCGTGGCGGAGAAGCTCGTGGACAACGTCGCGAAAGCTTGCGGGATCAGTGATTATCGTACCGTGGGAGTGAAGAAAGGTGGAGAAGGTTTTGAGGGGTTGGAAACGCAACGGCCGTTGTCCACCGGTCTGTCACCCATCTTGCTCGGAGATTTTGTGACGCTCGATCAGGGGACCGGTTGTGTGCATATCGCGCCCGGCCATGGCATGGAGGACTATCTCCTTGTGCTGGAGCACAACGCGAAGGCGTCGCCCGGTGAGCGGCTTGAAATTCTTGCCCCGGTGGATAACGGTGGTCGGTTTACGGCCGTCGTCAAGGAATTCGCCGGCCAGCAGGTCTTGAAGGCAAATCCGAAGATCGTCGAGTATCTGCAGGGGAACGGGCGCTTGCTGGGGCACGGTTCGCTGAACCATTCGTATCCGCACTGTTGGCGGTGTAAGAATCCCGTGATCTTCCGCGCGACTGAGCAATGGTTTGTCTCGATGGAGACGAATGATTTGCGGAGAGAAACGCTGGCGGAAATTGAGCGAGTCCGCTGGATTCCAAGCTATGGGCGTGATCGGATCTTCGGCATGATCGACAACCGGCCGGACTGGTGTCTTTCGCGGCAACGAGTGTGGGGCGTGCCGATCCCAGGGTTTACATGTTGTGCCTGTCGTCATGTCCTCGCCGACCCTGTCGTGATTGAACATGTTGCGGCCTTAATGGAATCAAATGGTGCCGATGTATGGTTCGAGCGATCCGCCGCCGACCTGTTGCCTGCTGGAACAACTTGTCCAAAATGTGGCGGGACAAGCTTCGAGAAAGAACGAGATATTCTCGATGTGTGGTTTGAATCCGGCGTGAGTTATGCGGCTGTGCTCAAATCGAGGAAGTGGTGGCCGGCGGATTTGTATCTGGAGGGGTCCGACCAACATCGCGGCTGGTTCCATAGCGCGTTGTTGGCCGGTGTGACGACGGATCATCGGGCTCCATACCAAGCGGTGTTGACGCATGGGTTCGTCGTAGACGGGCAGGGGAAGAAGATGTCCAAGTCGGCCGGGAATGTGGTTGCGCCGCAGGACGTCATTAAACAGTCGGGTGCGGAAATCCTTCGCCTGTGGGTGGCGGCTCAAGACTATCGTGAAGATCTGCGAATCTCACAGGAGATTCTGACTCATCTGATCGAGGCCTATCGAAAGATCCGCAACACGTCCCGCTTCTTGCTGAGCAACTTGTATGATTTCGATCCGTCAGCGCATCGGGTTCCCCATGACCAACTCCCGGAGCTGGATCGATGGGCGCTGATGCGTCTCGGGGAGTTGATTGCGAAAGTACGCCGAGCCTATGAAGACTTTGAGTTTCACACGATCTTTCATGCCCTGAACAATTTTTGCTCGGTCGATCTGAGTGCGGTGTATCTCGACATCCTCAAGGACCGTCTCTATACGTTTCGTGCGGACTCTCCGCTGAGGCGGGGCTCTCAGACCGTCCTCTATGAAATTATCGTGGCACTCGCGAGATTGATGGCTCCGATATTGAGTTTTACGGCCGACGAGATCTGGCAAATGCTACCTGAGGCGGCCCGTAAGGAAGCTACGAGTGTGCATCTGGCCTCGTTTCCGGAAGAGCAGAGTCTCTGGAGAGATACCGTGTTAGTGAGTCGGTGGGAAAAGCTGCTGGCCTATCGGACTCATGTCCAGGGCGAGTTAGAAGCTCGCCGTCGAGATAAGATAATCGGATCGTCGCTCGAAGCCCATGTACGGATCGAGGCCGGCCCTGAGGCGCATCAGTTCCTGGCCACGTACACCGGCGATCTGAGTACGATCTTCATCGTGTCTCGTGTGACGCTTGTGCCGGAAGGGACGGGCGCTGCGGACATCCGGATCACGGTTGAGAAATCGGCTGCCGCGAAGTGCGAACGTTGTTGGAACTATCGAGACGCTGTCGGAAAGGATCGTGATCATCCAACACTATGCGAGCGCTGTGTGGAGGCCGTCCGTTGAGTTCATCGTGGCTTCGCAATATGGCGTTGGCGTCGGTGACCGGCAGCATCATTCTTCTTGATCAGCTGACGAAACAGCAGATCATGCAAACGATGCGCTTGCACGAGTCGATTCCTGTCATCCCCAACCTCTTCAGTCTGACGTATATTCGGAACCCTGGAGCGGCGTTCGGCTTGTTGGCTGGGAGCAGCAACGCGTTTCGGATGGTGTTTTTCG
>CAZAKX010000281.1:0-3090 GCA_964485915.1 uncultured Nitrospira sp. | reverse complement strand
GATCCATGATGGCGAAGCTGTCCTGCTCACTCGTCTGTGGCCCGAAATTCATCGTGCCGAGACAGAGGCGACTGACTTTCACGCCCGACCGACCAAGATGTCGATATTCCATGAGGAGTTGCCCATTGGCTTGGACACATGTTACCGCAGAACGTACGGGATCGTTCGTCTCGCTCAGATCACCGATCGGACCTAGTACCCTCGCCCAGTGCTTCCACCACGTCCCATCCGATCGAGCGGCAGGGCTTCGTAGCGTTGTTTGAGGTCGGGATGCTCGCTGAGATACTGTTTGACCGCCGCATCATCCGCAAATACTTCCGGACTTCGTTTGCGATAGTCATCGAGCGTCAGATCGTGTTTCGCCAAGAGCGCCGTCAGCTTCGCATTGATATCCGTTCCCATTTGGCGCATTTGTTCCTGTGATGGACGCTGACCATCCCCATACCCCGACCCACCTTTGAAATAATTCGTCATCATTTCACCGATCTCGATTCGAGCCTTGACGAACTGTTCCACTTCGGCCGGTTCGGCGGCATAGACCGCTCCGACACACACAACAATCCCCAATGACATATTGATGACCCGGTTCCACACATTCATCATCACAATCCTCCTACAACTCGAAAATAGAACGGCATACGGTGACGGACTAACACTATCCTCTCATCGTACCACTGCTACATGCCCTCTTCGCCGTCACGATGAGCCGATGGAATCCCGTAACGTTTGCACTTTTCCCACAACGCTTTTCTCGATAATCCCAGGATTCTCGATGCGGTCGTGCGACTCCCTTCGACACGCTCCAACACGGAGACGATGTAGTCTTTCTCAAAGCCTTCTCGTGCCGCAGCCAGTGACGTCATGGCCGTTGCCTTTTTCCGTTTCTCTCCGGTTAACCCTTCGCTGCAGAAGCCGCAGGCCTCTTGCGGAGCTCCCCCCTGATAGGGGCAGGATTGGAATCCACAGAGGTCCATCGGCTGCACCATCGCCCGGTCCCGTCCCAATGCCACAGACCGTTCAACGAGATTCTGCAACTCTCGGACGTTTCCTGGATAGGAATAGCGAAGCAGCAACTCGCGAGCCGGCTGAGAAAACCCGTGCAACTGCTTATTCAATTTCTGCGAACAACTTTCCAAAACATGCTCGGCGATCACCAGAATGTCTTCTTGCCGTTGCCGAAGCGGCGGCACGACGATCGGCACCACGTTGAGTCGATAAAAGAGGTCTTCACGAAACCGGCCCTGCGCCACTTCTTTACGCAAATCCTTTTGCGTGGCGCACACAAGTCGGACATCTGTTTCGATCGTCTCATTGCTCCCGACTCGCTCAAAAGTCCGTTCCTGCAGGACACGCAAGAGTTTCACCTGCACGACAGGCGAGATTTCTCCGATTTCGTCAAGGAATAAGGTCCCGCGGTTGGCCATTTCGAACCGGCCCCTCCGTTGGCGCAATGCACCGGTGAACGCGCCTTTCTCATGGCCGAAGAGCTCGGCCTCTAGGAGTGTCTCCGGCAAGGCCGCGCAGCTCACCTTAATCAAGGGATATCCCCGCCGGGAGCTGTTCTGATGCAACGCATTCGCGACCAATTCCTTGCCGGTCCCGCTCTCACCGACGATCAGCACCGTCGAATCGGTCTCAGCCACCAACTTGATCTTATCGAGGACGGCACGCATGTGACTGTTTGCCCCTAAGATGCCATTAAAACAAAACTTATCTTCGAGTTGGTGCTTGAGATCCTGATTCTCGCGGCGTAAGGCAATCACCGCGCCGACCCGCTCAACGATCAACAGCAATTCGTCCATCTGAAAGGGTTTCGTGACATAATCGAACGCCCCCAGCTTCATGGCGCCCACAGCCGTTTCCACGGAGCCATGGGCGGTAATGACGAGCACCTCTGTCAGCGGATCCTTTTCTTTGGCCGCCTTCAATACCATTAACCCATCTGCACCCGGCAACCGGAGATCGGTAATCACCACATCAAAGGATTTTGCGTGAAGCGCCTCAATCCCTTCCGTCCCTGTCGATGCCGCATGGACATGGCAACCGACGGCCTCCAACGCATCCACCATGGATAGCCGCATCAAAGGCTCATCGTCGACCAGCAAGAGGTTCAACCCCTTCATACTTCCTTCTCCGCGAGGGAGCGCACTCGCGACACCGGCAAGCAGAGGGTAAACGTCGTTCCTTTTCCGACCTCACTCTCCACCAAGATTCGTCCTCCATGACGCTCCATGATACCAAGATTGACTGAGAGGCCTAGTCCCGTGCCTTCTCCCTCACCTTTGGTGGTGAAAAATGGATCGAAGACGCGGGGGAGCACGGAGGCAGGAATGCCTGATCCGGTGTCGGTGACATCCACGCGGCAGACTCCCTCTTCCACGGACGTCCGGATGGTCAAGGTTCCACCTTTTTTCATAGCCTGCACGGCGTTCAAGATGAGATTCATCAACACCTGTTCGATCATGTGCCGATCGACCGTGACACTCGGCAAGTCACGACCTGGGATAATGTCCAAGCGGATGTTATTGGGAGCAAACAGATGGGTCGTCAGCACCAGGACCTGCTCAATGATGCGATTGATATCGGCCGAGCTGAATTCCGGTTCGTGCTGCTGCGAAAAATCGAGCAGCTGTCGAACGATCTTTTGAACACGCCGGACGCCGGACTCCATCGAGGCCCAATATTCCTCTTGACGTGCCGCCGATAGCGTCCCCTTTCGAAGGTTATACAGACAATTCAGGATCCCTCCGAGCGGGTTGTTGATTTCATGCGCCACGCCCGCAGCGAGCTTTCCAATGGACGCCAGTTTTTCCGCATTTCGAATCTGTCGCTCCAGCTTTTTGGTCTCCGTCATGTCACGCGCGATGCCAAGCACACCGAGGGTTTGGCCGTCCACCCCTTGCAGAGGAGATACGCTGACCATGACCGTGCGCGGTTCCCCCAACCGGGTCACGACTTCAACTTCATACACCTGCTTGGCGCCGATATCCAATGTGTTTTTCAGTCGGCGTCCGCGATGGCGCCGAGACAGGAGTGAGAGATACGGACGACCGATCAAATCATCTTTGCGATAGCCCCACGCATTCACCT
>CAZAKX010000280.1:0-3128 GCA_964485915.1 uncultured Nitrospira sp. | reverse complement strand
CGATCACGTTTGTCTATGACCACCATGTCCGAGATCTGACTGGAAAGTTGACCGACATTCAGCATGACTATCACGGGCAGATTCTGTCCGGCATGCATGTGCACCTCGATCACAATCATTGTCTAGAGGTTCTGGTGGTGAAAGGCAAGGGGGCGGAGATCAAGAAGGTGGCGGATGCTCTGGTATCGGTCAAGGGTGTGAAGCACGGGAAGTTGACAATGACCACAACGGGAAAATCTCTTCGCTAACCGTCTTCCGATGAAACCGAGATTGAGCAAGCGATTGTCGTCCGTGACCTTGTGTTTGTGCCTGGTGTCGGCCCTCTGTTGGGGAGACAGTGCATCTGCCCATGATCCCGACGAGCCTGAGCTGGAAGTGCCGGAAGTCGCGGTCCTCGGTGAAAAACCGGTGGCGGCATCCTCTCAGCAATTCATCCCCGATAAAGAAATTGTCTTGCAGCCCCAGGGCCGCCCGGCTCAGATCCTTCGGCTGATCCCAGGCTTTGTGGCCGTTGAACATTCCGGTGGAGCGGGGAAAGCCGATCAATACTTCCTCCGAGGTTTCGACGCCGACCATGGGACGGATGTCGGCTTCTTCCTTGATGGGATGCCGATCAATCTGCGTACCCATGCGCATGGACAAGGTTACACGGATCTCAACTTTATTATTCCGGAGACCATCGCGGGGGTCGATGTCCACAAGGGCTCCTACTTACCGGAGTATGGGGATTTCGCCACAGCAGGAGCGGTGAATTTTCGGACCCGCGATATGGTGAAAGAAGGCGTCATTCAGGGAACAGGCGGGGAATATAGCACCCAGCGGTACTTGCTGATACTCTCTCCAACGAAAGACCGCGTCCGCACGTTGTTCGCCGCCGAGGGGTTCTACACGAACGGCCCGTATCTCAACGACAATCAATATCATCGGGCCAACGTGTTCGGCAAAGTAACCACGAACTTGACCGGGAGAGATGAGCTGAGCCTACAAGCCACTTTTCTTCAGTCCAGGTGGGACGGTTCCGGCGAGATCCCGTTCCGTGCCGTGAGTACGGGTCTCCTGGATCGATTCGGCTCCATCAATCCGTATGAAGGGGGTAATACACTCCGAACGACAGGGAATTTGAACTATCACTACGACACCACCACAGGTGGTCAGTTTTTTGCGAACGCCTACGGCCAATACTATCGGCTTGATCTGTTCACGGATTTTACATTTTTTCTGAATGACTCCGTCAATGGCGACGGCTTTGCGCAATTCGATCGTCGGGCTATCTATGGCGGCGACATCGGATTCAAACAGCGAGTCGAACTGCTGGGCATGCCGACCGTTGGGACCGTGGGGTTTCAAACGAGAGTCGACGACGTGCATGCGAAATTGGGGACTCACACTCTGCGGATGCCGACCGGCACCACCATCGACAGCGATGCCCGCACGGTATCCTATTCGCCCTTCGTCAAGGCAGAAGTCCAGCCGCTCTCATGGCTGAGGTTTTCTGGAGGCGTGAGGGGAGAGTTCTTCACGTTCGACGTAAGCAACCGGTGCGCCACCTGTGCCGAGCGACCGGACGGCCGAAAGGGTTCCGGGATGGTTCTGCCGAAGATGAGCCTGATTCTTGGCCCCTGGGCCAGGACTGAGTTCTTCGTCAATTACGGCGAAGGATTTCACAGCAATGATGCACGATCGGCCGTGGCGATCGGGGCTTCTCCACTGGCGAGAGCAAGAAGCTATGAGATCGGGCTCCGCTCCAGGCCCTGGGGTCCGCAGGGCCTGGAGTTGCTCGCTACGGCATGGCGATTGGATCTTAAGTCGGAACTGGTCCTGGTCGGCGACGAAGGGACGACGGAGATTCGTGGAGCCACCAGGCGTCAGGGGGTGGAAGTCGCCGCTCGGGGGCAAGTCTGGGGACCGCTCTATGTCCACGGCAGCTTCACCTGGACGCACGCGGAGTTTCGCAATGGGGATGCCATTCCGCTGGCACCGGAATACACCGCCTATGGAGCGGCCATCTTACAATGGCCGGAGGGACTGACCTCTCAGTTGCAAGCGACCTATCTGGGAATTCGGCCGCTTATCGAGGATCGGAGCATCAAGTCTCCTTCGTGGATCACCTTTGATCTTTCCGAGCGATATCGGATCCCTGTCAAACTTCCCCATGGACGGCTTGAGGGCTTTCTTTTCGTGCAAAACCTGTTCAATACGAAGTGGGAACAGGCTATCTTTGCGTTCGACTCTCGTCTGCGCAACGAGCCGACCGGAGTGACCGACATTCATTTTGTGCCGGGTAATCCAAGGACAGTGATGGGTGGGCTGGCCTGGTATTTCTAGTCGAGTGCAGGGAAAAGCTTTCGGCCATTCGGTATACTCAGGACGAACGGCCTGTTGAAACACCATATCAATTTTACGAACCAGTTAGTATGTCGATGTTCAAGCCTCTCTCGCGATCCTTCTTTAATCGCCCCACACTGGTTGTGGCTCGCTCACTGGTCGGTAAGTATTTGGTGCGTGAGAACGGGAAGGGAACGATTCTGGGGAAAATTATCGAAGTAGAGGCGTACGTCGGCGTGGCGGACAAGGCCTGTCATGCTTCGAAGGGAAGGACTGCGAGAACTGAGGTCTTGTTCGGTCCCCCAGGGATCTCCTATGTCTACCTGATCTACGGCATGTACCACATGTTGAATGTGGTAACGGAGCGACCTGAATTCCCCGCTGCTGTCCTGATTCGAGCGATTGAAGCCGATGGTGAGCTGATTGATGGACCCGGGAAGCTCTGCCGCGAGCTGGAGATCGATCGGTCGTTGCATCGACTCGATATGACGAATGGACAAGCGCTTTGGTTTGAAGATCGTGGCAAGCGAGTAGCCGCAAGGCAGGTCGGAACCTTTCCCAGAATCGGCGTAGACTATGCCGGAGCGTGGGCAAAAAAACCTTGGCGATTTCGGTTGATCGAAACAGGGGAAGTCTTGAAGCCCAAGCCTTCCCCTGTTGAGAGATGAGAAATTAGTCGATCTTACGCTCGCCGGTGATCTTGGTTGCAGAGGTCACCGGTGGGGCGATCTTAATGTCCGGACCCTGAACGTTTGGAAGCCTGCCGGCACCCTGCGTTTGCGTGATCCGCGCATTGTCCGTCT
>CAZAKX010000279.1:0-3131 GCA_964485915.1 uncultured Nitrospira sp. | reverse complement strand
GAAGAATTTCTCGATTACCTCCGCTGCGGAGAGTTTGTGGAGGATGGTAGGGCTGCGCTCGATGCGCTGGACGTTGCCCTTGGCTCAGACGGGAGTGAGCGAGCGAAGGGAAAGTTGAGCGTGCTGAGGAAGCAGATGGCCTTGATCGAGGACTTGGTTGCGTCAGAATGTGTCAATTGGCAACTCAGCGATCTCCAGTCTGAACATCGCCGAGTGTTCAGCAATGTGATCACGCTGGATTGTCCTCCCTACGAAACCCTCTTCGGAAATGACCACGTATTCGCACAATCCCATGTGATGGGAGATATTTCAGGGTTTTACAAGGCCTTTGGCGTCGAGTTGTCCAAAGATATTCATGAGCGACTCGACCACCTCAGTGTCGAATTCGAGTTCATGCACTTTCTCGCCTACAAAGAGTCATACTCACGTTGTCATGACGGGATCGAAAAGACACAGATCGTGGTCGATGCCCAAAAGAAGTTCGTCAAGAACCATATCGGCCGATGGGTACCGCTCTTCTGTCGCATGCTGGCCAAGAAGGCGGATTCCGGTCCGTTCAAATTGATCGCCGATCTGACGGCCGAATGGATGGAGTTTGAAACCGCGTTCCTCGGTGTGGTGCCCCAGCCCTATACGGAAACAGATTACCGTCCAGCGACGTTCAGCTCTCCGGAAGGGCAGACGTATGAGTGTGGTGCGCAAGATCAAGGGAATGAATTGACCATGTTGCTGAACGAGGTGGGTGCGCAATCGTACATGGATGTGAAGGATAAAGAGAAGGATACGGAGCAGGGGGGACCTGCAGGAACTGCGTGAGCGACTGAATCGATAACGGTTATTCAAGAGACGTTTTCTTTACCATCATCGAGAGGAGGAATTAGCACATGAGAGTAGCGCAGACGACCAACAAGAAATTGGTGTTTGCCATTCTTCTCTCCGTCCTCACCGTCGGATTGATGCTGACGATGGGGCGAGTACCCTTGGCCGTCAGTCAACCGGTCACAATCCCGGCGAAGACGGTTAAAGGCCCGATTCCCATGGACGGCGCCAATCCCATTTGGGAAAGTGTTCCAGGTGTCGTGATTCCGTTGAGCGGGCAATTGATTACCACACCGATGCACCCCAATATCTCGGTGAAGTCGGTGTTCGTCAAGGCCATGACCAATGGAAAGGATGTCGGGTTACGGTTGGAGTGGAGTGACCAGACAAAAAATGACACGGCAATCGGCCCGCAGGACTTCCGCGACCAAGTCGCGGTGATGTTTCCTGTCAACACGGCCGGGGCTCCGCCGTTCCAGTGCATGGGGCAATCCGGTGGGACGACCAACATCTGGCGGTGGAATGCCGAATGGCAGAAGGACATCGGTAAAGACAGCGCCGGCATCTGGGACGTGGACGATCAATACCCAGGCATTTTCTGGGACTATTACTTTGAAGAGCCTGCCGGTGGCGTGACCTATCCTGACCGAATTGGCCGGAGCCTAGGGCCCTTCAATTCCGGCATTTGGTCGGGCAACATCATGTCTGACCCGACGCTTCGCGTGAGTCCAGTGGAAGATTTGAGCGCGAATGGCTTCAGCACGCTCACGACCCAAGCGCATCAGGATGTGATTGGGAATGGCGTGTGGGAACCGTCAGGGGCCGTGAAGGGCGGTGGGTACTCTGGTCCAACCTGGCGGGTTGTTGTGAAGCGGAGTTTGGAAAACGGTGACGCAAACGACGTGCAGTTCAAGGCCGGGATGTCGGTGCCCATTGCCTTTGCAGTGTGGGATGGGGCCAACATCGAACGGAACGGCATGAAGTCGCTGTCGACTTGGTTTACGTTGAAGTTATAGCGACTTAGGCGACTGAGAAGTATTGGCCGTAACGAAAGCGGCAAATAGTTAAAGAGAGGCCTCGGATTGGTCCCTGTGTAGTGAGGGATGATCCGAGGCTCTTTTTTTGCGATGATACTGACAGTCAGACGAATGATCATACGGTGGGATTGCATTTCACAAACCGCGGGGGGTATAAAAGAAACATTCATCGAAATCACTGATTTTTCAGAATAAAAGGACTTACTTTGCCATGAAAGTCTCTCTGCTGTTCCCGCCGACATGGCATCCTTCTCAGCCCTATCTCAGTTTGCCTTCCCTGGCGGGATTTCTGCACCAGGGTGGAGTGTCAGACGTTTCACAACGCGATCTCGGCATCGAATTGCTGGATACGGTACTGACCCGAAGTTATGCGGCTGAGGTGCATCAACTCTTGATCGCCAAGCAGCGTGAGCTTGAGAGGTCCCGGTCCGGAGAGACCGGCGCCGGCAGTCGAGAGCACTACGCAAAGGTGACGGATTCTCTCGATCGATTCTCCTATCTCGTTGACCGTATCGAGCTCGCCAAAGAGACATTGCGCAGTGAGGGGTTTTACGATCCAGATGCCTATCGCGCCAGCTTGTTCATGATCGATAAATGGTTGGAAGTCGTCTCCGCAGTCTACTTTCCGACCCGACTCACGGTTGTAGATAATCAGTTCGGCAACTATTCGATCTATTCCTCCAAAGATCTGATGAAGGTCGTTCGGGACGAAGCGCAGAATCCCTTTCTCAGCCTTTTTCGGAGCCGATTCATTCCGTCAATCGTCGAGGGCCGTCCCGATCTCATTGGGGTGTCAATCACCGCGACCTCGCAGATTATCCCTGGCCTGACACTCTGTCGGTTGATCAAAGAGGCTGCTCCCGATCTCCATGTGACGATCGGTGGCAGCATCTTTACGCGGCTTGTCGATAACATCCGCCGCTGTCCGAGTCTGTTCGAATTGGCCGACGATATCGTCGTGTTCGAAGGGGAAACGGCTTTGCTGGAATTGGTGAATCAGCTGGACGGCAAGAAGGATTACAGCAAGGTTCCCAACCTCATCTATCGTAACAACGGGAAAATCACCGTCAACCAACCGTTCTACTCGGAAAATGTCAACCAACTTCCGGCGCCGAACTATGACGGGTTCCCGCTGGACCGCTACTTATCGCCGGAACCGGTATTGCCGGTGCAGTTTTCTCGCGGCTGTTACTATAAAGATTGCGCGTTCTGCGCGCTCACCCTCGATCACCAGAATTTCCGCCAGAAAGATCCGGCACGAACCATCGAAGAGTT
>CAZAKX010000278.1:0-3139 GCA_964485915.1 uncultured Nitrospira sp. | reverse complement strand
CAAGCTCTCCGATCAGCACACTGGCTCCGCCATCGACCATGCGCATGAGATTTGAGGTGCCATCTTCATTGTCCCTCACGTAATATTTCACCCGATTATTCACCTGCACAGACGCCCCTACCGGGAACGACACCCCGACCGGTTCCGTCAACGTCAGCTGATATCGCTGTCCCGGGCGAGCAAGCCGATGCGATTCACACATGTGCCGTCCACACACACTGATCGTTTTCCTCTCCCCCCATCCACTGCCATCCTGCACCGGTAGGACTGTTGATCCAGGCAACACATCGGCTGTCGTGATCGTTCGCTGGTCCCCGAGATTGGCATGAAATAGGAACTCTTTGGGAGCCACCATTGCGATCGTGTCGGCCGTCGCCAGTCGAACTTCTTGTTCAAAGACTTCCAGCCCCAACCGAAGCTCTTGCTGATGATTCAGCACGCGGTGCTGCTTGCCCGCATGGGTCTGAACGAGATTTAATGTGCTCAACGCCGTCGCCAGCACAGCAGCACCGATTGCTAAACTGATCATCAATTCGCTCAGGCAGACACCGTCGGACTCGGCCAGGATCCTGACCCATGGTTGACGTCGTAAGGTAGCAGCGGTGGTCTTCTTGTCGTTCATCGTTGCCCCACATAGCTCGGATTCGCTCGGATCGTCGCAACATGGACTTCTCGCCATTCGCCTCTCCGGTTTGCAAATGATGCAACGGCTCTGATCACCACTAGACCTGAGGTGTGGAGTGTCCTCTGAGGCTCACTCTCAATGGTCCAGACAACCGTTATTCCATCGCGCTCGTACATCGCTGTATAGATCCCATCTCCCGCTAAGACATCCGCTCCTTGACCATCATCGACCATAAAGCTGTCGGGAGTGCCGTCATGATCAAGGTCATCTTCAAGAAGAGATTGCCACCGAATGGAACGTTTCACTTCGAGTCTGGCCTGGGCCAGCTCCAGCGCTTTGTTGCTCAGACCGCCCTGCTGCGCGTGTCTGGATGTGATTTCCACTGCACCGAGTGTCCCCATCAACGCAATTCCGGAAATCATCATCGCCACCATGACCTCGATCAGGCTAAAGCCGTCGTTTGTACGATACGTATTCATAAGATGGATACCCGACCCGTAATACTCACCGTGAGCGTTTTGGTCTGGCCCTCCCTGTTGTGGAGCTGGATCGTGGTGGGAGTGGCGGAGCGACCGCTTGGCTGAAACTGGATGTCCCACCCCGCGCTTGGCTCTTCAATGATGAGGCCCTTCCCCCCGTAGCGATAGACATGGTGGGTGGTATTGCCATTGACGAGTCGTGTGATCAGCTCCTGCTGCTCTGTGTCGATGACAATCCGAACTCGATCACGGTTGGTTAACGCAAGCTGTCTGGCTAGGCGTAGATCAGAAGCAATTTCCTCTGTGACGCTCCGGAGCTGTGAGGTGGAGTGGAGTCCGAGGAAGTTGGGAATCCCCATGAGGGACACCATAGCCAGGATCCCGGCAACCACCATGAGCTCCGCCAATGTCTTTCCGTCCTGCTTCATATATTCCTCTCTGGTACAGCGCACGTTCAGTTGATGTAGCGTTATGTCAAAACTCGTGCCGGTCTTGGATAGACCATCCACGGTTCATGGATCGGCGGCTTTCAATTGCCTCGACATCACGTAAGGCATTGATGTACCGGAGATTTATACGGAGTGTTGTGCTATGAGAGCACGTTGAGTGGCTGTGTGAGGGAGGAAATTATGAAGGAGACGTGTCGTACCCGATTAGATACAGTTCTTAACGAAAGAGATACACCTATATTGCTGTGAATCGGCCATGGGAGCCATTATCCAGCCAATAGCCCTTGATACCAATCAAGGAGGGACTGCCCAAAGAACAGTGATACCAGGGCGCCACAGACGAGAAACGGGCCGAATGGAATGTAGTCTTCCCGGCGAATCACTTTGGCTGCGATGAGACTAACGCCGACGAGTGATCCGAGGAATGACCCAACCATGATCGTCATGAGGGCCGGTTTCCAGCCGAGAAAGGCCCCGATCATGGCGAGAAGTTTGATATCTCCTCCACCCATCCCTTCTTTTCCGAAGAGATACGGACTCGCCCAGGCCAGCAGCCAGAGGATACCCCCGCCGACGAGAAGGCCCAGCAAACCGTTGAGGAATCCGAGCGGAAGGATCGTTGCGGCGCTGAGGAGTCCGAGGATGATGCCTGGGAAGGTGATCGCATTGGGAATGATCTTATGGGAGAGATCGGTTCCTGCAACCACCACGAGCGCCGAATAGAGGATCGCATACACAGCTGCGGACCAGGTCATCCCAAAGAACCAGACGATGCCGACATACCCCAAGGCATTCAGAGCCTCCACCAATGGATACCGGTAAGAGATGCGAACCGCACAATGCCGGCAGCGCCCGCGCAGCAGCACATAGCTGGCGATCGGAACGTTGTCATACCACGCAATGGGATGAGAACAGGCTGGGCAATGGGAGCCCGGCCACGCAATCGATTCATGTCGCGGCAACCGGTAGATACACACGTTCAGAAAGCTGCCGACGAGCGCACCGAAGAGGCCGACGACGAGATATGCCGAGAATAGTGTTTGAGTCTCATGCATAATTGCTCAGAGTACTTTCCTTACCCAGGAACCCTACTAGGGCCAAACTACCCGAATTTACATTCTTCACCAATCGTTCCATAATATGACAGTAATGTAATCTACTGGTTCTATCGAGTATACCTGAAACCTCTTCCGATCAAAGGAGAACGTGTCATCATGGCTAAAGTAAGCGGCAAGCCACGACCTCGAAAGTCCCTCATGAACCTCGAACCTCCGCCGCGCACAAGACGCCCGGAGTCGCTCACGTCGCGAGAACAGGAAATTCTTGAACTAATTTGGGCGGGGTTTAAGAACAAAGAAATCGGCACCCGGCTGAAGATCAGCGTCAAGACCGTTGAGGCCCATCGGGCCAATATGATGAAGAAAATGCGAGTGTCGAATACGGCTCAACTACTGAAGACGGCGATCCAAGGTGGTGCGCTGAAAATCCGGTGAGTCATGAGTGTTGATTTCGCTGATCACGCTGACGAACAGCCTCGAATAGGACGATCGCCGCGGCAGCGGATACGTTCAACGATTGGATCCGTC
>CAZAKX010000277.1:0-3156 GCA_964485915.1 uncultured Nitrospira sp. | reverse complement strand
TCGTGTGCTCGTACCCCCAACGCAATATTCTCTCTTGCAGACAGCTGAAACTTCATAAAGTCCTGATAAATCCCGCTGACTGCGCCACGCACCTCGGTGATCGGATAGTCGCGAAGATCCGCCCCATCGATCATGATGCGTCCATTGGACGGATCGTAAAGCCGACACAGAAGCTTCACCAGCGTCGTCTTCCCAGCGCCGTTCGCCCCGACGAAGGCGACATGCTCACCTGCTCTGATCGAAAAGGTGAAGTCTCGAATTGCGACACGTTCTTCGTGGGGATATTGAAACGATACATGATCGAAGACAATTCCCCCAGTCATCGGGCGGGGAAATGGCCTGGGGCTCATAGATATCGGCAGACGGGACTGGACCCCCAGAAACTCGTTCAAGGTGGTGAGGAACAGATTGTTTTCATAGAGGTTCGCCACGCTCTGCCCAACACTCTCCAAGAACCCGGAAGCGCGTTGCACCGCCTGAAAACAAATGACGAGGTCTCCCACCGTGAACTGCCCTTGAAGCGTTCGTATCGCCACAAAACTGTAGACCCCCAATATGCCCGCCACGCCGATCAGCTGAGCGACGGACGTCGAGAGTGCCCAACGCCTCTCCAGCGCGATTCGCTCTCGACACAATACCGAGCGCGTATCCAGAAACCATTGTCGGAGTCGAGCGCCAAGGTCGAACAACCGGACTTCCTTCGCAGCAACCGCTTGTGTGAGCAGCATATGGACGTACCAGGCTTTCCGTTCAAGCGGCGTCCGATCACGTTCCCACACAAATAAGCGGTTGGATTGCTTCAGACGGACGATGAAATACGGGACTGCCGCCAAGATCAGGATCGGGATCACGCCCCAATGCAGCCACCAGAGGACTGCGCCCATTGCGATTAATGAAATGGAATTTTGGCCTAATTGAAGCACGGCATTGAGAATGGCCGTCGGGCGATAGGGGGCTTCCTGCTGCGCACGATGGAGCGTATCTTGATACTGTGCATTCTCATAATACTCAAGATCGACCTCAACCGATTTGGCCTGAAGAAGCGCATACATATGATCGGTGACGATTTGGGCCTGAATCTTGGAAATCAGACCACCTAAGGCGGTCAACGTGGCTGTGACTGCCGCAACACCGGCTATGCCTCCAAGAATGGTGAGTATGCGGGTTAGCGAAGGGTCGTCGGTTGGTGTCTTGAGCGCTTCCGTTACAGTATCGATCAACAGCTTCGTCAGATAGAGCACCACCAACGGAAGGAGTCCCTGGGCGACGCGCACGACAATGCTGGCGACAGCGAGACTTCGACTGCTCTCCCATACAAGCGAGAGTGCCCAGCGGACTGTCGTAAGAAAGGAACCGAGGCTTTTCTTGCCGACTTTCATAAGTAGTGGAGCCACAGAGTCTTCAACCTCAAATGGCGGAGATTTGGCACACATCCCTTGCCGAATTAGAAGGATACGAAAACGTCACAGTGAAGCGTTGCCAATGAGGACCTGGCTCATAAAATGCTTCGGAACCTAACGTCAGCCAGGCATGACCATCTAGACCCGATGCTTCCTTTCGTATCCCACAATGAAACACGACCGGATACCCCAGTTGCCGAGCAAACCTATAGAGCACCAATGACCGTGGGAAACAGTTTCCTCTTTTACTGTAAGGAAACAACTTGAGCCAGTGATCTACATAACCAACTAATACCTTGATCCTCCCATCGTCACGACCTTTTGTCACCGACCGAGGGTTCAATCGCTCGATCAGAGCCGGCAGACTGTCGAGACGCAGCAAGAGTCGAACTCTGAGCACCACAAGCCCCACGCGGAGCACCATCCAATATTTTTTAATAACGGTTAGCATGATACACTCGGCATTGTTGTCTCAATGACGTTGTCGGTTGCTCAGTATCGAGACATTACCCACGCGGCTTCAATCGTTCGCTCAGCACTTTCAATACAGAGAAGTGAGTTCTTCCCATGTCTTGCTGCAGTACTTACCCGCTTGGGACCCACCGATTGAGAGTTTCACGGATTGCAGGTGAAAGAAGTCGTCTTGTTACTCTATGAAGTGGAACAATCAGACGAGCAAGACACGCGAGGGATGTTCGCCAGCGAAACCACAAGGGGGGATCTGTGGCAACATGACTATGGGCCCGGCAAAGCAGTAGTCCAAACCACCAACGCTCCCACCAGGAATCTTTCAGAGAGAAGTACAGGGCTCCGGCCTGTTCTTCGTTGATTCCTTCTTGGTAATTCTTCAATAATCCCGCAGGCATCCTGAGTGAAAGTGCCTGTGCGTCCGCATCACGCTTAAGCCGTGCCAATATCATCTCGGGAAGAGGAGCATCCAGCAGCCGATGAGCAAGCGACAATCCAAGACAGAGCATCCCTCGACAGCGCCAGTTCGACGCGTGCAAAAAGATCTGATTCCAGTCTAGCTCTGGATGTGCTCGGAGCAACTCTGCCACATCACATACCCATTTCAGTTGTTCCCACGCATGCTTCGATCCATGAACACACAGAACGATCAACAGAATTTCTGGTGCTAACCCTGGAACCGCTTTACCCTCCAACATCACCAGAATCTGAGACCGCCAAAACTCGGGGCGATCCAATCGGAAGGTGAAGTGTTGATGTGCCATCACCCATTGAAGGTCGACCCGAGAAATCGGACGTTTCTTAATCAGTACATGATACGGCCCCTCGTTATCTTCAAGTTGATACCCCCCCACACCATTGGCTTTCCTCTCATAGCCTTGTGAGAGAATCACCCTTTGTGCTTCCGCAATAGACCCTTTAGGGATAAGCAGGTCCAGATCGGTGAACTCGCGAAGGGCCACGTCACCATACGCCAACACTGCGAGGGTTGCTCCTTTGATAGGGATGACGGGAACTCCACTTGAAGTCAACGCATCACAGAGAACACCAAGCTCCTGAGCCAATGAGCGATTAAGCAAGGCGTCGGCTTGAACCTTTTGGCGTAGTTGCGTGAGTAGTTTGGAAGGCACAAGGTCAGAACACAGTGCGGCCAGGTTTCTATATAACAACGGGCACACGCCATGATACCTGGCCATACCCAAAACGATAGACCAGTCCAGCGACTTTTGTACACGGCGCCGAATGGATCTCTTGAGCTCATCAGACACGACTGTACGTGCGCACCAGA
>CAZAKX010000276.1:0-3171 GCA_964485915.1 uncultured Nitrospira sp. | reverse complement strand
AGGTCTTAGAGAAAGAAGCCCAGCATCAGCCCAACCGTAAGGCTCAGCACTATGGATTGATCATTGTGAAACCGGGAGCGGAGAAGCTGGTCGATTCGACAGTCGTAGATTTCATCTCTTTTCATCGACACCCTACGGACTTTACGAACGAGCCTACGACTTCACGATACGGAATATCGGCATACAATGAGGTATTCGATCGATTAGCCCTCGAGGAATTAAAAGAAGCAGATCACCAGAAAGCGCAGCAATCTGTGCGTACAATCCTACAGGAAACTATGGCCCAATAGATGTTGGAGCTCCCCAATACATGCTGAGGGTTGGGCGTGAGCAAGGTCCCGCAGTTCCCGATAGACTGCGACGCGTGCAATTGAAAAAATCCACCTTGCGATCGATGAAATACCACACGCAATTGTGTAGGTGACCTCAGTCGAAACCTCAAACAGGTCTTCCACCGATACCTCGTTTGATAGCGCGAAGAGTACGTGGGATCAGGAGAGCGGCTTGATATTGTCAGAAGGTCCTGCCTATAAAGGCAGGACTCTCTGCACAGTAGAGCGCTCGGACATACGAGGTCCCATATGCCTAGACTATCGAGAACGAACTGGGTCATCTGTGCAGTTTTCTGGGCAATAGAGGGTGGTATCTCCTCAAGCTTGGCTCAAACTGCAACTCCCATTACATCCTCTGGACTGAATACGCAAATCAATCTCTCCACTACCCCACCTACCGGAGCGACACAGTACAATATCACGGGAGGAACCAGAGCCGGGACAAACTTGTTCCACAGCTTCGGCGACTTTCACGTTCCCAATAACCACATCGCAAACTTTCTGAATGACTCAGGCTTGGCCACCTCAAATATCCTCGGTCGCGTCACTGGTGGAAATATCTCAACTATCTTTGGCACGATTCAAACCACCAACTTCGGAAATGCTAATCTGTTTCTGATGAATCCGGCGGGCATTGTCTTTGGCCCTAGTGCATCACTGAATGTCGGAGGTTCTGTAGCCTTTACCACAGCAGACTATCTGCGGCTCAATGACAATACGTCATTCCATGCAATCCCCAATGCTAGCGCTGACGCACTGCTTTCAACGGCACCTGTTGCCGCCTATGGTTTCCTAGGTTCAAACCCTGGCGCCATCACTATTCAGGGCAGCCAGCTCATGGTACCTCAAGAGCATGGAATCTCACTCGTGGGCGGGAACATCACCATTCGGAATGGAACCCTGGAGAATGGAACGGCACAACCTGCTCGCCTTTCTGCGCCGAACGGGCAAATCAACCTGGCAGCGACTCAGTCTCCCGGCGAATTTTCAGCGGACTTCACGGCTGCGCCTAACATCAATGGCGCATCGTTCAAGTCGTACGGATCTGCCCACCTCACATCAGGCTCCACAGTGGATTTCAGCCAGACTGGGAATGGCAGCGTCTCAATCCGTGGTGGCCGGTTGGTTCTAGACATTAAAAATTCGATCCTTGATACGACAATCACCCCCTCCCCCAGTGTTGTTGCGCCAAACCAAGATATCATTCTTCTAGCCTCTGGCAGTTCGGTCGTCAGCCGAACCTTCTCGGCAGACCGGGGCCCTGACATCCAGCTTGCTGCGGACCGCCTACAATTCATTGGGGACGCTGATCCACTTTCTCAGACACAGACAGGAATCCCAGTGAATGTTTTGGCTCGGACAAACGGAAGCGGTGATGCCGGCAATGTCACGCTGCGAACATCAGGAAGTCTCGAATTGCTGAACTATGTACAACTTGATTCATCTTCCGGTCTTAGCCCTGATGGAACTGCCCCCTCGTCTGTGCTTGCGCCGGGCAATGCCGGCAATGTCGACCTGACTAGCACACATGGGAACATCCGGATGACCGGCTTCGCTACCGTAGCAACCTCTCAGGCAGGCAACAGCAGTGGAACCACGGGCACGGTTACCGCATCAGCGCCGGGAGGAGAGATCCTCCTCGATGGAGCAAATCTTTTCACACTTGCATTATCCCCCAGTCGTGGAGGAGGGCAAGTCACCGTCACAGCACAGAACTTGCGCATGACGAACTTCGGGTTAATTTCTGCCGACAATGAGGGCCTGTTCAAAACAGGCGGTATTACAGTCACGCTTTCGGACAACCTCGAACTAGTCGGCTCCGTCATAACAGCTTTTTCCGTGAGTAGTGCTCCCGCAGGTGATCTCACCCTCACCGCAAAAGACATGGTGGTGACTCAAGGAAGTATCATCAACAACGCTGGATTCGCTTCAGGACCTGGCGGACGGCTCAAGATCGTCGCTGACACGCTTCACGTAACAGACGGAGCACAGCTCTCGAGCGGCAGTACCTTTGCTCCGGATCGAGGCCGTCTTCTGAGCATTCTCGGGAATATCAGTCCTACCGGAGCAGGAGGAGATATTACGATTCAAGCTCTGGGCTCTAAAGGCACTATACGGGTCGATGGAGCAGGAAGCGGAATCTTCGCCGACACGGAAGGCACTGGTGCAGGTGGCAACATTTCGCTGACGGCCGGTAAGTCTATCTCGGTAAGCAACGGAGGGACAATATCCGCCAGCAGCACTGGCTCCGGCAATGCTGGGAGCATCTCAATCGACGCTGGTCAGCAGTTGGAATTGCTCGATCGGTCCTCTATTACCACAACTACCCAATTAGCACAGGCAAACGGCGGAAACATTACGATCCAAGCGATCGATCGTGTCCGTCTCGTGAACAAGAGTGAGATTAGCACGTCAGTGAAGGGTGCCGAGGGCAGCGGCGGGAACATCGTTATCGATCCCAATGTGGTGATGCTGGAGGGCAGCAATGTCACGGCCCAGGCGGTCGGCGGTGCAGGGGGAAACATTACCTTCGTGACTCCCCTGTTCTTAGCCGACTCTGCCAGTATCGTAAGCGCCTCATCGGAACGTGGGCCGAGCGGAACCGTGACGATTCAATCACCCACGTCGAACTTGAGCGGCGCCGTCGGACAGCTCGTGTCAAAAATTGCTCCACCTCAGGTTCTTTTACAGAATCGGTGCGTTGCCTCGGCGCCTGGAACACACAGCACCTTTGTTCTTGCCGGACGGGACACCGTTCCTGCCGAACCAGGTGGATGGCTCAGTAGCCCTGTTGCGATGGACCACTGGACGGGAGAGAACATCGAGGAGCATGTATCAG
>CAZAKX010000275.1:0-3181 GCA_964485915.1 uncultured Nitrospira sp. | reverse complement strand
CAAAGACTTGTTTTCATTGAGTCGAAACCCCTTCGATCGAATTGTCCACTTCGCTTACGGCGCGTTATTGGCCTATCCGGTGCGAGAGGCGCTCATACGTCTGGTCGGCGTGCGAGGCCTCTGGTCTTACTATCTGCCGGCCAGCTTGATTCTCGCCCAGAGCGGCTTGTTTGAAATCATCGAATCCGTCGTGGCGGCTTTTGTGAGCCCCGAACTCGGCAGCGCATATCTCGGCACGCAGGGCGACGAGTGGGATGCGCAGAGGGACATGGCATCAGCCTTCGGCGGCGCCACGCTGGCCATGATCGTCACGTTCACGATCTCAAGAGGCTTCAAGAAGACGGGCCATCGCGCCGGTGAGTAGCGGTCGGCTTTCTCAGAATCCAAGCCGCGGCCAAGTCGCAGCTCTTCGCTGCATTGATGTGAAGCGCAGCTGTCCCTTCACGCCGCAGTCGCGGTCGTACACTGTGGCAATTTCCCTCAGTTACTTCGTTGGGCTGTATCTTGTGGGAAACCGACCCTCCAACTTCCTCTGAAGACAGACGAGGTTTCATTCACATTCTCTCGTGCGTTCTGGGGCACTCGTCTTGCTGAACACCATGGCATGGCCTCTCAGGGTGGGACAAGCTACCTCCAAGCGCTTATGGCTGTTGTGGCGAGCATCAGTATTGCGGGATGCGCCGGGGTGCCGGTTGTGCCTCCAGACCTTGAGGGGAAAATCGAGCGGAATGTTTCGTTTCAGCAGGTGAGCGCCTCACCGCTCTTGTACAAAGGTAAGTTCATCGTGGCCGGGGGGATTGTGCTTTCAGTCAAGCTCACCCAAGACGGGACACGAATCGAAATTCTCCAACTCCCGCTCGCGAGCGATCAAGCACCACAGGGTCGACTGATAGATTCCCACGGACGCTTGCTCGCGTTCCACAAAGAGTTTCTCGATCCAGCGACGATTCCTACCGGGACACGAGTGACGGTCGTGGGTGAGGTGACCGGGTCCATGACATTGGTGTTGGACGAGGTTGATTACCTCTACCCAACACTCGACATCGCATCGCTGACAATTTGGCCTCCCAAGTTACCGGCCTACTGGTTCCATCCCTTTCCGTACTTCGGCGTTTATTGGGGACCGTACTGGGGGCCCTATTGGGGTCCTCCACAGTGGAGCCCATATGGATTAGGGAGAAGATGACGTCAAGAGCGAGGTCACAGGATGAAGATGGTGTGTGCCATCGACGGTTTGCGTTACCCTCGGAACGGACGACGGGGTCCACACTGCCCGCGAGCGTTGCTGGCGGTTGTCGCGGTGGATCATGATGTGTTCCTAAGGGGCTGAGGAGCCATTCAGTGTCTAGCGTCGACACGAAGAGGGACTACTACGAAGTGCTGGGCGTAGATCGAACCGCGACTCGCGATCAGATCAAGCACGCGTATCGGCAGCTAGCGCTGCAATACCATCCGGATAAGAACAAAGACCCTGGCGCGGCCGAGAAGTTCCGCGAACTTGCGGAAGCCTATGCCGTTCTCTCCGACGATACCAAGCGGAAAGAATACGACACGACAGGCCACGCCGGCGTAAGTGAACGGTGGTCGGCGGACGACCTCATGCGGGATTTCCAGTTTGGCGATTTCTTCGGGGGCCGCTTCGGCGACTTGTCGGGTATGTTTGGAGATCTGTTTGGTCGGCGTATGAGGCCCGGAGCTGGTGCGGCGAGAGGGACGGACCTTCGCTACGATGTAGAGCTGACCTTGGAAGAGGCCGCTCGTGGAGGAGAGCGGGAGATCCATCTCACGCGATCCGAGAAATGTACGGATTGTGGGGGTAACGGAGCCAAGGCCGACACAAAGCCCTTGTCCTGTCCCGATTGTCGAGGAAGCGGACAGAAGCAAGACGTGAAGATGAGGAAGGATGTACGGCTTGTCACATTGACCACATGCGGGCGTTGCCAGGGACGGGGGCAGATCGTTGAATCTCCCTGTCCGCTCTGTCAAGGCAACGGCTATCGGTTTCTCCCACACGCGTTGAAAGTGAAAATTCCGCCCGGAATCGACGACGGCATGCTCATTCGGTTGCCTGGCCAAGGCGAGGCGAACGTAAACGGCGGGCCACCAGGTGATCTTCTCATCAGTCCTCATATCCGGCGCCATCCCTCCTTCGAACGTCATGGCGACGATCTCTATATGGTTCAATCGATCACCTTTCCCGATGCGGCGCTGGGAAGAAAGTTGCGCGTGACGGGGTTAGGAGGAGAGACCCTCCAAGTCGCGATTCCGGCTGGAACTCAGAGCGGCACAACGCTTCGGCTGAATGGGAAAGGCATGCCTAAGGTCGGTGAGAAAGGAAAGGGCGATCTCTTTGTGGTGGTGGAAGTGCGGACGCCTACCGAGTTGTCGGATCGCGAGCGAGCACTCATACAACAATTGGCCGAGCTACAACGGTCTTCGATGCGCGATGAGACTCTCAAGGTCAAAAAGTCCAGCCTCCCTATGTTCTGAATCCTGGAAGCGTACAGGAGCTATCCGGCAACCCGTCACTCTTTACGTCGGCTGTGGTTTTCTCTGGCCCGCAAATCATCCACATTGAACAAGCTCACGGAATTTCATTGGGCTGAAGCTGAACAGTGTCATTCATAGGGGCGTGCTGATCCTGGCCAGTTCTTGTAGCTGTCCCATCGTAGACGGCCTTGAGCGGAATTTGGTCTTGCGGGGTCAGGGTAAGTGGACTAGAATTAATTTTTCTCGCCATGACACCCAAAGCCGCCAAGAAAAAGCGTTGGGTGAGGGCACGACCGCTTTCACCCACACTTCACGCAGGAGATCGGCAAGACTACGCCGTCGGATCGGCAAGAGACGATGTTTTTGCCGAAGCCTTCCGTCTGAGTCCTCACCCGATCGGTATCACCGAACTCGAGACCGGCCGTTGTCTGGAAATCAATGATGCGTGCCTAGAGATCTTCGGCTTTCGTCGAGACGAAGTCATCGGAAAAACGACGCTGATGCTGGGGATCTGGCCTGACCCGCACGAGCGTGCGCGATTGATCGATCGACTTCGAGCAGAAGGGGCGGTCAGGAATCTTGAAGTATCCATGCGGATGAGGAACGGAGCACTGCGGCAATTCCTCATCTCCACGAATATGATCACGCTCAACGGGAAGCCTTGCCTGCTGACGATCGGGAATGACATCAC
>CAZAKX010000274.1:0-3217 GCA_964485915.1 uncultured Nitrospira sp. | reverse complement strand
ATCAAGGCAAACGGCAGGTTCAGAATGATGAGCGTTGCCTGACGGAGAGAATTGAAGGTCGAGTAGAGTAGAAGGAAGATCAATCCTATCGTGATCGGGACGATGATCTTCAGCTTGGCCATGGCCCGTTCCATATTTTCAAATGCCCCGCCCCAGGTCACCCGGTAGCCTGTTGGAAGATCCACGCGTTGGGTGATTTTCTGCTGCGCCTCTGCCACGAGACTACCGATGTCCCGCCCCAGCGTATTGAACCCAATCGAGACATATCGTTGCAGCTGATCACGACTGATACGGCCAGGTCCTTCCTCCAACTGCACCGTAGCTAGATCCACCAGAGGGATCACCGCACCGGTCTGATCACTCACCTTAATGTTGCTGATCGTTTCCACACTGTCTCTGTACTGTTCAGGAAACCGCACTACGAGATCGAACCGCTGCTGCCCTTCATAGACACGCGTTGCGGCTTCACCACCGATAGCGGTCGTGATAATCTCCCGTACATCGGCGACATTGATTCCATGCCGGGCAATCTTGCTGCGGTCGATATCAATCGTGAGATACGGTTGTCCAAATAATTGCTCGACTTTGATATCTCGGACCCCTCGCACGGTTTCAAGGACTTCGGAGA
This sequence comes from uncultured Nitrospira sp., assembly GCA_964485915.1. Classification (GTDB taxonomy): domain Bacteria; phylum Nitrospirota; class Nitrospiria; order Nitrospirales; family Nitrospiraceae; genus Nitrospira_D. The sequence goes on along the minus strand of CAZAKX010000274.1, from coordinate 2,589 downwards.
TTTCCTGGGCTTTGTTCCGGAGCACTTCCAGATCGTCGCCGAACAACTTGACCGTGGCTTCCGTCCGCACGCCGGAAATCAATTCATCGACCCTCTGCTGAATAGGCTGGCTGATGAGGAACGTCGCCCCTGAGACCGTGGTCAGTCGTTCACGGAACTTCTGCATGAGCTCCGGCATGGTCCGGGCCGTCGTCCATTGATCCAGCGGCCGAAGCCGAACGACCGGATCGCTCTCGTTCGGTTCCTGTGGATCATTCCCCAATTCTGTTCGGCCGATTTTCGAGACAACCATCTCCACTTCCGGAAACTCCATGATCGCCTGCTGCATCCGCTTTTCGATTTCGATGGAAGCAGGCAGAGACACGCTAGGCAGACGGATAGTTTGAGGCGCGACCGATCCTTCGTTCAAGATCGGGATGAATTCGGTGCCGAGTGAAGGAACCAATGCCAGCGCGCCGATCAGGGCGCTGATGGCCAACACCAGTACCGTCGTTCGGTGCCCAAGCGCCCATCGGAGAGACGGCGCATAGAGACGCTTCGCGTGTCGAACGACCCAAGGATCTTCTTCACTTCCCTGTTTGAGTGCCAACGAGCAGAGCACCGGCGACAGCGTGAGCGATAAAACGAGAGAGACGAGCAGCGCGATCATGATGGTATAGGCAAGCGGCTTGAACATCTTGCCTTCCATCCCGTGAAGAGACAAGAGAGGGAGGAACACCAAGATGATGATCAGAATTCCGAACACGACCGGCTGTCCGACTTCTTTCACCGCTTGCGTGACGAGCTGGAGCCTTGGTATTACGGCAGCCGAATGGTGCGATAGATGGCGGTAGACATTTTCAACGACGACGACCGACCCATCCACGATCATGCCGATCGCGATGGCCAATCCTCCCAGAGACATCAAATTGGCCGTCAGTCCGATCTGCCCCATGACAATAAATGTGGCCAGCGGCGCCAAGACCAACGTACCCACCACGATCAGCGCACTCCGAATATTCCCAAGAAAGAGGAACAACACGACGACGACCAACACCACGCCTTCCCCTAACGACTTGTAGACGGTGTTCAACGCTTCAGTAATCAGTTCGATACGGTCGTAAAACGGCACGATGCGCAATCCGTCCGGTAACAGGCGTTTGGTATGGATGTCTCCAATACGTGCCTTGATCCCCTCCACCACATCCCGTGCGTTGCCGCCCCGCAACATCAGCACGATGCCGCTGACCACCTCGCGATCCCCATTCAGAACCGTAGCGCCATGCCGAACCGCATGGTCGATGAGCACTTGCGCAACATCTCCGACGAACACCGGGGTTCCGCCGGTTTCCCTCACGACGATCCGCTCGATATCTTGAAGCGAACGGATCAGCCCAATCCCTCGCACAATGTATTTTTCATCATGTTTTTCAAGAATATTGCCGCCGGCATTCGCATTGTTCCTCGCCACGGCATCGAAGACCTCTCGGAGCGTCAGATTGTATTTTCGCAACAGGCCCGGTTCGACTAGCACTTGATACTGCTTGACATAGCCGCCCATGGAATTGATGTCGATGACCTCCGGCGTGCTCTTCAAGATGGGACGAATCACCCAGTCTTGAATCGTCCGTTGCAGGATCAGGCTTTGGTGTTCGGCTTCCGCATCAACCGCAGCTCCTTGCGGTGCCTCCAAGTAATATTGGAACACCTCACCTAAGCCCGTACTGTTCGGCACCAGCATCGGTTCGGCTCCTGGAGGAAGTTGCTCCTCGACTTCGAGCAATCGCTCAAGCACCAGCTGGCGCGCCAAGTTGATGTCCATGGAGTCATCGAACACGATCGTGATAAGCGACAGCCCGACTTTTGTCAGGGAACGCATTTCCGCCAGGGCGGGAACACCGGTGAGCTGCAGCTCGATCGGATAAGTGACCAAGCGCTCGACTTCCGCCGGCGAAAGGCCAGGCGCCTTGGTCACGACCTGTACCAAAACACTAGTGACGTCAGGAAAGGCGTCGATCGGGATGGTCCGAAAGGCATAGACGCCTCCGGCACCGATCAAGAACGCAGAGATAATGATGAGCATCCGCTGGCGTAAGGAAATGTCGAGGAGGCGGGAGACCATCAGACAGGCTTTTTCAAGAACTCGGACTTTAGAATAAATGCGCCGTGGGTGACGACCGGCTCTCCTTCATTCAGACCACCCAGTATCGCGGTGACGGTCCCGTTGGATTCCCCCACGTTGACTTCCCGCAATTCATACTCGGTCGCGTTACGTTGCACAAACACGAAGGTCTTGCCTTGATCGCGCTGCAGGGCCACCTCCGGCACAGCCAGCTGATCGGGCTGCGCTTCGGAAAAGAGTCGAATCGTCGCAAACATTTCTGGCTTGAGCCGTCCGTCCGGATTCGACAACTCCAGGCGGAGTTGCATGGTGCGGGTCACGGGATCAAGAACGTCACCAATGTAGGTGATCGTACCTTGGAACACTTCTTTCGGATAAGCGTTGATACGCACCTCGACCTGCTGACCACCGGAGGCATGGATGGAATGGACAAAGGGAATGTCCTTCTCGGGAATGTTGGCTTGAACCCAGACTTCCGAGAGGTCCGC
>CAZAKX010000273.1:0-3221 GCA_964485915.1 uncultured Nitrospira sp. | reverse complement strand
ATTGAACGGCGGCTGACTCACACAGGATCAGTCGCCGTTCCATTTTGAGCACCACGCCCACATCTTAAAGTTGATGCCGTTCTGAATATCCCTATGGTCAGGCTGGTAACGTATGGCAGGGATCTGATTGCTGCTGACTCAGCTTGAAAGGAAAATCGCAGGATGATGTCAATACTCAGGACGACCGGGATGCATGCCCATGCAGCGCGAAATGCCCTGTCGGGACGTATGAGGAGTGCGCAGCAGCTCATGCGTCACACCTGTCTTGCGACGGCATTGCTGGTGACGATCGCCATGGTGGCTCAGGCGGTGCACGCGGCAGGCGGAGGCCAGACAAAGTTTAAGCGTATTTCGACTCAGTATATCGCAGCGTTGGATGAGCCAGGTGCGACCTCCGGGAGCGGCGCGCAATTGTGGGGCCTGTGGCCACTGGACCCAGGTCCTCGAGGCGTGAAGCTGAACCGCTATCAATCGTTGAAAGATGCCGGTGGCGTCGCCCCGTCGCGCTGGCAGTTCGACGAGAGGGACTGGTGGCTGGAGGAACACGGCCTCATCATGGAGCAACCGACCGTTCCGCTTCCTCCCGGCAAATATGTGGTCACAGGTGCCCGTAAAGTAACAGCCGTGCTGACGATTCATCTCGCTGACAGCCATGGCGACCGACGCTGGGAGCTCGATCAAGGCGCGACGCTCTATGACGTGACGCACCTGGCCTGCCGTTCCGCACGCTATACACCAGCGAGGGCTGGTGGTTCATGCTCGCCGGCCAACGCAAAGCAGACGGCGTTTCCCGTTGCCCCAGGAGGCACGATGCCTCCGGTCGAGGGTTGCACGAAGCAAGACTATGCCGTGCTCATCGTGATCGGCATGGGTGTAGAAGACTGAACCTCAGTGGCGCACCGACAGTGCGCGCAGCTAGCTTACCAGAACCTCCCAGTGCATCTTCTCCCACTCACCGAAGAGTCGGTAACGGCATGGATAGAGATATTCGCATCAGACGCGATGCGTGGTTGACGATACAAGATTACCGCCCCATTTACTTCACACCATCCGACAAGACATTGACGGGTTAATCTCACTCACACCGTCAATAACTTAACAACATTTAGCTAAGCTTAATCACGTATCAACGGAATCATTGAAATACTGACATCTGCGAATTTGGCGCAGCTCTTGCTTAACTTTGGTGGCAGCTGTGAACGTAACCACCTTAGGAGGGATCAATGGACTGTCCGAAGTGTAAAGGGATGATGATGCTGGAGCGGTTCTCGGATTTCTTTCTCGTGTTCTATGCCTGGAAATGCATCAACTGCGGGGCGATCATCGACCGCACTATTTCCAACAATCGCCGAAAGAGTCTGGCGGCCCGTGAGTCCCAGACCGTTGCTGCGCAGTAAGAAACCGAGACAAATGGGACGGACAATTTGTATTCTCGGATTGCTCATGGAGCAACCGTCCGTCCCACGCGCTATACCCCGGCGACGGTGGGTGGCTCATGCTCCCCGGCCAAGGCAAAGCAGGCGGCGTTTCCAGTTGCACCAGGAGGAACGATGCCTCCAGTCGAGGGCCACACGAAGCAAGACTATGCGCTGCTCATCGTGATCGGCGTGGGCGTGGAAGACTGAACATCGGTCGCGCGGCGACGGTTTGCGCACCGATCTCAATTAAAGACTCCCGGTGCATTTTCCATTTTGCGTGAATGACGAACTTGCCGAGAACCGGCGAAAACTCGCTGCGGACAATTTCTAAGACTTCATTCAGTGTGAGCATGCGAAGGCAACATAATAACAACCCAAGCTCAGCGACCCGGCACGCGGGACGCCACGATTGCAACCACCGCGCGATGGCCGGATTCGCTGGAGTGCATGATTAGCCTGCTGGCTCTCCTTGCTCTTTCTCATCGAGTTGATCCTCTGGTTTACCGGCAGCCGCGGCGACGTCTGGAGGTATCCGCTGTCTTATGCGGTCAGCTACGCTTTTGAGAGACGTCCTGTTTCGCCACCACGCAATCAGGAGATAGATCCCAAGCAGAAGTCCAACGACTGTAACAACGATAAAAACTGTCTGAATCGCGGTGTTCGTGAATGTCGCCGTCGCCAACGTGCAGATCGCAGAAATGGCTGAAGAGAGAAGAAAAATCGCGAAATTTAGCTGCAAATCTGCCGGTGAGCCCTTCTCCAAAAGATCAAGCTCGCTGTCCTTGATCTCGTAGAGATCAACAGACTCAACTCTCCCTCTGCGAATCCGCAGAGGTTTGCTCTCATCTATATCTTTTGGTGGTGGCGGCATGCTCACAAATTCTTTTTCAGCCACTCATTGTTCTTCTCACCGTAGGAATTCCGCCAAGCCGCTTCTGTTCCTGAACGGACGACAAAGATTCGGTCACCCGGCTGAAGCACTTCTCCCACGTAATCACGTATCTCTGGCGCCTTCTTGTCTGTCACAATGGCCCAGCAATACTTGTGCACTGGACAGAAGCGGGGAAAGGTTTTGAGCCGTTCCCTGACACGCTGCCGCGTGGCTTCCAATGCCGTCTGGAATGTGACGATGTAACAGCTCATTTCATGTTTAGCGGAATTGAATTATGCGTAGTTGGCATCGTGCAGGCTAACAATGTTTGGACAGACTGTATAATCCGCTCAAGGCAGATTGTCCACTTCTATCTCAACCGACTGGTACACATCGATTGCTCACGCTTACCCATTGAAGCATGGCGCGTTCTGCGCTCCTGCCGATTTCAAGTTGTCGCCTTACGCAGTCTTTATAAATCAGAAGCAAAGAAGTTGGGAGTCTTTTTCTTACAGCATCGCACCGGTCTCAGTCGAAGACTCTCCATGCCATGCTCCTACCCTTTGCTGCTGGCAACCTCGCCTATCACATCCTAAGCTGTCGTATCGGATGACCACCTTTTCCGATTCTCCTTTTGGCTTGGTTTCAGGGCTGAGAGCAAACCGACTAATACTCGTAGCATCTGTTGCTGCCCCCTTGCGCATGCGTCGAGGTCCATCGAGATGGGAGTGACGAAGTAATCTTCCGCTACAACACCTGCACAATAAAACACTTCAAATACCTTGTCTCCGGCATGCTGGCGAGGATGGGATGGTCGGCGCTCTGGCCTCGTTGTTCAATCAGGCGGATGTCTCGCTTGGCGTCGCGCGCCGCGAGACGGATGCTCTTCTAGAGGTCCGCCTCAGACACAGGATGGGAGCAGGAACTTGTCA
>CAZAKX010000272.1:0-3230 GCA_964485915.1 uncultured Nitrospira sp. | reverse complement strand
CCGGGTAGCTATTCCCTTGCATACCTGATAGGATATCCCTGTTTCGTTGCGGAGGGCCTCGCATGAAACATATATTTCAATGGCCTGCCACCGATGTTGTTCCTACCGAGAATCTGATTGGAAGCCTGACCTGAGTCGTTCACACACTACGTCTTTGGCCCTCTCCTTCCCCTCTGAAATCCTTCTCGTGTCTTGGACAATGTCATTTTAGAAGGAGGAACCCCCATGGGTTCAAAACTGTACGTCGGCGGATTACCCTATTCAGCAACCGAATCCCAACTCACGACCCTGTTCGCGGAACACGGCACGGTGGAGTCGGCTCGCGTGATTGCGGACAAATTCACGGGCCAATCCAGAGGATTCGGCTTTGTTGAAATGTCCACTGACGAGGAAGCGAAGGCTGCCATCACTGCCTTGAACGGATCACAAATGGATGGCCGATCGCTGACCGTCAATGAGGCGAAGCCGATGGAGCCTCGTTCAGGCGGGGGGGGCGGCGGTGGCTCACGATTCGGCGGTGGCGGCAATCGCAATCGCTACTAATCACACACCGCATTCTTCTTGAGTACGAAAGGGGCGCTTCGATCGAAGCGCCCCTTTGATTTCCACAGACAGGAACCTGTCTTACACACCGCTTGCAGCCCGTACGCCTTCGCTCATGCCCACGTGCGATGGGCCTCACTCACCTGCTCGCCACCTTCGGCTTTGGTAATGAGCCATTTCACCTCGTCGGGAATGGCAACCACCTTGAGTGCAGCCGCATGGCCGTTCGCGGCTTCCTGAAGCTCTTCCACCACACGAACCAACGTTTGATCGTCTCGTGGAATAAGTTTCCCATATTGATTCAGGCTGGGCTCTCGCGGCCCTGCTGCCGCAGGCCAGTATTCACCACGATTAGGCTCTTGCAGTGCATCCTGTTGCCCCAGCTCACGCAATCGGAGGAATGCTTTATGGCTCACGCAGAACTCATCGTAACTTTTGTTGATGATGATTTTTCTCACGTCGTCTTCTCCCTGATTGATTCGGCGTTTTACGCCGTTGACAAACTTGATCTCCTAGATCGATGCATTGGAGCCAGTCATTCCCGCTACAGCGCAGGCTCGGGGTCTTTATAACCAATATAGTTGCCCGTCCAGTGTGAATATCGCCGATTGGCCCAGGTGGAAACCTCATCTTTCTGGGATTCGCCATACCGTTTTTGGAGAACGAGTTCAAATCTATCCAAACCTCCTCGAATCTCGACAAGATCCTCTTCGGTAATCTTGTCCCACTTCGCTTTGAGTGGGGCTTTGAGTTGCTCCCAGAATTGACCGAATTGTTCCTGATTCATCTTGCGCTCCTTTGGTAACAGGTGGGAGTCTCCCGCTCCGAGGCGCCTCCCATGAGGGCACGCTCAGCGTCGAGGTTCGTGATGGAGACTCTGGCGTCGAAGCGGCTGAGACCGAGGAATCAGACGCGCAAAAACAGAAGGGAGGGAATGGATGCGCGAAGGATGAAAGGGTCGCATAGCTTAGTACGTCATGGTAGCAGCGTATAGGCCTGCGCTCAGTAAGTCAATCGAGATCATCAGAAGGGTTTTCCTTCATCCTCTCGGCATCTGGTATCCATTAGCTCTCAGTCGCATTCTCGGAGTGCTTGTGGTACACTATAAAGGTATCAAACTTCTGATCCTCGCGCTCTCCCTGCCCGTTCTTGCGCGATTGAAACGATCAGTGAGACGTAACTCCGTCCCGTGCTGGTTTGTTCACCATCAATCGACATTCTGTGCGATTGGTTATTGCGGGCCGACCAGGCCATACAGAATAGGCTAAATCACAGCCGTTTCTAGGATGTGAAGGAGGGAGATAGTGCGATGAATTGCTACCCTAGGAGTACACATTCATGAATACCGGTAAATCGACCCGAGCGGCCTCAGTAGAGCATTGGGTCCGGATCCCAAACGGCATAAAAGTACGTCATCGTTCTGAAGCCTATGACGGGATCATTGACGGTTTGACCGAAATTGTATCAGGTCCAGACCGCAACCCGGACGGAAAGACTCAGTATCGCGTCAATGTCGGTGACAGCACGAGGTTACTGGTATCGGAAGACCACCTCAATATCCTGCTGGACAACAAGAACTTGGTGGTGGTCGGTCGGGAATCTGAGCTGTACCGCCAATCCGTCACCAATCGCCTCCGGACAGTGTTCCCAGAAGATCGGTTCGTCTCCGTTACGAACAAAGGTTCAGCCACGGCCGACAAGTAGATGTCTGCGACAGCCGGACCTCCTGCTGCACATGTCATGAGCTTGAACATTTTTGAAAGGAAGCCGCGATGAATTCATCCTGGGGAACCAAGGCGATACACCGACGAAAGCGAGCGTTACTCCGGACCAAGGTCCGATGGGATGTCCTTGGGCTTCAAGATCCGGCTCACACGACTTCGAGTCTGTCGATCGAAGACCTGCGCCGGCAAATCATCTCAGCCTCGAGCGAGGGACTGAGCCCCGATACAGTTTCCCGTTCGCATCCGAAGGACGCGCACTCTAAACCACGTTCCAAGTCATCGGCCTCAAGCAGAAAGCTGGGTGCCAGCTCGAAATAGGCCTTACACGCGAACGCGGCGCACCCAGAAGGAGGACACCATCGGAGGACCAGGCAAAGTCACTCTCGCAAAGCGAGAGCGTGAAAAAGCACGGATTCAGAAACAACGTGAGAAGGAAGCACGCCGGGCTGAGCGGAAGGCCCTCAAGCCGGACAGGTCCACACATGAAGGTGGTGAGGATCCTGATCTTGCCGGCTTGCAGTGGGGCCCACAAGCTCCGCTGTACTAGTAGGCTGCAATGTCTCGCTATGAGATTACCAGACCTTTGGGTCGATAAGGAGAAACCATGGATATCAACACCATAACTTTTGCATTCGTAATTGTGGCGCTTGGAATTGGTGGCGTAATCGTGTACCTCAAGGGAAGATAGCGCTTACCGTTCGAGCCCGTTTATACCTGATTCCTCCCCTCCCGATTGAAGTCATCAGACGGTGGATGCGTTGCTATGGCAGGCGGTAGCGCGATACAGAGACGCACGGCCCTCACAAAACTTGCATCACCTGAACACCAGACCTCTGAAGCTCTGAGTCCGCACACGGCACGCGCAAGCGCCGTTCTATCGGGAGCTTCAATGGTCGGCGGTATGCATGAAGTGAGATGTGGAGCCGGCGACCCGGATTGAACGGGCGACCTGCGGTTTACGAA
>CAZAKX010000271.1:0-3240 GCA_964485915.1 uncultured Nitrospira sp. | reverse complement strand
TCCGAGAAAGGCACGCCCAGCTCGATAATATCGGCGCCGGCTTCTTCCAGCGCTACCACCAGCTGTTCGGTTTCTGCGAGCCCGGGATCCCCTGCCATGAGATAGGCAATGAGCGCTTTTTGTCGCTTCTTCCGAAGGGTCTCAAATGTGGTTTCCAGCCGCCCGCTCATAGCTCAACCCCTCGCATCTTCGCGACCTGCTGCACGTCTTTATCTCCACGACCTGACAAGTTGGCAATGATGAGCTTCGACTTCTTGAGCTTTGGCGCTAGCTTGACGACTTCTGCAATGGCATGCGCACTTTCGAGCGCAGGCACGATGCCTTCTTCACGCGCCAGGAGATCAAAGGCTGACATCGCCTCCGTGTCCGTCGCATAGGTATATTTAATGCGGCCCTGATCATGGTAGAGACTATGCTCCGGTCCGACCGCCGCATAGTCCAAGCCGGCCGAGACGGAATGGGTTAAATTGATCTGCCCATTATCGTCCTGCAGCAGGTAGGTCATGGTGCCTTGTAACACTCCGGGCTTTCCGCCTGAGAATCGAGCAGCATGTTTTCCGCTCACAATCCCACTCCCTCCGGCTTCCACGCCGATCATCTTCACCTTGCGATCTCTAAGGAACGCATGGAATAGCCCGATCGAATTGCTCCCCCCCCCGACACAGGCTACGAGATAATCCGGCAACTTCCCTTCCGCAGCCAGGATTTGTTTCCGTGCTTCTTTCCCAATGATCGCCTGGAAATCGCGGATCATCATGGGATAGGGATGCGCTCCTAACACTGAACCGAGAATGTAATGGGTCGTTCGCACGTTCGTCGTCCAATCGCGCATCGCTTCGCTGATGGCATCCTTCAACGTCCGGCTACCGGCGTCGACACCCGTCACTCTCGAACCGAGCAGCCGCATGCGGAAGACATTCAACGCCTGGCGTTGCATATCTTCGGTGCCCATGTAGACTTCACATTCCAGTCCGAACATTGCGGCTGCCGTCGCAGTGGCAACGCCATGCTGACCGGCCCCGGTCTCGGCAATGATTCGCTTCTTTTTCATGCGGATGGCCAACAGCACTTGCCCGATGGCATTGTTGATCTTATGCGCGCCGGTATGGCACAGGTCTTCCCGCTTCAGATAAATCTTGGCGCCGCCCAATTTCTTGGTCAGCCGATCGGCACGATAGAGACTCGTTGGACGCCCGACATACTGCTTGAGGTAGTAGGCAAGGTCTGCCTGAAATCGTCGGTCTTTCTTGGCCTTGGCATACTCCGCTTCCAATTCGAGGAGCGCCGGCATGAGAGTCTCAGGCACATAGCGCCCCCCATAGGGTCCAAACCGACCATGGCTATCGGGTAGCATCGGCATCTGAACACATCCTCCTCAATAAATCGTCGGAAGTATAGCTACGGCAATCAGACTGGTACAAGCCTCGCCGCTTGAATAAACGTTTTCACTTTGTCCGGATCCTTCTTGCCGGGACTCTGCTCCACCCCACTGCTCACATCGACACCGTAGGGACGCACCCGAGCAATGGCCTCAGCCACATTCATCGGCGAAAGCCCACCGGCCAAGATGATGGGCATGGATCGAGCCGCTTCCTGTGCCAAGGTCCAATCCACCGTCTTCCCGGTTCCACCATAGGCTTGGTCTGAAAATGCATCGATGAGAAACCCACGGACATTCACCCGCCCTTGGAATTCAGCCAACGCCAGAAAGGTTTCACCTTCTTTCAGCCGCAGAGCTTTGAGGACCGGACGACCGAGCTGCTGGCAATAGAGCGCCGACTCATCGCCGTGTAATTGTGCCAGCACCAAGCCACAGTCATCCATGAGCGCTCGAACCCTCTCCGGCTCTTCATTGACAAAGACGCCGATGGGCAGCACAAATGGGGGAAGCCCCGCAACAATGGCCTTCACGACGGCCGGTTCGACGAAGCGCGGGCTCTTGTGGTACATGACAAAGCCCAAGGCATCCGCGCCGGCCTCCCACGCAACCGCTGCATCGTCCGCATTGGTAATCCCACAGATCTTGATCTTCATACGACTCAGCTTAGGCAGCTCCTTTACCGGGCGGAGTTTGACCCAGCAACTCTCGAACTTTCTCCGCCGTGTTCTCGGCACGAATGAGCGACTCACCGATCAACATGGCGTAAACGCCGGCTTCGACGAGTTTCACCACGTCATCGCGCTGATGAATCCCGCTTTCACTGATGATCAGCTTGTCGGACGGAATTCGTTTTGCCAGCCGAAAGGTGACATTGAGGTCGGTCGTAAAGGTCTTGAGATCTCGATTATTGATCCCAATCATTCGTGCGGCAGGAATCCATTCCAGCACCGTATCCAGTTCCCGCTCATGGTGCGTCTCAAACAGACTATCCATGCCAAGTTCAGTTGCCAAGGCATGGAAGTCGATCAGCTGCCGCCGTTCCAACGCCGCCACGATCAGCAACACCGCATCGGCGCCGTGGGCCCGCGCTTCGTAAAATTGCACATCGCCGACCATAAACTCCTTGTTGAGCGCAGGAATCGGGATCGCACGCTTGATCGCTTCAAGATACTGAAGGTCGCCTTGAAAAAACTCCTTGTCCGTCAATACGGAAACAGCGGAGGCGCCATGCTCATGATAGGTATGCGCGAGTGTCAGATAGTCGAACTTCTCGGAAAACTCCGGCCGCAAGAGTCCTAAGCTCGGCGAGGCCTTTTTCACTTCTGCAATCAAGGCAGGGCTGGAGGAAGGCTTGGTCGCATCCAGCGTAACGGCAAAGCCGAGCGTCGGCGGAGCATCTCGAATCGCCGCCTTCAGGTCGGCAAGATAAGACCGGCTCTGCTTATGCCTCAGCTCAGCTTTCTTATGCTCGAGGATACGATCAAGAATCATGAGTCAACCGCGTTGTGTCGTAAAGGCAATGAGTCGCTGCAGCTTTTCTGCCGCAGCCCCCGTGTCGATCGTCTGTTGGGCGAGACGGAACCCTTCTTTGAGCGTTCTCGCCTTTTGTCCCACGACCATGGCAGGAGCGGCATTCAAACACACGATGTCCCGTTTCGGACCTTTTCGCCCCTGTAAAATGTCCTGTACGATCTTCGCGTTGTCCTCCGACGTGCCGCCGGCAAACTCCTTTTTCGAGACACGAGGCAGATCGAACTCTTCCGGAGCGATAAAATAGCTCGACACCACTCCGCACTTCCCTTCAGACACTCTGGTTCGATCCGACAGGGTGATTTCATCCAGGCCATCCATCCCATGAA
>CAZAKX010000270.1:0-3250 GCA_964485915.1 uncultured Nitrospira sp. | reverse complement strand
CTATTCCCGTGTCATTTCGATGGCGATCGATCCGACGTATCCTGCGACGGTGTATGCGGGAACGAAGGGCGATGCCGTCTATAAGAGTCACGATGGGGGACAGCGCTGGGTATCGATGCGTTCAGGGCTGGATGACGCGACGATTACTTCAGTGGTGAATCAGTTCGTATTCGACCCGGGCGACGCGCAGCATATTTTTCTCGCCACAACGATGGGTGTGTTCGAAACCAAAAATGGGGGCGAGCAATGGACAAAGAGAATGGAGGGCATGAAGGAAGTGCTGATGGTTGTGACGTTGGCCATGGATCCGACCAGGCCGTCCATTCTCTACGCAGGAACCAGCGGCGGTGTCTACAAGTCGATTGATCAGGCTGGCCATTGGGAGAAAGTGAACAATGGCCTGGTTCCCCAAGATATGTTGAAAACGTCACGGGCACTGAATGTGACCTCGATTCTCGTCGATCCATACGCTCCGGATACGGTCTATGCCGCTACGCTGAGTGGATTGTACAAGACGACCGATGCAGCCCGGGCATGGACGCGAGTCGGAACGTCGCTTGAGGATCAGATGATTATCGCAATGGTGCTCGATCAAACCCGTCAAGGAGTGATCTATATTACGGGGCGAGACGGAGTGCATCGGAGTGAAGACGGTGGTGAGACGTGGCAGCTGATCAATAGCGGATTAGCGACGACCAATGTGAGGGCCATCGCACAGAGTGCCACAGATCCGAAGGTGTTCTATGCCGGCACGAATGGGAGCGGATTGTATCGTAGCAAGAATGCGGGAGAGACGTGGGAGCCGATGCCGGCGATTGGAGGGAAAGTATAAAGGTTATCGCTTCTGGCTGTTCAAATTTGAATCGCCGATAGCGGCACCGACTCCACGTTTTGGAACGGTGGAAGTCCCTTCACGATTTTGTGCGTGGTCGACTTCAAAGCCGGTGCTACTGGGCATGGAGGTATCGTGGATGTCCGTTCCTGGACGATGGGGAATGTTGCTGTCGTGTACATCCTCCCCTCTGCGTGGGCGGAGCGATTCATTCACATTGCTGTAAGGGGAAACTGAGGCTCCAATGTCCGCACCGAAGTTGGCCTTCAGTCTGGTGTCCTCAATATCTCCTCCGATTCGTGAACGCAAGGTGGTGTCCTGAATTTCCATTCCCGTCGGAGCGGATGACGGCGGCTTCTTGGCCTTGAACTCCCTCTTGATGGCGTCTTCCTCGTCTTGGATCTCCAATCTGACCCGGCCGCTGCTTTCGTAATCGACTTGGTCCAGCTGCTTCTGCGCCTCGGTTAACTTGTCTAACCGTTCCTGCAGTCGAAAGAGGTCTTCACGCGCACGCGCGACCGTTCCAACGATTTCACTGAGAGTGTATTGGCGGGCAAACGTTCCGAGTTTTGGGGCTACGCCTGGTCCGCCACCTAATCCACCGTTTCCACTTCCGTTGCCCGGGCTAGTGCCGGGACTCCCATCGGCCCTACTACCGATCCCGAATCCTGCGGAATTGTAGATGCCTTTTTGTTGTACGGCTTTGAGCACGTGGTTCGCCTCATCGATGAGATCAACGATATGTTCGGGGGCATCGTTATCAGTCAAGCAGCACGAGACGAACGTTCGGTAGCGACCTGAAAATTTCGAGGCGGCATTTTGTAATTCCACGATCTTTATCGGGTCGCGATCAGGAAGATCGAAGCCCTTCTGGCGGGCTTTCTCCTTGAATGTGTCCACAGCCGATTGATCGTAGAGCGGCTCACAACCTGAGCCCCTTTTCGTTGAAATCTGCTGGTCAGGAGTTTTGCTTGAGCACCAATAGATCGGTGCCGGTTGATTGAGTGGGTTGTCGGGATTGAAGTCCTTCGCGCCGACCTCTTGTAGAGTGAGCAGCAAGCCGCTGAGTGCGAGAAAACAACTTCGGAATGGACTGAGTGTAGGAGCCTTCCACATAGAAGCATTCTCCGACTCAAATCTCCGGAAGTCAACGAAACACCAAGAGTTGGAAGGCTCAGAACTGCCGGGGTACTCGGAGGGAGGTTAAGATGATAGTAATTGAAGGGCGGGCCGGCTGAAAAGTCACCACCTTCCCAAGCACAGTCCGTCCATTTCTTGGCTGGTTCGGAAGCCTTCCTAAGTTACTGAAAATACAGTTGACAACAAAAAAGGCGAGAGTATACTTCGGAAAAGTGGGGTGGAGTGGAAAATAGTGGGTGACTAATATTGCTGAAGAGTTTCTGCATGTTCCGGTGTTTGGCCAGGAAGTCTGTAATTGGCTTGTTTCAGGGCGGCCAATTACGATTCTGGATTGCTCGGTGGGGTATGGTGGGCATGCAGAATTGCTTCTTGCGGCCAGTCCAGCTGGGACGAAAGTCATAGGGTTGGATCGAGACGCTCAAGCAATTGAGTACTCTCGGCAGCGATTGATTCGATTTGGAGATCACGTGGTGTTGCGCCAGGGAAATCATCGCGATTTGAAACGGTACCTGGCTGATGTAGGCGTCTCAACCGTTGACGGTGTGCTCTTCGATTTTGGGGTTTCTTCTCCGCAGCTCAATGACGCAACGCGAGGATTTAGTTTTCAGCTTGATGGTCCGCTGGACATGCGTATGGATCAATCGGCCGGAAAGACTGCCGCGGATTTGGTGAACAGTACGGAGGAGCACGATCTCGCGGAGATCATCTTTCAGTATGGTGAAGAGCGATATGCGCGGCGGATTGCTCGCGCCATCGTGCAGGAAAGGCAGCGCCATCGAATTGAGACCACCGGTCAACTTGTGTCTGTCGTGGTTCGGTCTGTGCCGGCTGCTCATCGCCACGGGCGGATTCATTGTGCAACGCGGACGTTCCAAGCCATTCGTATGGCAGTCAATCAGGAGCTAGAGAGCCTGGAGCCCTCGCTACGAGATGCGGTCGACGTGTTGTCGGAAGGTGGGAAAATCTGCGCGATCTCGTTTCATTCCCTTGAAGATCGTGTCGTCAAGCACACGTTTAAGTCCCTCGCCCAACAGATTGACCCCAAGCTTGCCTTGCTGACGAAGAAGCCGATTCTGCCCTCCAGAGAGGAGTGCGAATCGAATCCAAGGTCGCGAAGTGCCAAATTGCGGGTCGCCGAACGTCAACCACGATTGGAGCTTTCATGAAGATCTTCACGGTTCTCCTCGGGGTGTGTCTCGTGTTTGTGTTTGTGTGGGAACGAGTGGATATGGTGCGGGTCGGCTATCAGATCGAACGATTAAAGCGCGACAAAACTGT
>CAZAKX010000269.1:0-3335 GCA_964485915.1 uncultured Nitrospira sp. | reverse complement strand
GGAGCGTCAAAAAGCCGCGCTCAAAACGAAGCAGAATGAGCTGCTGCACGACCCCACGTCACCCGTCAGCGGCAATCCGAAGGGTGAGATCACGGTAGTTGAGTTCTATGACTACCGCTGTGGCTTCTGTAAGCGAGCGGCATCGGCTGTCACGGAACTTCAGAAAGTCGATCCTCGAGTGCGGGTGGTTTATAAAGACTTTCCCATTTTGGGTGAAGCGTCGGAACTCGCGGCCAAGGCTGCACTCGCGTCTCAAGCGCAAGGCAAACACCAGGTCTTTCATGAGGCGCTACTTGCGTCCCACGCGGACATGACGAAGGGTGAGATCCTAAAGATCGCGGTGAGCGTTGGCCTCAATGTGCAGCGCCTGGAAGCCGACATGGCCAATCCTCAGTGGCAGGCTGTCATTGCGAAGAATCGATCCCTTGCTCAAGAGCTCGGCATCTCAGGGACACCTGGCTTCATTGTGGGCAACGAACTGGTCCCTGGAGCGTTGGATTTGAACGGGCTCAAAGAACTAATTGCACGAGCGGGACATGGAAGATGACGGATCTGAATTGGAACAATCTTTGAGAAATGAGTTATGCGGTCGAAGGACAAGAGATCCGAGACCTACGAGGGTGGGTCTAAACAGATAGTCGGATGTGTGCAATGAGATTTGCAATGAGATTTATAGTGATGTGGGTTCTTATCTTAGGACGATGAGCACCGAAGCGTCTCTTCCCACCAGTAGTTCTGACAGTAAGGGACAGGGCAAGCCTGAGTCACAGGAAGCCCCACATCCTCTCAAGCTAAATCTAGATCGATTCATTGCGCGGGTGGACAGTTTGGCGGACCACGTTATCCTCGCCATGAGCGCCATTTCAGAGTCAAACAAGCATGAACGAAAGTGCTTCAAGGAGTTCCTTGCGACCAAGGCTAAACGGCTTGATGGTGATAAAGACGTCTTCGGGATCCCTGTAGATAAGTTTACTGAGTTTCGGCGGTTGGAGCGCAGATTGCACCGCTCTGAACTTGCGCTGGTATCTGTACCGCGTGCCCTAATGGTAGCACTTATCAGCGAGTTCGATGCATTTGCAGGTGCTACGCTCAAGACATTCTACCGTCTTAGGCCAGATGCGCTCGCGTCCTCGGAGCGGAAGATGACCTATTCAGAATTAGTGACTTTCGATAGTTTGGAAGCTGCAAGGGAACATGTTGTTGAAAAAGAGGTGGAGACGTTTCTCCGCTCGAGCCATTCTGCACAATTCGATGCTCTTGAGACAAAGCTCGGGATAACCCTCCGGAAGGATTTGCCGATTTGGAAAGACTTTATCGAGCTGACGGAACGACGCAATCTCTTCGTGCATAGCGATGGTGTTGTTAATAATCAGTATCTGCAGGTTTGTCGAGACGCGGGACACGATTGCTCAGGGATTAAGAAAGGTGATGTGGTTGGTGCGTCACAGAAGTACTTTTCACAGTCACATGAGATCCTCTATGAACTGGCTGCAAAACTCTCACATGTTTTGTGGCGCAAGTTGTCTCCAGATGATCGGGAAGCTGCTGACGGTCATTTCTCCGGCACGTTGATCTATGATTTGCTGTGTGAGAAAAGGTACCGCTTGGCAAGAACTCTTGCCGATTTTGGCGTCGCGACCTTCAAGAGCTGGGGCTCGGACTATTTCCGACGAGCCCTCATTGTCAACAGGGCGCAGGCGTACATTTGGGACGGGCAGCGTGAGCAAGGCCTTCGAATTCTGGCGGCTGAGGATTGGAGTGCCGCCAACAATGAGTTTCATGTGTGCATCGCTGCACTGAGACAGGATTTTCGAGCAGCAATCCAGTACATGAAAGCACTTGGACCCAAGGCTGTCCCAAAGAAAGATGGCTATCGAGATTGGCCGGTATTCAGAGAGATCAGAAAGACAGCAGAATTCCAGGACGCGTTCATGGAGATGTTTGGCGAACCAATAACAACAGTGACAGTAGTATCCTCCGCTGGAGGAGAGGAGCTGGCTGAGGCTGGCAGTGAAGTGCCACCTCATGATCCTACAACATCTACATGATGCAGCAGAAGTAACCGTAGACGAGCTAATCGTGTCTTTGAAAGCAGGTAAGGGGAATCCCAGCAAGTAGTAGCCCGTAACCATATTCGTTCAACATTCTGTCCTGGTTTTCGTCTTGCACCTCTGTCTGGCGATGCGTATGATCGCGCGGCTCAACTCTTGAGGAGGTGCTATGGCGAGGATCACCGAGATCGCTCCGGACCTATTTCGCATCACGACATTCGTAGAGCCGTTTAATATTCAGTTCAATCAGTTCTTAGTACGCGACGAAGAGCCGCTACTGTTTCATACCGGCCCGCGGGCACTGTTTACAGAGGTGAAAGCCGCTGTGGCGTCGCTCATCGATCCGCAGACTTTGCGCTGGATTGGGTTCAGCCATTTTGAATCCGACGAATGCGCGACCGTGCCGGAGTGGCAGCAACTGGCTTCGCACTCGGAAGTGGTGTGTAGTGTGGTGGGCAAGATGGTGAGTGTCGATGATTGTCTGGCGCTTCGTCCTGCCAAAGCGATGGCCGATGGCGAGGTGCTTGAGACCGGGCAATACCGTTCAGATTTTTGGCTACACCGCATGTCCCGCATTGCTGGGAGGCGGGGTTGCTGTTCGAAGAAACAGAACGGACGCTCCTGTGCTCGGATCTCTTTCACCAAGCGGGGGACATCGAACCGATAACGGAGTCAGATGTGATCGACCGCTGTCGTAAGACGCTGGTGGACTATCAGCAAGGTTGGTTGGCGAATTACGTGCCCTATTGTTCTCTGACTGATGCGACACTGGACCGTCTGGCATCACTGCAGCCGAAGCGGCTGGCCACAATGCATGGCTCGGTCTATGTGGGTGATGGCAGTCAAGCGCTGGATGAATCTGGCCGCGATCTGGCGGGATGTCCTCAGCCCAGAGTCATAATTCGAAACGACTCATGATTTGGGAACTCAACGGCGCTTGACCGGAGGCCGTGAACAGGCCGAGAATGTGCCTCGGATTAAGGATTCGCAAATCAGGATGGTTTAGAGATATATCGTTAGACTCTGATACCAAACGCGAGGAACATGAAAATCGCAATTATCGGTGCCTCGGCTGGAATAGGACTCCAGTGCACGCGCCTCGCCTTAGAGAAGGGTCATGAGGTCGCCACCTTGTCACGCCGGGTTGTTTCACTCCCGGATCATGCCAAATTAAAGCGGGTGGAGGGCAGTGCGACGAACCCAAACGATATACGGCTCGCCGTGGAAGGGGCTGAGGCTATTCTGGTGACGCTCGGCGTAAAAAGCCCCTTTGCCACCACCTTG
>CAZAKX010000268.1:0-3339 GCA_964485915.1 uncultured Nitrospira sp. | reverse complement strand
TGGTTGATGAAAATCCACCACGCCCCTTTCCACTCTCGAATCGTGACGCTCATAGGACGCATAGTGTGTGTGTGACTCCCTTTCTCGGTGTCAAGCGCTCCGCTTCGACGGCCGCATGTGCGCGACCACAGCATCAACGAGATCGCTCAGTTCATCAGCCGAATTGACGACCTGTGAGCCTGAGAGCCAGCGGTCGAACTCCTCTCGCTTTACCAGGATCTTGCCTTCGATCCGGTAGTGCGGTAGTGGGCGCACGCGATCCACAAGGCGATCCCTTAGCCAGCGAACCGAGCAGGACGAGTAGGCCGCCAGTGCCTTGAGGTCGAAATACCCTGGCTCGAAGAGGTCCCCCAGCATCACAGTCCCTTATCGAGCTCGTTGAATCGCCTTTCATCCGGTGAGTGGTGCATGTTCTGCCACGATCCGCGCGCCGCACGAACAGTTTTGTGCCGTCATGCCATATGCCTAAGACTAGAGACGCAGAATGCGTGTGGCACCGTCGCACTTATGAGAGGGTTCAGTATTTGTGACCATACCGAAAAGGTAGGGGAGGCCAAACAAGAGGAAAGGTCCGTAAGGTCGGGTACACCTCGAGTCCTGAGGAGTCACTCACATGGGTCCGCAGCAAGGCGGAGTGTCGGACGAGTTTCCGTTGAGGCGTCGCTGACATGCACTGGGGGAGAGGCTTCGGCAGCCATGCCTCTGAAGCACCACGTCAGGAGACGCTGTGCCACGTGCAGTCAGGCACCGTCGGGCCGCACAACGCGGCTCGACCGTGCGGAGATGAGGCCCGTCGGATGAGTCAGGAATGTGGCCCGCTCGTGGACAACCGCGCCACCGCGGAATGTGTCACGCTTGCATTCGTGCGTGACCGCCGCTTCAGAAGACGTGTTGCGCCCCAGCGTCGGTGAGGGGCGCAAGTCCGCTCTGTGAGGCCGTTCCTACATCGAACAGGTCTTCAGAGAGAGTCGTGGAGCAACTGAATCGTGTATGCGGCACACCTTTAGTTTCTCAGATCTCTTGATGGCACGTGACGGTCTTCATGTCAGACCCAGCATTTATACCAAGTTTACCAATTTATACTTGAAACCAGGTATAAGTAGGTATAAATTCCTCTACATGGACCCGATCAAGAATCCCTTTTCACCCGGTGCTGGATCGCCTCCTCCCGAACTGGTGGGGCGTGATCCGATTCTCGAACAAGCACGCATCCTCCTCGGCAGAATCAAGGCCAAGCGACCTGAAAAAAGTATGCTGCTCACCGGGCTGCGGGGGGTTGGCAAAACGGTGTTGCTGAATGAAATCGAGCGACTGGCCAATGCCGACGGATATCGGACGCTTTCCATTGAGGCCCACGAGGACAAGCCGCTCGGGCCACTGATTGCGCCGCATCTGCGAACCCTTCTGTACGATCTGAATCGAATGACTGGAGCAGGGCATAAGGTCAAACGGGGATTGGCTGTGCTCCGCAGTTTCGTGAGCGCACTGAAGGTCACGGTCGGGGATGTGAGTGTCGGCCTGGATATTGAGCCTGAGAAAGGCACGGCTGATAGCGGTGACCTGGAGATTGATCTTCCGAACCTCTTTGTTGCCGTCGCCGAAGCGGCCGAGGAACGGGCCAGTGCCGTGGCGGTCCTCATTGATGAGCTGCAGTACTTCACCCTCATGGAACTGGCGGCCCTGATCATGGCGATGCACAAGGTGCAGCAGCGTCAACTTCCGCTGGTATTGCTGGGAGCCGGTCTCCCCATCCTCCCAGGACTGGCCGGGGAGTCGAAATCCTATGCCGAGCGGCTCTTCAGCTTCCCGGATATTGGGGCGCTTTCGGAGGAGGACACGGCAAAGGCACTCCAAGAACCAGCCCGCGCCGCAGGGGTCTCATTCGAACCGAAAGCCCTGAAGGAAGTCTTTCGACTCACGAAGGGGTACCCGTACTTTCTTCAGGAGTGGGGCTACCAGGCGTGGAATCTCGCGACGTCGAGTCCGATCAGTCTGGAGGTCGTCAAGAACGCGACGACCACGGTGATGCCGCGACTGGACAACAACTTCTTCCGCGTCCGCTTTGACCGGCTCACGCCGAGTGAAAAGAATTTCTTACGAGCCATGGCCGAACTGGGACCTGGGGCTCATCGCACCGGCGACATCGCCGATATATTGAAGGTGAAGGTGACGAGTCTCGGGCCGGTACGGGCGAAGTTGATCAGGAAAGGGATGGTCTTCAGCCCGGCCCATGGCGACATGGCCTTCACGGTGCCCTTGTTCGACGAGTTCATGAGGCGAGCGATGCCAGCCTTCAGACCGTGAGGCAGCATGGCAGCCTCACTCGGCTCGCGCCTGATCGAGTCCGCCACCATGCGGAGGCGAAAGCGCGGATGGAGGCAGCGATCAGCATCTCCATGCCACCGCCATTCAAACTTCTGTCGTGACCCTGCCCGTCATGCTCTCCGCCCGGCGTATTCATTCGCTGCTGGGTCCGGAGCAGAACATTGTGCAAGTACCAGTGTTCGGGGGCGGTGTTCTTGTTGCACTGGGTTTCTCGTTCATGATGTGGGCACGGATCCTCTTCACAGCAAGAAACATCACCCTCCAAAAGAATTAAGCCCTCGCGTCCATCTGGTGTCTTTAGACCCTGTCTCACACGTCCTTTTCGAGAAGGCCCGTCTTTCGACACTCGGCCATGCGCATCCTCCGAGGTCGAATATGTCTGCGCATGCATGTGTTGGCCGCTCAGTGTCCTGTGCCCGTGGTCGTTTGGAGTATCGATTGTTACTGTCGACCGGCCGATTCGTACCCGTTTCTGGCGTCCTCTAGATTATCTGAAAGGTTGATCGGTGGTCTTGGATCCGTGTCGGCATAGGCATGGTGTAAGACTGCTTTTGAGAGGTTGTAGGATATGGCTCTTGCCCACATTTGTCTTACATTATGGGTTTGTCGTTGCGCCCACGTGCTTTGGCCCTCCAATCACCACCCCGGACTCTCCTCCGATGACCAGAATCAGGCACAGATCGGGGTGGGCGTGGGGCGTCTCAACTTAGGCTGGTGCAGGTGAGCTGATGGGGCAGACGGCCAAACGGAGGACGACGATCACGGTGGATTTGGGGGAGCTGAAAACCCCGTGGCAGACCTATTGTGCGCAGCAGGGCGTGACCCCAAGCCATGCCCTCCGGCAGGTCGTGCGCCAGGCCTTGGATCAGACGCCGCGACCGTCGGCTGCTCCTCGACTGCGCGTCACGCGGCGGCGAGAACGAGCCACCGCCCGCATCAAACTGAATGTGACGACCTCCGAACTCGCCGCGCTGACCCGCTCCAATCAACAGCTCCTTGAGGTATTAAGGAATC
>CAZAKX010000267.1:0-3364 GCA_964485915.1 uncultured Nitrospira sp. | reverse complement strand
GCGACGGAATCGATATGTGCCACGTCAGGAGTCCCGCTCAGATACAAGATATGATCGACCAGTCCGGCAGAGTGCCGCACTTCTTCATTCGCCAGATGGCTGTAATGATCGTGCAGCCGTGCGTACCCCCAATGCTTGCACATGCCTGCGTGCAGGAGATACTGATGCACCGCGGTCAACTCCGCTCTGAGCACGTGATTGAGAAGGTCAAGAACTCCTTCTTTAGCTTGCATGATTGTCCTCAGGATTCTTTCTTGATCTGTTCGGCCAAGTAGTTCTCCAAACCGACTTGCTTGATAGTTTCTAGTTGAGTTTCGATCCAATCAATATGTTCGTCGACATCCTTCGCCATGTCTTCGAGCATGTGTCGAGTCGTAAAATCCGTCACCTTGGCACAGTGCACGATTCCCTCGTTGAGCAATCCCAGCATTTCTTGCTCCGCTTTCAGGTCCAGCTTCAGCTGCTCCGCGACCGTCTCGCCCACTTGAACAGTGTTCATCCGCTGCACATTGGGCACACCTTCTAAATAAAGAATATGACCGATAAGCTCATCGGCATCTTTCATCTCGTCGATGCTCCGCTCACGCACTTTATGCTGGAGCCTTTCATATCCCCAATTCTCACACATCTTTGCATGGACAAAATATTGGTTGATGGCCGTCAAATCCGCCGTCAAGATCTTATTCAAGATGTTGATGACCCCTTCTTTTGCTTTCATGATTGCTGGCCTCCTTTCGATCTGAGCCCACGGACCTTTCCTCATTATCAACACGTCTGTTCGCCATCGTCAACTCGAGAAATAGATTCATTTCGAGTTTCCTTCTCAGTCTCGATGACATGAATTCTCATTCTCTGAGCACGTACTCCGCACTGAGGCCGTACGGCCTTGTTCAGGACCGAGACACCAAGGCAGGCTACTTGAAAGCGCGGTCTGCAGGGTGGTAAATTTCTAAGGCTCACAACATTGGGGCTGGAAAATTATACTGCGAATACTTTCATGATTATTGGGACTCGATTCATAAGTGTATTCTCGTTTCTACTTGCGCTGTCCGTGGCGTTGAGCCCAGGCTCCGTGTCTGCTCATGGAAATGTGACCATTGAAGAAGATCCCTGCGTGCGAAAAATCGGCGGAAGCATGGTGCATTTCAGCGCCTACCAGCCCCAGATCGAACCGAAGGCTCAATACTGTACTGAAATTCCTGATGTCGGTGACACCTTCTTGGTCGTCGACCTTGTCGATCCAACCCTACGCACGCTCCCGGTGGGCGTGAAGATCATTCGAGGAGTGAATGAAGACGACCAGGACGAAACCCAGACCGTCGCGTATTGGAAACCGATGTCTCACCCAGATGGGGTAGTCCGAGGTGAGGCCAATCTGGATAAGGGGCTGTACAAGCTGATCATCACGGCGGAAGGACTCAGCCCTTCCGCTTACCTACTGCGGGTGCAACAGGTTGACTACTCGAGACTCGGACGGTCCGCCCTAGGCCCGTTGGCATTGCTGCTGGTCCTCGGGATAGTCGGGTATGAGCTCTCAAAATCGGGCCGATTCCGGAATTGGTGGGCTGCTCGTCGTCGATCGTAGCCAACCGAGTACCATAAACAGTATCTAAGGATTCACTTCATCATATCCAGAGAGGGAGCAGTTATGCGACTTGTTGTAGGCTTGAAGCTCATGGTTGGATTTGCGGTATTCACGATGGGGGCATTCTTGTCTTCCCAGGTCTATGCACATGGTGGGTTATCCATGGCAGAAGATATGTGCAAGCTCACGGTTGGCCCCTATATGATGCACTTCAGTGGGTATCAACCTGAGAGCACGCAAGAAAAGCAATTCTGTGAAGATATTCCGGCAACCGGCCAAACAATCGTGGTACTGGACTACATCGAGCAAGAACTCCGATCCTTGCCCGCCGAAGTGCGTATTATCAGGGACACCGGAGCCCAAGATAATATTGAGACCGAAACAGTGTTTCACCTCCCCGCCAAAGTGTATCCTAATGGGTCGATAGATTTCAGATACACCTTTGACAAGCCTGGAAAGTTTGTCGGCTTGGTGAGCGTCGGCGAAAAAATGGAGCACGTCTCTCGGTTTCCATTCTCAGTTGGTGAGCCGAAAGTCTTTTCCAAGTTCTTGAATATCTATATGGTTCCAGTCGTGGCGGTGGTTATCGTTGGAGCGATCGTCTTTTTCATGCGCGATCGTAAACCGTCGCAAGCCGCGAGTTCCTAGGAGGTACGGCGGCAGAAAAGGAAGAGGTTTAAGATGTCCCGTTACGGTTTGATTCGTGCCTTAGTGTGCAGCTTGTTTCTTCTGGTCGTCGCGCCTTTCCCTGCGCTGGCTCAGCATGGACACGAATTGGCGAGCGATACGTGTGTTCTCCACATTGGACCGTATAAGATGTACTTTGCCAGCTACCTCCCGGACACCTTCTACGAGCGAAAATTTTGCCAGGAACTTCCTGGAGCCGGAAACGCGGTTCTGGTCCTTGATTATGTCGAACATGAACTTCGGTCTCTCCCGGTAGAAGTACGCATCATTCAAGATACAGGCTCAGAGGCCAATCTCGATGCTATAACCATCGCACACCTCCCAACCAAGATCCATCCCACCGGATCTATCAGCGTGAAACACAACTTCGACAATCCCGGTAAGTTCGTTGGACTGGTTTCGATAGGCGAAAATCATGAACACGTCACACGTTTTTCCTTCTCAGTCGGTCAACAGGGCGTCATGTCGCATCTCACGCACTATATTATGATCATAGTGCCTGTGATGGTGGGCCTCGCTGTGGCCGTGTTCTTCGTCATCCGGGATCGTCGTAAGCCTACGCAAGTCACCCGTGTTGTAGGCAGCTGATCCGCTCTGGCGCATCACGCCAAATAATCAGTCGCCTTACGTTTTTCAGACGCTGCCACCGGGCACGAGGAGGGGTAATGATCGGCTCACTGAACATTCATGCGTTTGCACGCCTTTTCTTGGTCTCCGTAGTGGCCTTAGGATTACCGGTCGCCTCAGCCGTTGCACATTCTCAATTGGTCAAGGCAGAACCTCCACGCCGAGCCGTCCTCACCAAGTCGCCGACACAAGTTCGCTTGTGGTTCAACGAAAATATCGAAGGAGACTACGCATCACTGGTGGTCCTCGATGCGAAGAAGCAGCCGATCAGCAATGAACGGCCTACCCTCGCCACGGATGATCCTAAATCCATCGTCCTCTCTTTACCGGAACTTGCACCCGGCAAGTATTCCGTCAAATTTCGTGTCCTCTCAGTCGATGGCCATGTCGTTGAGTCGTCTTACGACTTCAGCATAAAGGGCGGCGCTCAAGAAAAATGATCGAGGCCGTCGGCTCGCTCTTTGG
>CAZAKX010000266.1:0-3369 GCA_964485915.1 uncultured Nitrospira sp. | reverse complement strand
CGGCAATCAAGCGACCTACCGCTATAACGCGGATGGTCATCTAGAAAGAATTGAATCGGGGTTCGGGCCGGGCTCAACACTCATTGCAGCATTTGAAAAGCCAGATGCGAGCGGACGCTATCTCGAAATGAGCATCGGCAAAGACCTTCGAATTAGGCACCGCTACAAGGCGGGACGAGAGAGCGAGCGCGCGATCGAGATGCGCAACGGCGTGTTCGAAGAGGCCTATCGTTACGACGCACTGGGTCGTTTGCAGGCGACCAAGCGCACGCGCGGCAACGGCGGCGCCGAAGAACTCACGTTTGGCTATGACGCACGCAGTCTGCTCACGCGGGAAACAGTGACCCACGGAGCCGACAGCCAAGGCTACCGCTACACACACGACGCATTGGCCCGACGTACCAGCAAGGTCCTGTCCACCTCTTCCGAAGTGGTGCAAACTTACGAGTACAGCAGCGGAAATCGGTTACTCACCATCAATAGTGACACGCAGTCTGCCACGGTCTGGGATGCGTACGGCCGGCCGGCAAACGATCATCACCATCTCGCGTTCGAGTGGGGCTTGAGTGACCAGCTGCGCACGATCGCATTGCCAGACGGTCGTCGAGAAACGATGCTGTTTGATGCTGACGGACAACGGATCGCCCGCACGGTGAACAGTGCCGTCGACCTGTTTTATTCGAGCGATCTTTCTGGAGACGTGTATTCACAACGCCGCGCGGACGGAACTTATCTGGATGTGGTGCGTGATCCCAATGGCGGCGTTGTGGCGTTGCTCACCGGCAATGGCAAGATCGTCCCCTGGGCCGCCGGAAAGGGTGATTCCATCACGGTGGCTGGTAAATCAAGTCGATCGGCGCAGTCCGCGTTTGGGGAGAGTCCAACATCGGATCTAAGCATCGAGCTTGGTTTCCATCAAATGTGGTCGAGCGCGCTTGCTCCGCTGCGTTTTGCCGGGGTTCGTGTCTATGACCCTGAGACTGGGCGCTTTCTCACGCCAGACCCCTTGGGTATGGGTGCCTCGGGCGACCCGAACGATGCGGTGGATCCATTTCGCTACGCACACAATAATCCGGTCGCCGTGCGTGATTCCACCGGCTATCTGGGCATCACACCCCCTACCCCGACAACCATCATTGTGGATGGGATCAGGGTCGAGACGTTCAACGTCAACGCCTGGGGCAATGGGACGATTCGCGTGGCCAATCAAGCGGCTTACATCGCTGGAGTACGTGCAGGTATTATGCGTGACGTTGTTGCGAACTGGACGCGCGAGTTCAATGAGGCACTTCAATCTGCAATGGCGGCATTGGGCATGACCGATGGGGCGACGGGGCACGGTTCAGCTGGTAGCATAGGAGACCACAAAGGCAGAGGTCCGATCGCACCCGGCCTCCTAAAAGCCTTTGCAAACATTTTTAGACAAAGGTCAACTGCCGCGGCCTCGTCAGGTAGGGCCGAATTCAAGGCTCACACGCAGGCTGCAGGCGAGGCGCTGGAGCAGGCAGGAGGTGGGGGGCCCGCAAATGGCCAGTTCATCGACGAAAACGGCAAGATCGTGCGGCCGATCTCAGGCGCCGATCCGTTCTCAGAACCCTACTGGGTCTACGTCGATGGTCCTGATGGCAAAACCGCAGTCGGAGCCGACACCCGAGAGATTCTCACGAACTTCTTCACCGAAAATCCCCAATATACGCCGGCAAGTCTGATTTTTGAGGCAGGAGATGTACTGGAAGTCACAGTCGAGGGTAAACGGATGCCTGGCATCATGTGTTTCGGGTACGGCCTGATGAATGCCGCTGGTGGCGCAGTAACGGAAGCCTACAACTTCATGATCCATGACAACTTCGGCTCCTGGCTCACGATGGGGCGGAGTTACTTCGGCTACTCGGGATCTTTATCTTTTGTCCCGAAGAGTGGTTTCTGGAACGCTGCCAACAATTATATGAACAATGGGCACAGCTACCCCAGCGCCATATTCAATATCGTGGCGGATGGTGCGTTTTACGGAACCTTTGGCGCCTTGCTGGGGATTGATGAAGCCTCCAAGGACGGTGATTGGTACAGCGTCGGACAACATACCTTCGCGTTTGGCGCCACGGTCGGGAGCGCGGCACTGGGCGGGGCTCACGCCGGTATGGCGGCGCCGACAACACGCTCGGCGCTGTTGGGGGGAATTGCAATCGAGGCATCCGAGGCAACAACGATGATGATGCCGCGCAGGGGTCGAACTGGCGCTGGAGCAGGCGGAGGGGCTGTTGTCGAAAGCGTGGCAACGGAGGTTGAACGGATCTTGGCCAACCCTCTGGTCCTCAGAGATGCTGCGGGTAAGCCAAGAGGGGTATTCTTTGGTCCCGAGGCCATGGACACCGCTGCCAAAGTAAGCAAATGGATGGATGACGGAATCCTGAAAGACTCCCTGCACATCGGAGGCGTTCACGCGGACGGAAGGACCGGTTTTGGCATCGTGCTCGGAACTCGCGAATTGAGTATTTCCGCAACTCAACTTGCCCGCGCTGTGAACAAGGCCGTACCCGGTACCAGTTTGACCTATGATCACTTAATATCTTGCTGCGCGGCGAGGCCCGGAGGCGGCGCAGGTTTGTTTGCACAAATAAGAGGTCGCATGGTCTTCGGCTATGATGAGGTTGTCGGAGTCAATTACTTTGGTCGATATCTTACTGAGGCAATCGGGCAACCTCCCTTGCCGACTCAGTATATGACCCTGTTCGATGTATCCGGCGAGCAGATCGGTATCGCCCAATTTCAAGGTATGCGAAGTACGGGCGCTCCAGTTCCCTAGCTTTTCCTTTACAACGTTACGTCCGGCCGCGGCTTGCAATTACGAAACGTTATGCCGCCTGGGCCAAGTTGGGGATGGAGGGCCCGTGCTTGGGATGAAGTAGTTAAAAGGTCCCGGTTCATGACATCAGGCTCTCAGAAAAAATAGCTTCCTCGGCTTCGTCCTAGTCCGTTTGACTTCCCCTCCCCGTCTCCATAGAATCCCAGCATGGCGTCATCCTTCGTCCACCTTCACCTCCACACGCAGTTCAGTCTCCTCGACGGTGCAAATCAGATCGAGCCGTTAGTCCGCCAAATCAAGGCCTTTAACCAGCCCGCTGTGGCAATGACCGACCATGGCAACATGTTCGGCGCAGTCGAGTTTTACCGCAAAGCGAAGGACGTGGGCGTCAAGCCGATCATCGGGTGTGAAGCGTACATGGCCCTCGAAAGTCGGCATGCAAAGAAGGATAGTGGGCTTGCGCACAACGACTACTACCACCTCATCTTGCTCGCGCGGAACCTGACCGGTTATCAAAATCTTATTAAGCTGGTCAGTAAAGGATATCTTGAAGGGTTCTATTATAA
>CAZAKX010000265.1:0-3438 GCA_964485915.1 uncultured Nitrospira sp. | reverse complement strand
TTAGTGGCTCTTTGGCTGTGTCGTTTGGTATTCCAAAGAGCGCCAGCGCTTCGTCAATCGTTGCCGTGAGCCCGCCGGTTACCCGTACTCGGACAGGCGGATAGGCTACATGCCAGTTGCCTCCGGTACTGTAATCTTTCCAATTGGCCGGGTGCGTCGCGATGAAAAAGGTACGCAACAGGCGTACTGCCAGATCGCTTGCTGTCGGCGCCGTAATGCCGTTGACCAGTGAAATCTGCTCGCCCAGGTCCAATCCATCCGTATTAGGATCGTCGACGATCACTGCCCCGAACATGTATGGGTGAATCTTGCAGGTAAAGACGTAGAGTCCTGGAGTATGCAACACCACTTCGTCCGAGCCTTTTCGTGGTGCGGTATCGAACGGCATGTTGATCGCGCCTGTCGGGAAAATTAGGCTGGTGCGGGTGTGGACGGTATTGGACTTCCCCGTGAATCTAACTTCCGTTCCGGGTGTCGCAACAGCTAATGATTGAAATCCGGCGACCGGCCCGGCGGCATTGCGGAACCACGCTCCCGGCTCATCCGTCAACTCAAATTCGATGCGTGGATCGCTGGCCTGGATAGAGTTCGCCATTGAACTCACCGCGGCAAATGCGAGCATCCCAGCGAACCACACAGAGATACTAAAGCGGACAGGTCTACTCATGCCTACCTCCTGGGGAAAATATAAAATATATGAGTACTACGCGCCGAACCTTGCAGCGGCGGAGGTCATGACCTCCGCCTTGACCAAGACCGGACAGGGTGCAAGTTGGTCACTGCGGTTGGACGAATCAGCGGGCGTAATATAAACGAATACACGAAAATTTCAAGAAATAATTAGGTGGGAATATTAGGGACACTTATCGCACGTCTTGAAAAAAGACTCGAGGAAGAACCGGCAAGCGATATTCGACGTGGAGAATGATCAACAGGACTCGGACGAAGCTTCGCCAAATCCCCATCTTCACGAACTTCCGAGCATCGGTGACGACCGGTGGAGAGAGCAAGAGCGGATTGGTGACCTTGATGAGCCGTTCGCAGAAGGCCACATCCTCCAGGATCGGCTGATTGGGAAACCCTTCAAGTTTCTCGAACAGCGTTCGTCGGACAAACAGAGCTTGGTCGCCATAGATGATCCGACTTCGAATACAGCGAAAATTATCCAAGAACGAGATGAAACGAAGCCGCCAGTCGTCCCCGGAAAACCGGTGCATGAAGCCGCCGGCCTGAATCGTGGGATCGTTCTCCATTTCATTGAGTCGTTGGAGCGCCCCAGCCGGCAGGACGGTATCGGCATGGAGGAAGAGGAGCCATTCGCCTTGCGCCTGCTTGGCACCGGCGTTCATTTGGGAAGCACGACCTTTGGGCGCAGTGAGAAGACGCACAGTGTTGAGTGCTGAGTGCTGAGGACTGAGTGCTAACTCTTCGGCGATCGCGCGGGTCCGGTCGGTGCTGTCGCCGTCGACGAGGATCGTCTCGAATTCTCCTGGCTGTGCGAACAATGCCTGTAGTGTGCCAGGCAAGACCTTCTCTTCGTTATAGGCAGGCATGATGACGCTGATCATGCCGAACACCAGTCCGGCAAAAATGTCCGGACATCGTGCGCCCATGCCGAGGCATCTTCATCGATACGTTCAAACAGGTCGCAGAGCGTGAAGACCATGGCGTCGGTCAGCGCGAGGTACCGCTGCGCCCGCTGCCTGAGATCGTTCATATCGGTCTCGCCACGCTCGATCGCCCGTTCGATCCGGCGACGGCCAAATCCATGATGGGCTTCTTCCTGGTGAAGTAAAATCCGGCGGAGCCGCCCGAACGGTGCCGCCCGCTTCACTAACCCTTGTTCGATACGCGTGAGGACGGCTTCACCTAAGCCTTCGAGGACCACTTGCTCGGCCAGAAATGTTTCCAGAAGGTCATGCCGGGCCAGAGCATCGTCCAGAATCCTGCGATACTCTTCCATGGCTGGAAGAAACGGCGCATCACGCAGGTACTTCGGGGCAAGCCAGGCAATGGCTCCTTGAAAGACCCGCGCATGCATCGCTTCTTGGTTGGCCTGACTCAGCAGAAATCGCCGTGTCCCGGAATCTTCGGCTAACGCAGCTTGGGCCTTGGCACACTCATGGGCCATCCGTTCGCCATACTCTAAGAACGTCAGGAGTCTGGCGATGGGCTCTCGCTCATCATGACTGACCAGCATGGGTCGTCTCCTTTGGCGGGATGCCGTTCAAACTCCAGTCGTAGTCGAGATACTCGATGCGATAGTCCGATTGCAGGAGGTCCTGAACCAGTTCAGGATCGTTGACGTAACGCGCGACGTAGACCAAAACCGACCCGGCAGCTCTCGTGAAATCCTCGTCGAACCACTTGAAGATCATCGAGAGCGACGCTACTTTTTGCTTGCGGTCAAAACGATTACGCGTCGGATCATTGATGAAGTCCCTGGCCACGCGATCGAGCTGCCGATCGAGTTGATCCGGCTCATAGGTCCAAGGCTGGAGTTTGGGACAGGAGGTGGAGGCGCACACAATGGCAAAATGGATCAACGGTTCCCGAAACTGCTTGATCAACACTTGCCGTTCGAGATCATAAAGATTGATGGTTTCCCCGCCGACATGATAGTCCCGCCCGATGAAATAGCGATAGCGCCCCACATAGCTCACCGGCGAGTAGCGATCAAGGATGCCCTTGATGGCGAAGGCGTTGTACGCATTGATCCAGAAGGCCAGCCGCTCATTGCGCATTGCAAACCCGTTGGGGTCGACCCGGTCCACCTGTGTAAGGTAGGCTGGCAGTCGATCGTCCAGTTGAATCGCCGGATAATCGACGACGCCCTGACTCACATGTGCCTCTAGGACTCGACTCAACAGTCTGTGCGAAAACTCACCGGCAGGAATAGGTTCAGCAGGAGTGAATGTTGTCGGAACGGTTGAACAGCCCCCGGCTAGGAAAACCACACTCAGTATGATCCACCGCATCACAACCCTTTCTTGACTTACCATGTCACTGGTGTTTGCCAGGCTGCGATGGGATGTCGCAAGACCGACCCGATGACGCGCCCATCCAGCCTGTTACAGGACGATCGATCGGAACAATGCTCAATCTCTCGTCGATCGAACCGCTCAAGTATCTCACTGAGCGATGAATGGAGGAGATTTCCGGCTTCCGGGAGCGATAAACAGGGTGAGACATTCCCTGAGGCATCGATCGCAATACTATATCGTCCTGCATCGCAGGGCTTCAGGGATTCGCCACGGAGCCATGCTACATTGTCCTTCGCGTACTGTCGTAGATAACCAGGTGGGAGGGCATTCTCCTTCAGCAGCCCCTCAAACACGGCGCGTGCCTGTTCACGCTCATACATCAACGAGGGTTCTTGCTTCCCGTAGAGTCCGACGTCCCAATGATAGGCACCGACAACCGGCAAGAAGCCTCGCT
>CAZAKX010000264.1:0-3447 GCA_964485915.1 uncultured Nitrospira sp. | reverse complement strand
ATTCATCACACAGCAGACTGCGCATGTCTCGGTCATCTTCGACGATCAGTAAAATGGCAGTCTTTCGTTCCGGCAGGGTCATAATTCTCCTCGCCTCTGTTCATTCCTGAGATGTCAGAGGAACTACGTGGCAAAGGGCGTGCCCCATAGAAGCCGGTGACAGTGGTCAAATTCCCTGAGGATTGAGGGAGGATCGGCATGAGCGGGACTCGAGTGGCGAGAAAGTCCACATCCACAGGCACGTCTACTGTCGCAGGATGCAACAGCTCTTGGAACTTCGCCATGTCGTTGAAGGTCCCCGACCGACAGGTCCCATTGTCAGTTCGTTCTGCTGTCAACTGGTTGACGCAAGCGGCAAGAGCACTGTAAACGTCGTACCCTTCCCTTCTTCGCTCTCAACGGCGATAGAACCCTGGTGTTCCTCGATGATACCCTTGACCACGGTCAAGCCCAATCCGGTTCCTTGACCGAATTCTTTCGTCGTAAAGAACGGCTCGAAGATCTTCTTGCTCAACTCCTTCGGCATTCCATGACCCGTATCAGCAATGGTGAGTTCCACCATCTGTTGCGCCGGTGCTAATCCCACGCGTAACGTCCCGCCGTCAGGCATGGCATGGATGGCGTTCATGATGAGGTTGATCACCACTTGGCTCATTTGATCCGCATCAGCCAGGACTAAGGGACAGGAATCCGTCAGGGCCATTTCAACATGAATCTGATTTCGCGCGAGACGTTCCTGGAAGATTTCCGCACCGTCTTCCATCACCCGTCGGAGATCCAAAGGCCGTCGTTCGGGCGCTTTGCGCCGCGCGAAAGAAAGCAGCTGGTTCATCACCTTGGTGATCCGCTCGACCTGCGTAATAATGGTCTGGAGTCCCTTTTTGATCGGCTCCTCCGTCACCCGATCCATCAGATATTCGGCACGGCCAAGGATGACGTTCATCGGGGTTCCGATTTCGTGCGCCATGCCGGATGCCAGCGTCCCCAGCTCCGCGATCCGCTCGGTCCTGCGCAATTGTTCCTGCAACCGCTTTTGTTCACTGACATCTCGGAGCATGACGAGGATGGCTGGTCCTTCTTCGTCTGCAAACCTTGCCGCGCTGACCTCGACATCGATGGATGTTCCATCCACTTTGACGATTTTCTCCTCGATCACCGGAACCTGCGACCTACCACCCAGTAATTCATGGATCCGCTCTCGAATGACGGCGTGATTGTCAGGATGAAACAGATCCAAGGGAGACTTTCCCAGAATCTCGTCGCCCTTCACCGCGCCGAACAGCTTGATGGCCTGGTCGTTCGCGAAGACGATGCGGTCACTCCTGTTCACGAGGATTGCATAGGGTGAGACGGCGATCAGGCGCCGGTAGCGTTCTTCGCTTTGCCGCAGTAAATGTTCGGCACGCTTGCGTTCGGTGACGTCCGTGACAAAGCCTTCCAGGAAACTGACTGTGCCATCCGGGGCATAAATCCCTTCACCTCGTTCCCAAACCCATTTGACCTCGCCCGATTTCGCCACGATTCGATAGGTCGTTTCGAACGGGCTGTGCCGTGCCACAGCGGCTTGAATCCCTTGCCAGACTCGCTCACGGTCGCCCGGATGTGTCGTTTCCCCGTATGAGATGGTCCGTTGCACGAGGTAGTCATCGACGGTGTACCCAGTCAAATCGGAGACTCCCTCACTGAGATACTCAAAGGTCCAGTCACGGTTATTCCGGCAACGATAGACGAAGCCGGGCAGATTGCCGATTAACGTGACCAGTTGGCGCTCGCCCTCGCGGATAGCCTCTTCTGCCTGTTTACGTTCGGTGATGTCCCGGAGAATGACGGTATAAAATCTCTTCCTCTCCACGATGATATGCGAGATGGCGGCTTCGATCGGAAACTCCTCTCCGTTCGAGCGGAGCCCCATCACCGTTCCCAGTTTACCCATCTTTCGGCTCGTCAAACCGGATTGCCCGAATCCCTGAACATGGTGACGGTGGGCTTCCCTGAAGCGTGCAGGCAAGAAGCGATCAAGCGGTTGCCCGATAGTCTCTCGGGTAGAACAGCCGAACATCTGCTCCGCCGCGCGGTTAAACAACACGACTCTCTGATCCTCATCCACGGTGATGATCCCATCCATCGCGGACTCGATAATGCTTTCCAGCCTGAGCCGACTGATCAGGAGCTGCTCCTCGGCCTCATTGCGGCCGACTGCGGCATGCACGGCTTCACGATCTGCGCAGTAGCGTGCTTCTTGCGCCGCCATCATGAGGCTCTCGGTTTGGGCTTGCTCGACACGCGCGGACTCCAATTCCTGTTGAGTCCATTTATACCGCATCAATCCTATAGCAATGCCCCAGATGAGCATCGTACCCAATGCGCGGTTGGATACCGCGTAGGGAATCGGGACACCGGCCGGTTTGACTAGAAGGTCGATCCAGGTCAGTGCAGTGGCTGTAGCCGCAAAATAGAGCGGGTCGCGCGCGCGGGGTGAGAAGAGTGTCAGTAGTATCGGAATGGCATACAGAATCGACACGGCAATTCCGACCGGAGCGAGCAGGTCGATGACAAAAATTCCTATCGTGAGAAAGGGGATCATCCACGGCACAGCACGGATAATATGCCCGTCCACGAGCTTCACGTGATCCATCCCGGCCTCGGTCAAGATTGGTCCAAGCCAATCCTGATCTGATGATCAGAAAGAGGTTGTCATTCCTCTGGATGAGACTTCCCTTCAATTTCGGCGAGCTTACGATACAAGGTCTTCCGGTCGATGCCAAGGGCATGAGCGGCTTGGTACTTATTGCCGCCGGACTTTTCGAGGATCTTCTTGATGTACTCCTTTTCCAGTTCATGTAAAGGGAGCGCCTTTTCGGCCGCTTCATCCAGTACACGCCGGTCTCCACGGGCCCCTTGCACTGCTGGAGGCAGATCATCCGGAGAAATCTTCTCGCCTCGACTGAGCGTTACCGCCCGCTCAATGACATTCTCCAGTTCCCGCACATTACCGGGCCAGGCGTAGTCCATTAGCATCGCCAAGGCCGCCTCGGTCACGCCCTTCACTTCTTTCCCCCGCACCTCACCGCACTTTTTCAGAAAGGCCTCCACCAAGAGTGGGATGTCCTCTCGGCGCTCCCGGAGCGGCGGTAGCTTCAATTCAATGACATTGAGTCGATAATAGAGATCCTCTCGGAATCGTTTATTCTTCACTTCTTCGCTGAGATTCAGGTTGGTGGCGGCGATGATCCGCACATCGACCGAGATCGGTTTGGTCGCTCCCACCCGCCTGATTTCTTTTTCTTGGATCGCGCGCAGAATCTTGGCCTGGAGCATGAGCGGCAGCTCACTGATTTCGTCGAGAAACAACGTGCCTTTCTGGGCTTCTTCAAATAATCCACGCTTATCCAGCTTGGCATCGGTGAACGCGCCGCGCATATGGCCGAATAGTTCGCTCTCCAGGAG
>CAZAKX010000263.1:0-3472 GCA_964485915.1 uncultured Nitrospira sp. | reverse complement strand
AACGGCCGCAGACTCCTTCGCCACGGTGAGTAGAAAATCTGCTGGTTGTGGTCACCACGATACATGACATATTTCCGCAGCAGAAGATTCAAATGGTGATGACTGTTCTCATGGATGAGATCGTCCATGAGATCAAGATTGCCACGATCGAAACAGTTGATGAAGGAGAGCCCCGGTCGATGCCGGTAGCTGAAGCTGACAACCCCTTTCGCCTGGAGCGGAACAATACGAGAAGTCAGCAGCCTGAGCACATCATGGCCCTCAGGCCACGCAAGCTCGATGGTCCGCCAGGCACGAGCAATGCGTTCGACCTGTCGCCGATCGGTCGATTTCACAGTTCTTGGCTGGCGATCTTTCCCATAGACAAGTGTCGGGCCGACGGTGACCGGATCGTGGTCGCTCTGGATGGCGACGGTTGGTGGATGGCAAGCCCACTGCCATTGCCCATCCTCTCCCCCACCCGACCAGATCGGTGACACGATTTTACCGACATTCACGGTCATGCCGGTTGGCTCCACTCGAAACACCACGCGTCCCGACGACTGACGCAGTGCTCGTCGAACCTCACTCGGCGCCTGGCACCAGGCTTCAGTCATGCCTATCGCGATCGTTCCCGTGATTTCACTACGCTCACAGTTATCGGCCAAGGTCCCCGGGACATCCCAGTGTCGTACCTTGTGACGGCGGCACCATCTCACCGGCACGGTCGGATCAAACCACAGGGACTCCTGAGCCAACTCACGCGCCAACCGCTGGCACAGCGCGAACAACCGTTTCTCTAAGCCACTCGCGTGGGGTTGCCCCGAAGGAAACAGATCATCCAGGTAGCCATGTTCGAAAAACTTTTCCCGACACTCGGCTAGTAGTTGCTCAGCAAACTCAGGCCGATCCTGTTCCGATTTGAACTGACGGAACACGTCCAAGAGATACACGAGGTCATTCAGTGTCTCGATCCATCCGACGACCTTCCAGTTGGAATAGACTTCCAGCGGAAAGGCTGAGCGGAGACTGTCAAGGAAACCGGTTGGAAGACTTAATTCTCTGGTCAGATCAACGTGGTCGGCATGCAGTTCTCGACACAGTTCAACAAACAGGCATCGCATCGAGAGACGAAACTCATCTCGTAATTTCGCAAGAGGCAGCGGGTCAAGAAGACGCATGGTGGAACAGCCATGAGAGAGACACAGGGAGGACTCTAGCGTAGCAGGAACGTTGGCGCAAGCGAGAAGCCGGACGGTTGCCTCAAATGCCCTTCATTTACATGCCTAGATATTCATCCCTTCACCGCTCTACCATGTGGTGAATTGACCGTCTGAGACAGTCGTAATGCAAGGTCCGCGACCGTCACCGGGCACTGGGATTTTCTCATGGCGCTATACCGATCGGATCTCGTCCTGGTCTTGGCAGAGATCACTCCTGCGTTACGAGGGGGCTGGATTCAGAAGATTCATCAGCCCAGACCACGCACAATTATATTTGATATCCGCTCACCGGGTCAGACCCATCGCCTGCTAATCTCCTGCGAACTGGACAGTACTCGGCTCCACCTCACGACCCGTCCTCATCAGAATCCTCCGACGCCTCCCCCATTCTGTCAGTATCTCAGAGCTCATTTCCAAGGGGCCAGACTCGACGAGATTCATCAGATCTCGAATGACCGGATTGTTGAGCTGCAGATGACCGGAAAGGAAGGGCCTCACACAATCGTCTGCGAATTGACCGGCCAGAAAGCAGATATGCTGGTGCTCGATACTGAGAGGCGCGTGCTCCGCAGTT
The DNA here is from genome assembly GCA_964485915.1 of uncultured Nitrospira sp. GTDB lineage: Bacteria > Nitrospirota > Nitrospiria > Nitrospirales > Nitrospiraceae > Nitrospira_D. The sequence continues at coordinate 1,696 of CAZAKX010000263.1, read as the reverse complement.
TGGCCAACAAGCGAGATCTTGTCGGCCGGCCCTATGTTCCATCGGTTCGAACTGTAGTTGAAGGTTTCGAAGGCAAACCCGCCCGTTTCCCAGGAGTGGCCGGCAGTCCATTCCCCGTTTCAACAGCGATCGAGGCATTCTATGAAACTCAGGAAACAGCCGTTGCTGTCGACCATGCCAAAATAAACAGGGCTCGGTCCCTGAGAAAAACCCTCAAGAAAGAACAGCGTTTGATTGAAGCCTGGCGTGGGGATCTAGCCAAGGCACTCGCCTACAAGGGCTATTCCCGCTATGGTGAATTGCTCAAAGCCAATTTAGGTGCGATCACAAAAGGCCTTGACCGCATCACCCTCATCGATTACTTCGATGAGCACTTCCCTGAAGTCACGATTCCGCTCGACCCAACGAAGTCCCCTCACAGCAATATGGACGAGTACTTTCGGAACCATCGAAAGTACCTGGTTGCTGAGCGAGAACTTCAACCACGGATCGAACGCGCCGAACAAGAGATAAGAACACTCCGGCAAGAGATCCAGGAGATTGCACAGGGGACCTGGACTCCACCGACCACACGCCCTCAGCATGAACCGGCGAAAACCCGTGCTCGACCAGTGGCAGGAGGGGAGGTCTCAAGAGGGAGTGATCGACACGGTCCTTTCCGTCGATTCACCTCGACCGACGGACTTCCGATCTTCGTCGGGCGTAATGCCCGTGAGAACGATGCGCTGACGTTCGGCTTAGCCAAGAGCGAGGATCTCTGGTTGCACGCCCGTGGAACACCCGGCTCTCACGTGGTCGTGAGGCTCGCCAAAGGAAGCGATCCCCCACCAGAAACCCTTCGTGATGCCGCAACCTTGGCACTGCTCTATAGTGATTTGAAGAAGAGTGGGAAAGGCGAGGTCATCTACACACGACGTAAATGGGTCAAGAAGGCGAAAGGCCAGGCACCCGGTGCGGTGATCGTCACTCAGGAGAAGTCGCTGCACGTGAGCCTTGACAAAACCAGGCTTGAAGCACTCAAAACCCAAAGGAGCCAGGAGTAACTGCTCAATCCTCACCGCTTGACCTCTCCTCAGCTCCCATGCGGCTGCCCCAACGTATGCGCACTGTCGTTCTACAGCCTCCCTTGCAAAAGGTATCCCCATACCCATTCCCTCTAACGATGTGCATGAACTCGATTGGGAACTGGGACATGCATGTGGAGCATGGCTTCCCTGAGCCAGAATCGGTACCTATTTTTCATCCGTATGATCAGGTACGATTGCCTCAGTAACTCTGGATTGCCAGTTTTTCGCTTCACTCTCGCCAGTCGGAGACCGCACCGTGAATTACGTCGCGCTCAAAATGCTGTTCGGTGATCGCGCCAAATACCTCATGCTGCTCTGTGGGTTGACCTTCGCGGTCATGCTGATCGTGCAGCAAGGTTCTATTTTCTGGGGCCTCATGATGTGGTCCCAAGCCAATATCAGCAATCTGAATGTACCCATCTGGGTCACGGATCCTGGCATCGCCCAAGTAGACGAAGTCAAACCCATCGCCAGCACCGCGGTCGACCGCGTCAGAAGCGTCGACGGTGTGGAATGGGCGGTCCCCCTGTACAGAGGTCTGTTGCGAGCTCGCCTCGCCAACGGGGAATACCACCAGATCACCTTAACCGGGCTCGAATCAGCGACGCTGATCGGACGCCCCGCTGAGG
>CAZAKX010000262.1:0-3542 GCA_964485915.1 uncultured Nitrospira sp. | reverse complement strand
TGCCCCACGACGAGATCGAGGCGCCATTCTCGGCAGAGCCGATCGCGATACTCGATCAGCTCCGGCATTTCATACCCGGTATCAATATGCACCAACGGAAACGGCACATGCCCAAAGAAGGCTTTTCTTGCCAGCCATAGCAGCACGGTCGAGTCTTTGCCCATAGACCAGAGCATCGCCAGATCATCAAAGTGCTTGTAGGCCTCACGCAGAATGTAGACACTTTGATCTTCGAGTGCCCGCAAATGCTTCATAACCTGTATCCCATGCCGTTAGTAGGCTGCCGGCTGTGAAAACGTCCGGTTTGAGACCAGATCCAGCACATGAAGGCTATCGAACAGTGCAGCTGACGGGCCCAATGCAATCAGGCCGACCCATCCTTCCTGAGGGAGCACCGCATCCTCGACGGCTGCGATCTGGGCGTCATCCACATACACAGCCAATCGACCCTTATCGAGATGCAGAAAGTTGATCCGTTGGACACGCATCGTATGCCACGGTTTCGGTGCGAGCTTCGTGGTGACTTGTCCCAGCACGGTCACCTTGCCGTCCGTCACACGCCTGGTCGTCACCAGGCCGGTTTTTGGTTGAAGCGTAATCGCATAATAATTGTTGCGGTCGGTGACGGCGATAGCGATACCGAGTTCGCTATGACCTGCTTGCCCTGGGTCACTCACCTGAACGGTGACATCGGGATAGGTCGTCCTCACGTTCTCTGCGACGAGGAGCCGCACACAGTCCTGTAACGAGCAGGCTCGCGAGCGGACCAGTTGTTGGCCACCGCGTGATGGGTCCTGATCGACTTGGACTTCCCAGACAGTGGCGTCCTTGTCGTGAAGGCCCAGCCCGACAAAACCGGCCGGCATACTCCCTGGCTCATCATGATCGAAATTCCACTGCCACAAAATGTCCTGTTTTGGGGGATTCGCATGGACGGCCACGTCAAGCACCTCAGGCGAGCGTGGTGGACTCGGCAAGATGATGGCGGCTGATCCCGGCGTCAAAGACTTGACTAGATCGTTTGCCACCAGTTGGCCGTGCAGGCCCTTCACCCCAGTAATCTGATCCAAGTCCTGCTTGATCTTCTGCATCCGTTCCTGGAACTGATCAAGATTGCGCGGCACCGAGAGCGATTCCACCGCAACCTGCGCATAGTGCGCATAAAGCTTGTCGTACGGCTGCTTCAACAACCCGACAGCCTTGTCGGCTTCGGTCAGAGCCTGTTGCAGCCAGGGATGGTCGTAGCGTCGATTCCACGAGACAAACTGGATCCGATCCCAGGCCATCTCAGTCAAGATAGTCGCGTATTCGGTTGTGCCCGGCGCGATGTCGCGGAGCAACGATTCATGGATACCAAACGCATCGGTCGGATCATTGTTCCATCGAGTCAACACACCGAGGCGCCTGCGCTGCTCCGCTGTAGCACGATTCTGTTGGACGAGGGACTCATAGGAGGCCAGTGCGCGATACAGGGCATCGGCGGCCGGCTCGTACCCTTCCGATACCGCGGTGACTTCTTGTCGCCAGGTTTGCGCTTGAATGGTCCAGTAGAGCTCGGTAATTCGCTGCAGGGCCTGTTCGTCTCGGGCCGCGAGGCCTCCCTTCGCAATGCCTTGTTGGAGAACGGCCTCATAGTTGTCGTCACCACGTAAGCTGTGGGTGCCTGCATGCTCCGGATCGATCAGCAAGAGGCGAGTCAGCATCCCTGCACGTTCTGCAGCCGTAAGATGAGTGGCTCGATCCAAGGCTTCCCGCATGAACGACTCTGCGTCAGGACGTTCCCACCACCGCGCTGAGCCTCGGACGAGTTCACCTTTCACGATGTCCTGAGCCGGATCGGCATGATCGAACTTCCGACCGTTGTCAGGCCGCAGCCCGTAGTGAGTCGCGGCAATCAATGGCCCACCGGGAAGACCCTCATTCATGACCGCTCGGTCAGTGGAAAAACCGAGCCCGCGCAGGCCGGTCACCACGATGAACCGGGCGACGACCTCATGCACTGGCCCGAACTGACGTTGCGACCCGTTTCCCCACCAGACTTCCTCTGGTCTGAGCGCAAGCGGTGCTGTGAGAGGATCGGGGTAGACGATCTTGATATCCACGGCATGCCCAGGCACGGAAGCCAGCGAACCTTCCTTGATGTTTGACAGAGCGAATCGTTGCTCTGGACTGGTCCGCACGACGGTCATCTGGGGGATTGGCGCCCGGTTTTTCAGAACGACGGCGGGGGACACGAAGATCGCAGGTGGGTATTCCTTCCAGTTTTCCGTGGCACGGTGTCGGTCATGTAAGAGACCCAGATCCACCTCTCTGCCTATCGCGTTGAATACGCCGGATTCCGCCTGCTGCGCTACCATGGCGGTATGGCTGAGCACGGTCTCATCCCAACAACGCCGAGCCATCTCAGGTGTCGGTTTCGACGACGCGTTTCCGACAGCGGCCCTGGCACGGCTGAGGCATGCTAGGTCTGCAGCAGCCCAGGCATTGATCTGGGAGTGGGCCAGGGCTTGGGCGTACTGCAGCGCAAACCGGCTGATGTCTCTTCCGGATTGTGTATGAGAGGATGCGGCGCTACTGAGCGAGGGAAAGGCCAACTCGAGAGTACTTAGAAGAAAAACGATGAATCCGGTAGATCGTACTATCATGGTTCGTACTCCGAGAAACTGAGAGGAAGGGCAGAATCATTCGGTTCAATGCTTCTGCCCAGGTCGTGGTGATAGTCCTATATTTAATGCAATCGGCAGTCCAAAAGCCTATGAGAGAAAACAGTGGGCGATGGCTTGACGGTCGGCGGAAATTTTGGGAATTGGATGTATCGTACCGGAGATTCTATCATGAAACGAGACCCCGGCTGTGTGTCGGCGCACGAGGAAGTTGTGTGGATGTGCGTCCGTGCTCGCTCAAGAATTGGGCTTACGTCGGCGGTCCAACATCCATCGCGTCACGCCGAGGTGTTTGGCAGCCTGAGTCTTATTTCCGTTCGAACGTTGAAGTACTTCGTTGATGATGCGGTCCTCGAGATCGGCTAAGGATTCGCCAAGGCGAAACGATAAGTGGATCTGGGAGGGTTCGGTCGCATCTGATGAGGTCAATGTGTGATAGGCAGTATCCACAACCGGTCCGGAAGGAGTGCTTCGCACGTCCGACGGGAAATGTTGCGATTCGAGGGTCTCACCCGGACAAAAGAGGACCGCGCGCTCAATCAGATTGCTCAGTTCACGCACATTGCCCGGAAAGGTGTATCGGCATAAGAGGGCTTGGGCGCTCTCTCCAAGGACACGAGCCGGTTTTCCAAGCGAGAGAGCCGACCGAGTCAGAAACTGCTGGGCTAGGGGAATGATGTCTTCGGAACGCTCGCGCAACGGGGGAACGGTTAAGGCGACGACGTTTAAGCGAAAATAGAGATCCTCGCGAAACTCGCCTTTAGCTACCGCCTCTTTCAAGTTGCGGTTTGTGGCGGCCATGAACCGAACATCAACTGGGATCGTGGCTGACCCGCCTACGCGGCGCAAGGTCCGTTCTTCAAGCACTCGGAGGAGTTT
>CAZAKX010000261.1:0-3549 GCA_964485915.1 uncultured Nitrospira sp. | reverse complement strand
AAAGGGCAAAAGCGATGGAGGAGGATCTATGTTGAAGGATGAACACCCAATGCGTGAACGAGTACGCGGGATCGCTCTCTTAGCGCTACTGCTGTGCAGCGGGTCGCTGATCAGTGGGTGTGTGGTGTTGGAAGAGAAATACAGCGCGGAAAAGGCACGAAGTTTGAATTTTCAGCGTCTTCTCGCGCAAGAAGAAAAGCGAACGGCTGAATTGGACAGTGAGGTGAGGCGGGCGAAGGCCGAATTGGCAGAATTCGAGGCAAGGAATCGAGAACTCTCGTCCCAAGTGCAGATGGCACGCGAACAGATGGGTCGCCTCCAGGAAGAGACTGAAGCAATTCGGGAAGCTACGGTGCTCGAACGAAAAGCGTTGGAGGACATGCAGCGGAAGGGGCATTCCCCTGCGGCCAAGCAGAAAAAAGCAGGGGTCAGCAAACCCGCTCCGAGCGATGTCGATCGAAAGAATCACGCCGACGAAGATCTGCCGATCAGCGCCAGCATGAAGGCTGATGCAAAGTTGCACGTGGTAAAATCCGGAGAAACGCTCTTTAGCATCAGCCGACGGTATGGAATTGGGATGGGAAAGTTGAAGCAGATGAATAATCTTCCAGATGACATCATTGAAGTCGGGCAAAAACTCATCTTGGTGGCAGAGTAAGCGGAACGATATGCGGTCTGAGTCGTATTCTCTCAACCTGGACGAGTTCCGCTCCTACGCTAAACAGGGAAATCTGATCCCGCTGTTCCGGGAGATCTTGGCGGACCATGATACGCCGGTCTCGGCCTTCGCAAAGATCGATCATGGCCCCTCGGCCTATCTGCTGGAAAGCATTCAGGGCGGGGAAAAGTGGGCTCGATACTCCTTTCTCGGAAGCGGATCTCCGCTCCTCATCTACGAAGATCGCGGTGACCTGTGTGTGAAGAAGGGATCACATCGCCGACGCATTCCTAGCCGGGGCGCACCGCTGGACCGTCTGCGAGAGCTTATGGAAGCGTATCGGCCGGTGACGGTTCCGGACCTGCCGCGCTTCGTCGGGGGCGCGGTCGGCTATCTTGGTTACGACATCGTGAAGACATTCGAGAATCTCCCTTCTCGGCGAAAGGAGCACCTCGACCTTCCGGACTTTGCATTTCTGTTAACCGAGACCCTGCTCATCTTCGACAACGTCTCGCAGAAGATCAAAGTCGTGGCCAACGCTCATGTGAAGTCCACCTCGGATCGAGACATACGCGCGGCCTACCGCCAGGCGACGGGGCGCATCGAAGCCATGATCGGCAGAATTCGTCGGCCTCTGAAGCGTGTGAAGCCGAAACGCCGACGATCTCCGATTCGGTTCACGGCCAATATGAACAAGGCGGACTTTGAGAAGATGGTATCTCGTGCCCAGGAATACATCAAGGCAGGAGACATCTTTCAATGTGTGCTCTCGCAACGATGGGAAACGAATCTTCAGGCTCCACCGTTTCAGCTGTATCGCGCCCTGCGTGTCGTGAATCCCTCGCCCTACATGTACTACTTGCGCATTGCGGGAGTGGAGCTTGTCGGCTCGTCTCCGGAAATTCTTGTGCGATGCGAAGACGGAATAGTGTCGGTACGCCCGATCGCGGGGACCAGGCGTCGCGGGACGACCATGGAAGAGGATGTAGAGCTGGAACGCCGACTGCTCGCCGATTCCAAGGAACGGGCGGAACACATCATGCTGGTAGACCTTGGGCGCAACGATATCGGTCGCGTCGCTGAACAGGGATCGGTTCGCGTCGAGTCGTTGATGAATGTCGAGCGGTACTCACACGTGATGCATATTGTGTCGAATGTGACGGGGAAGTTGGGCGCGACTAAGACCGTGTATGATGTGTTGAAGGCGTCTTTCCCAGCAGGCACGGTATCCGGAGCTCCCAAGATCAGGGCCATGGAAATCATCGAGGAGCTGGAGCCGACCAAGCGGGGACCGTATGCCGGCGCGGTGGGATACATCAGTTTTTCAGGCAATATGGATATGTGCATCAATATCCGGACGGTCGTCGTTTCTCGCCATCGGGCGTTCATCCAGGCCGGTGCCGGGATCGTCGCCGACTCAAGCCCGGAGCATGAGTACGAAGAAACGTGCAACAAATCTCGTGCGATGATGAAGGCCATTGAGTTGGCGGAACAGGGGCTGGAATAAGAGAGAGCCTATGGCGGATAGCAAGAGGATGCATGGTGCTTTTCTCTGTTCGTGCCATTAGCCATCAGGTATAAGCTCCCATCGAGATCATCATGCTACTCGTCATCGATAACTACGATTCCTTCACCTACAATCTGGTGCAGTATCTTGGGGAATTAGGTGAAGATGTGCAGGTCTACCGTAACGACAAGATTACAATGGAGCAGATTGAGGAGTTGCGGCCAAGTCGGATGGTGATCTCTCCTGGGCCCTGTACTCCCAAGGAAGCCGGGGTATCGGTGGAGGCGATCCGTCGGTTCGGAGGAAAGATGCCCATTCTCGGCGTCTGTTTGGGCCACCAATCGATGGCCGTCGCGTTTGGAGGAGAAGTGATTCGCGCGTCCCGCCTGATGCATGGCAAGACATCCCAGATCAAACACGATGGGAAGACCATCTTTCGATCCTTGCCCAATCCCTTTGAGGCGACGCGCTATCATTCCTTGATTGTCAACCGGCTCAATCTTCCAGACTGTTGTGAGATTTCTGCTGAAACGGCCGAAGGCGAGATTATGGGCCTCCGTCATAAGACGCTTGGTGTCGAGGGGGTGCAATTCCACCCGGAATCGATCCTGACGACCGTCGGGAAAGATCTGCTCCGCAATTTCTTGAAACTTTAATCATTCCATCTCTGTGTGACTATGATCAAAGACGCGCTCGCCAAGTTGGCCGACAGAACCGATCTTACCGCACAAGAGGCCGAAGCCGTCATGTTGGAGATTATGGATGGAGTTGCCACCTCGGCTCAGGTGGCCGCCTACCTCATGGGGCTCAGGCAGAAGGAAGAAACGGTTGCGGAGGTCGTTGGTTCAGTCAATGCGATGCGATCGCGAGCGACCAAAATCAGGGTCGGCTCGTCGGTCGTCGTGGATACTTGTGGAACAGGTGGAGATGGGGCTAACACATTTAACATCTCCACGGCTGCGGCGTTTGTGGTTGCTGGGGCGGGCATTACAGTGGCCAAACACGGCAATCGTTCCGTGTCGTCCAGATCCGGCAGTGCCGATGTGTTGAGTACACTCGGTGTGAAGATTGATCTTGAGCCGAGCCGAGTGGCCGATTGTATCGACGAAGTCGGCATTGGTTTCTTATTTGCGCCGCTCTACCATGGTGCCATGAAACAATGTGCCGGCGTGCGGCAAGAGATGGGAATCCGGACTATTCTGAACGTGCTGGGCCCGTTGGCGAATCCGGCCGGCGCCACACACCAGGTGCTCGGGGTTTACGATGCGAAGTGGACGGACATCCTTGGGCGAGTCCTGTTGGAGCTGGGATCACAGCATTGTTTCGTCATTCATGGGATGGATGGCCTGGATGAAATCACCCTGTCGGATCGAACCAGAGTGTC
>CAZAKX010000260.1:0-3554 GCA_964485915.1 uncultured Nitrospira sp. | reverse complement strand
CGATAGCAGTCTGTAACAGACTGTCAAGGAAATGCAGATCTTATGCCGTTAGGAACAGCTGGAGGATGATGGGAAAACAGGAAGATCGGTAGTTCATGACGAGCAGATAGGCTCCCAAAAACGCTCACGGGCCTCCAGAAATTGCGCTCTGAGCTTCAGCGTCACGGGGCCTGGTTTCCCTCTTGCAATCTTCTTAGTATCGACCATGGATACGGGCATGATTTCCATGCTGGTGTTGGTGAGAAAACATTCGTCTGCCTGATACAACTGGTCGACAGTAAAGCGTCCCTCTTCGATGCGAATAGGGAGCTCACCAGCCAGCCGAATTACAATCCCTCTGGTGATGCCATCAAGCAAACCACATTCCAGGGCGGGAGTTCGTAGTTGACCGTCGGTCACGAAGAAGAGGTTGCTGATTGTGCATTCGGTCAGATGGTGCTCCCAATTCAGCAGGACACTCTCGAATGCGCCTGCGGCAATGGCTTCGCGTTTGGCGAGGATGTTGTTCAAAAAGTTCAGCGCCTTAACTTGTGGCGGCAATGCACTCGGCAGATTCCGTCTGGTGGACGCAACGATGATGTTGACGCCGCTTTCATAGAGAACCGATGCAGGAGGGGCAAGCGGTTTGGCCATGACAACAACAGTCGGCGATGGACACAGCGCAGGATTCAAACCAATCTCTCCGGCTCCTCGCGAAACCGTGATGCGCAAGTAGGCATCTTGTTGGTCGGTCCCGACTGCGTTGCGTGCCATGGCTTCATGGAGAATGTCGGCCCATTCTTTCAGGGGAATAGGAATCGTCAACCCAATGGCTTCCGCGGAACGAAACAGGCGTGACAGATGCTGATCTCGCATGAAAAGGCGAGGGCCGTAGGAGCGAATCGTTTCATAGACTCCATCTCCGTACAGAAATCCATGATCGAACACTGAGATTACGGCATCGTGTTCTTGCACGAACTTATCATTCAGGTAGATCCACATTTCGTTATGAAAACGCGCTGAAAAAGGCCTGAGCCTTATGGATGGTTTCTTCGTATTCACGCGCCGGATCGGAGTCGGCCACGATCCCTGCTCCGACCTGAAGAGAGGCCATGCCGTTTATCATCACGAGCGTGCGGATCACGATATTGAAATCGAGGTCTCCACTCCAGCTGAGGTAACCCATTGACCCGGTATATAGACCGCGTCGGACTGGTTCTAGTTCCTCGATGATTTCCATGCAGCGAATCTTTGGGACGCCGGTAATTGTTCCCCCTGGGAACATGGCCTTGAGCAGGTCGAAACCTGTGACGTGGTTTCGTAAGGTGCCTGATACCTGAGAGACCAAGTGGTTGACGTGGGAATATTGCTCCAAGGTCATGAGTTCTTCCACGCGAACGCTGCCATATCGACACACACGGCCGAGGTCATTCCGCCCCAGGTCTACCAACATGATGTGTTCGGCGCGCTCTTTTTCATTTCCGTGCAGTTCCGTGACAAGCTGCTGATCGGCTGTCACCGTTCCCCCGCGTGGCCTGGTTCCGGCGATCGGTCTGGTGTCGGCCCGACGACCATCAAGGCGAACAAGCCGTTCGGGCGATGAACTGATGAGGCGAACGGCATCGAACCGGAGTATCCCTGAGAAAGGGGAAGGGTTCAGGGCTCGCAGGCGTCGATAAGCGGATAAGTCGGCTTGAAGTTCTCCCTGAGTCAGCGCCTCGCAGTTCACTTTGAAACGGTGTGACAAGTTGGCTTGGTAAATGTCCCCGGACGCGATGTATTCCTGGCAACGCCGGACGCTCTGGATATAGGTCGATCGGGATTGTTCTGGTGTGAAGGTAAGGCGTTCTAGCTCTTCATATCGAGATTCAGCCGCGACAGACCTGCTCAACTGAGCGTCGAAGGCGGCAAGGCGATCCGTCCCCTCACGAAACAGTTTGTCGCGAGGCTCACCGAAGAATCGTTCGAGTGGAGGGCAGAACATCAGGATTAAAGTGCCTAGCTCATGATCGACGGCTCCCACGACATCAAAAAATGCGAAGCCCAGATCCGGGCAGGCCAGGCTATTCTGGGTCAGCGATGGGAGCTGTTCGAATTGTCGGGCGAGGTCATAGCTGAAATACCCAATAGCCCCGCCAAAAAACGGTGGACCTCCGGGAAGACGCTCGATCCGCTGGCTGTTCACAAGATGCATCAAACGTTGATACGGACCTAACCCCGATTCGGTGCGGCCTAGAGTCGAGTGTTGAACGAACTGATCGGCTGTGCCGGTCAAGGTCTGATAGGGGTCGGTGCCGAAGTAGGAATATCGTCCCATGGCCCCGCCACCGTTGCCGCTTTCAAAGAGAAAGGATGGGTGTCGAGCTGAGGCGATTCTCGAGTATAGTTCGAAGGGACTCGCCGAAGGACAGGGACGCGTCACAATGAGGGACGAAGGAGGCCCATGCAAGAATGATAACGACGACGAAGCGGTTAGCCGCATGGACGGTCAGGTCCTTCGTGAAAAGTACGAACCCACTATACCGCAGAGATTTCCTCAGAGGTAGGCCTCTAACGGCTTGACATTGCAAGCAGAGTTTTGCTTAAATTGCGAGCCCATCAACGGCAGAGTTCTGTGTTTGTGCTCTCGCCTCCCATGGGTCTCAAATGGCCCCCTCACAAGATCCCTTATACGCGGGGCTCGGTCAAGCGGTTCGGATGGCAACCGATCTGCTGGCTGCGCTGATTGTCGGGGGAGGATTGGGGTGGGCGTGTGATACATATCTGTTCGATTCTACCCCATGGGGAATGATCGGAGGCTTGGTGTTAGGCCTCGTCGCAGGTATGAGGAATGCGTATCGATCGGCCCAACAGTGGCCGAAAACATAACGACTGCCGATAGAGACAACACAGGAGTATTGTGGAAGAGAGCCCGCTTCATCAATTTGAGCTGGAAAATTGGATTCCGATTTCCCTTGCTGGAATAGACATTTCCATCAATAAGGCCGTCGTGTTCATGTGGATTGTCATCGCGGTGGCAGCGGTGCTCATGGTGATGGCTGGATCTGCGCGCAAGCTGGTGCCTGGGAAAATGCAGAGCCTGGCGGAAATGATGGTGGACTTCATCCGGAGCATGATCCTGGATACCATGGGGAAGGAAGGGATGCGCTTCTTCCCCCTCATCGCCACTCTGTTCTTGTTTATTCTGTTCAGCAATCTCATCGGGCTGATCCCGGGAAGTTATACGGTAACAAGCCAAATCATCGTGACGGCTGTGTTTTCCTTTGTGGTTTACGGGATCAGTTTGGTTCTAGGGTTTATGCTCCATGGGGCGAAGTTCCTGGGCATTCTTGTCCCGCCCGGTACACCAGGGTGGCTCGTGCCCTTGATGATTCCGATCGAGATCATCAGCCAAGTGGCACGGCCCGTTTCACTGGCTGTTCGGTTATTTGCCAATATGACGGCCGGCCATGTGATGCTCGCCGTCCTGTTCAGCCTGACGATCGGCGGTGGGCTATTGATCGGATGGTTGCCTTTTGCATTTACGGTGGCGATCTATGGACTCGAATTCGGTATCGCATTCATTCAAGCCTATA
>CAZAKX010000259.1:0-3558 GCA_964485915.1 uncultured Nitrospira sp. | reverse complement strand
CGTCCCTCTCACCGGTCATGAATGGAGCGGCAAGTGGTGATACGGCGGCAATGTCTGCAGTCTTCGATCTTCAACCGGTCCGCCGATCGTGAAATGATAGAGCGATTGCAAGGCTTCATTCGTAATGCCGACGATTTCGTGAACTGGATCATCGAAGAAACAGCCGATTCCCGTCGCGCGCACTCCAGCCGCCTCCGCTTCCAGATACAGGACCTGCCCGAGCAAGCCCGCTTCCCAATACATGCGTGGATACCACCAGGCGCCGCGCTCTCGCAAGCTCCCCTCGAACTCGGCCACCATGCCAAACGAGAAGGCACTGTCGCCGGCAATGTCTTGATGGCAACTCACCTGCACAGCCAGTTTCCTCGCATCGCCCTCCAGTAGCCAATACAGAGGAAGCCCTTCTAGGCAACCAGGTGCGATCGTCCAGTTGAGTTCGAGGTTCATGGCCTGCTGAACGAACGGGAGTTTCTTGTGATCCCGTACCAGGCAATACAACCCCGGGGTCAACCCATCCACCCGATGAACAAATATTAGAAGATGAATCGTTGGATCATAGGGCCAGGCATCCCACGGCATCGGTCGCTCCAACTGTGAACATTCAGCCAACGGCATGACCCGCTGCATCATGCGAAAAAATGTGGATGCAGAAATTGAGGTCTTGCCGTCAAACGCGACGGCGCTCCGGCGCTGGCGAATGATCTGGCCGGCCAACGGGCTGTGAGGCGTGAGGGGTAAGGAGTAAGGGGTGATGTGAGAAGATGGAAGCGGAATCAGAGGTTCAGCGGCCACGCGCTTCCAAGATGCTCCTGCTGCTTCGTCGATGATGTCCCAATGCACGCCATGCTCTTGGCTCAATCGATTCGCTTTCCCATACCATGTTGCACCGGACAACTCCTTCACGATGGTCGTATCTAGAAACAACGGCATCTGGCCTCCACCACCACTCACCACTAACTCCTTACGACTCACCTCTCCAGCAGACCAGACCACCGCCAAACAGTCCGGATGTTCCGGCTCAGCCTCGCCAAAATCCTCCCTGCGATCCGTCCCGAGCAGCATCGCCGACGTATCTTGATCCCCACCGTCCAGCAGGGTCATGTTCCAGCCAAGCGTGGCAGCAGCTATTCGTGCAGTTCCGATTGCATGGCCCACATCATGATTACAGTAGCGAAATGCCCGTTCACCATATTTCCAGGCTTCTCGCCAATGAACCGACGTGAGTCCGAAGAGAAAGGTGCCAGAAGGAAATGGAGCCAGCAACCGAGCAACTGACTCAGCAGGAAACTCGGTGCGCAATTCCAGCCCATGTTCTTTCGGCGCGTAATGGTACAGACCTGGCTTCAAGCTGAGCCCATCGATCTTTGGTATAACAATGTAGCCTTCCGTCGGATGTAAATTACCGGACGAAGGATTCATTCGCAGCGCCCATTCCGACTCCCCAGCCTTCTTCCATGCCGACAGCGCCAAGGCGAATTCGAAGAAACGGGATAAGGTCTGCAAACTGACAGGCTGACAGGAAACGGCTCCTCGTTCGTAAATCGCGTCATAGGCAGGCGACAGCGGCTCTTCATCCGGCTTGAGCAGTGGAAGGGAGGTTAGCTGAGCACCCTCGAACCTTCGAAATGGATCAGGCTGATTCGCCCAATCAAGATACCCCAATGAACGGGCGTAGCGATTGAAATGGTGCTTCGTCCTATTATGGTAGTGGATGACTCGATCGACGGGATCGGTCGAAACTGGCTCAGGTTTTGTAGTGGGAATTGGGTTCTCAGTGCTCATCGCAAGATACTTGCAGTCTACAGAGCAGCGAGAAGGAAAGTAAACGTGATGGGAGCGCCCGCCAATGCATTTATAGAAATCTCTGGGCAGAACACCACTAAACCAATAAATTGACGGGTAAGAGTGGGTTCATATGGACCTAATGGCTGCCATAAAGAATCGCCTGACTAAATATCCTGGCATTCGCTATGAAGAGGGAGAAGGTACGATTACCGTATTCCCTGCGGATGGTTCTGGTTTTGAAGTATCGCTATCAGTGGGATCCCATGAATATGTCGTATCTTTCTCTGGCTGGCAGGAACATTTCACTGAGCCCGAGGATGCTCTCAATTGCTTCGCTTGGGGACTATCCGAACAATGTAGGCTCAAAGTATCTTACCGGGGAACAGCTCCCCATAGGTGGACTGTTGAATACCTGAAGGGTGGCAAGTGGGTTGAGGACAGTACGACCGGCCTGCTTCTGTTTCCATTCTGGCGTAAACACGAATTCAAGTATTTCCAGAACCGACTGATACGGAATGTGGAGTCCAAGACGGTTCTATTGGTATCAATCCTCTATTTCTTTTCCTCTCATTGAGCTGTTTTCCCCCTAGCAAACCCGCAGAAGAATCGCTAGTCGATATCCGACCAATTAATGTACAATGTGGCATATTCATGAAGGTGCGCTATGAATGAAGTTGAGCAACTAGAACAGCGAGTTTCCAATCTTCCTCCCAACGATTTGGCTCAATTCCGGGCGTGGTTCCTGGAGTTCGACGCCCGCTTGTGGGACCAGCAGATCAAGAACGACCTCAAATCCGGCAGACTAGGTTCGCTGATTGCAGAAGCCCGTACCGAATTTAAGCAAGGCACCTCCCGGCCTCTGTGAAACATTATGCCTCGTCACGGTTCTGGACCGCATACCACGCTCTTCCCCAAGACGCTTGCACCTTGGCAGATAAGAACTTCGCGTTCCTCAAAGAAAATTCCAGGCATCCTTCTCTACACCTAAAATGCATCGGCGAATTGTGGTCAGTCACGAGTCGGCGACCATTATCGGGTCCTAGGCTTGGAAGTTCCAGATGGGATACAGTGGATCTGGATCGGAACCCATGCCGACTACGACAAGATGCTTGACCGAGGTTGAGTCTCCATATGCAATTCGATCCTGCCCTTGCTGCACAAGAAGCTTTTCACCAAGCCGAAGTCGAACTCGGCGGCGATTGGGATATGGCTGTTGAGCTGGAAGAAACCTTTTCCACCAATGCCGGCACTACCGCCCGGGAAGCCTATGAAGGATTACTCTCCATGGCACAGCAGTACCCCAATGCCCATTCTTTCCAGGCCTTCTGCATCTACATCACTTGGCAGCAGGTGACGGAGGAGACGATCGCACGGCACTTTGAGACAGGACTAAAATTGTCCGAAGCCTATCTCGTCTCCCATGAAGGCAAGAACCCTCGGGACATCGAGTGCGTCACCGAATTGCACGGCTCCTTCCGCGCTGGGTTAGGGCTCGAGGAACAAGACGAGCTGCAGGTTGAATATAAGCGGGACACCCCGAAGGGCGGAGACTAAGCTCTGCAGTGCTGAGCATGTCGGACGACGATAAACATCGGGCCAGGATTTTTCTCCATCGCGGAAATCTGGTTCAGGCTCGCGCTGCCTGGGAAGCAGCGGTGGCCGATGATCGAACGGCCGTCAACCAACAGGCGCTTTCGGCATCTCTCGGCAACCTCGGTAATACCTGCGCGCTCATGAATGAGTTTGCCCGCGCAGAAGACTGCTATCGAGAAG
>CAZAKX010000258.1:0-3561 GCA_964485915.1 uncultured Nitrospira sp. | reverse complement strand
ATCCTCTGACTGCCACACCAGCAATATTCGTATGAGAAACAGAGCCAGACCCTAGTTTCATCCGATTCGTCTCATGTCTATGTATAAGGACAAGTCCGGATAACGATTGGATGCCGGCGGGACCTACACGGTATGAACGTGTCAATCTGATTAGCCGTGCATAGACCCAGGCCTGGACTCCAAACTGAGCAGGAAATCCCTATGCCGACTCACTCAGCCTCCCTTGCTCGGAGTTCAACACCACACCGATCGCCGGTGAGGCGCATTCGCTTGTTGCTTGTCGATGACCACAGCATGGTTCGACAAGCCCTGCGCAACCATGTTGCCCGATGGCCTGACATTGAATTAGTAGGCGAGGCAGCAGATGGCGAAGAGGCAGTCCGGCTGACTGACAAGTTGAGCCCTGATGTGGTTGTGATGGATATTCGTATGCCGAGAATGAACGGCATTGAAGCGACAGAGCGAATCTTACGAGCGCATCCCTCTGTATGCATCATCGGTCTCTCGTTTGAGACGGGAACAAACAAGCAAGAAGCGCTATTGAGGGCCGGCGCACGCACGGTGCTTGACAAGGGGACATCATCCGAACAGTTGCACAATATCATCTCTCAGGCCGTCGATCAGTACCGTGGCGTGTGTTTGCCCAGACGCAGGTGATAGTTCGATCGGGAGACGAGTTCTTGAAATGCCAGACCGCGCCCCACCCTTGTGATAGATGTATTCCGACATCTAAGATGGTCGGATGGGATTCCTCTCCCTTCAGAACCCGACCAAAGCGTTTCCTTCCTCCACAGTTAGTGATCCTCCTGCACCTATTCCACCGTTTCGAGGCGAGACCAAGTCAGAGAAGGAAACGAAAAACTACCTGATGTTGAGCAGCTGGCTTGCTTCTGCTGGGATCGCCGTCGTTCTGTTTGTGATCGATTTACTGTCTCCGCTCGGCTATGCGGTGTGTATGCTCTATGCGTTACCGGTTCTCCTCACTCGGTTGACACCGGACCTGCAGAGCACCATGATCATGGCCGGGGCAACCGTGTCGCTGACCTGGGCTGGAGCAGAACTGTCTCCGGGCGCGATCGCGCAGCACGATAGCTCGAATCGAATCATGGCGACGGCGCTGTTGCTCGGCATCGCCTGGATCCTGGTCACGCAAAAGCAGTCGGCCCGTCAGGTCAAAGCGGCGCAGGAAGCCAGGGGCGAAAGCGAGGAACGGCTTCGCTTATTCATCGAGCATGCCCCGGTGGCGCTGGCCATGTTCGACCGTGACATGAACTATCTCGCCGCGAGTCGCCGATGGATGACGGACTATGGTTTGAGTGACAGGGACGTGATCGATCGCTCACACTATGAAGTCTTCTCGGAGATTCCAGCGCAGTGGAAGGCTGTGCATCAGCGTGGGTTGGCAGGTGAGATCGTACGAGAGGAAGAAGACAGGGTTGAACGAGCCGACGGTATTGAGCAATGGCTCTGCTGGGAGATGAGACCTTGGCAAACGAGCGATGGGCGCGTGGGAGGCATCATCATATTTACAGAGAATATCACCGAGCGTAAGCGTGCTGAGAGGGTACTGTTGCAGAACCAGAAAGCACTGAGCGACCAGCAGGCAGAGCTTCAAGCCTTGACGACCAAACTTCTCTGGGCCCAGGAGCAGGAACGGAAACGAATCGCCCGAGATCTCCACGACGATTTCACCCAACGACTCGCTGCACTGACGATCGATCTGCAACGATTGTCTTCTTTCCCAACATCTGAGTCAGGCGCATCACACTCGAGTCTCCTCATGCAGATGGGGAAAAAGACGGAGCAGCTTACGACCGAGCTCCAGCGCCTGGCACATCAGCTTCATCCCTCGTTGCTTGAACATGTCGGCCTGGAAGCCGCCATTCGTGAATGCGTTGATGAGTTTTCTACACGGACGGGATTGACGACAGAGATTGTGATCGGAGAGGTGCCGGCCTCGATCCCGCCGGCGCAGGCGACCTGTCTCTATCGCATTTTGCAAGAAAGTCTCCAGAACGTGAAAAAACACGCAGAGGCCGCCAATGTCCTCGTGCGTCTTCTGTGCACCAGGAATGGGTTGGGAGTATGTGTCCATGACGACGGGCGTGGGTTTGAACAATCGAAGGATGCTGCGCTTCCAAAAGGACTGGGTTTGACCAGCATGATGGAGCGTGTGAGGGCGCTCCATGGCACGTTTCATGTGAGGAGCAAGGCCGGCTATGGCACGGAGGTCCATGCGTGGGTGCCACTTTCGGAGACGAGCAGCGCCCACTGATGCCGTCCCTCATATGTCACATTTCGCATCGGGATGCGCCCTCCGGTTGCGGAGATGATCTTGAAAGGGTGATGATGAAAAAGCCACGTGTGCTGATGGCCGATGATCATTCCATTCTGCTGGCCGGTGTGCGCAAACTGCTCGAAGACCAGTATGACGTGGCCGGAATGGTCGAGGACGGTCGGGCCTTGATCGAAGCGGCGGAGCGGCTGAAACCGGACCTGGTGTTACTGGATATCTCGATGCCGCTGTTAAATGGTTTTGAGGCAGCCCGCCAACTCAAGAAAGTGCTTCCGGAGACGAAGATCCTCTTTCTCACGATGCATGCGAGCCCACAGTATGCCACCGAAGCCTTCAAAGCCGGAGGGAACGGCTACTTGTTAAAGCAATCTGCCGTCTCGGAATTACCTCAGGCGATCGAGGCTGTCTTGGCGGGGAAGTACTATCTGACTCCGTCTATTGCGAAACCGGTCATAGAAAAAGCCTTGAAGGCCGAAGAACAACCCGCCGTGAAAGGATCCATTGAGCAGTTGACCCCTCGACAACGCGAAGTGTTGCAATTGATCGGGGAAGGGAAGGCGACAAAGGAGATTGCCGAATTGCTCGGACTATCCGTGAAAACCGTCGAGTTCCATAAGAACTGCCTGATGAGGGATTTGGATATCCATACGACAGCTGAATTAGTCCGCTACGCCATTGTACAAGGACTTGCGACCGAGCACCCTCAACCCTCCCCTCCCCAATCCGCCTAAAACTCTACCCCATACCGCATCGACTTTGGCTCTGTTCTTAAGGCGCTAGCCTGGATTGGGAGCGAACTACCCAGGGGCATTCCCTGGGTCGAGATCGCCGGTGCGACCTGGTTGATGCCAACATATCTGATTGTATTCCAGGTATTAATAGGGCCGTAATTAGAGCCTCTCACTAGTTGTCGGAAAACCACACTCCTCGTAGATTCCTGTCGTTTGGGCAGTCCGAGTAAAAATCGCTCTCACGATGATTGTGCTCCTTTAACCCGTATACGTTCCGTTTTGTACTGGTGACGACCATGGCGGGGTCGGTGATCGATCCAAGTGGAGTGGAGATTCAGCCGACTCACACCGCTCCCTTGACCTTCGACGGGGCACTAGGAAAGCTAGCGCTAGGAGCTGGTGTTTTCTGCGCCATCTTCTTCCTTGCAGGGGAGCTCTTCCTTCGGAAGGAGCTGACACCCCGTGTCGTCGTGGCTCTGTACCCTCATCTGTCATTGCAACGAGGCGCTGCTCGTGTGATGCGACCGGAAATCG